>JBASYJ010000207.1:0-4029 GCA_049277435.1 Prolixibacteraceae bacterium
TGTGCCCGATTTTACCAACGGAGCCTGGAAAACCAACCCACCTGTGGAACTGACTTTAAAAGGTGGGGGAACAACCGGAGTTCGCGAAGTAAAGAAAGGTTGAATTTTAATGAGGAGGTGACTCAAATGATTATTTTAGTGAGGGGGGTGACTCGAAGTCACTCCCTCACTATTTGTTACAGATCTTAAAATTCAATTTTATAGCTCAGGTTCGGAACCACAATCCGGTCAGATTTTTTCTCCGGAAGTCCGGTTTGGTCATTGATTTCATATCCCCTGAATTCGGCCATTCCCAAAGCATTCAGCAAATGAAACGACCAGATTCCGGCGTGATTGGATTTGTTTATCCGGTACGAAATACTAAACGAGAGCACAGTTGCGTTCTTTTCTTTTCCTGAAAATGCTTTGCTGTAGTCGTATATAATTTCACCCTGACTGACCGATTCCGATTCCAGAATAGGAGTCAGCCGGTCACCCCCCATGTAGGTGAATCGGCCGTTCAGTCCCAAAATGTTTTGTTTCGATTTACCTGTTTGCCATTCTTTTCCGGCCAGAAAGTTAAAAATGAAATGTTTGTTGTACAGTCCGTTTCGGGTAATTCCATCGCCGCCTTTGTATTTCGAATCGAAAATGGAAGCAGTGAACAAATAATAAAAATCATTTTTCAGGAATCGTTCCAGGGTGAAATCGATTCCGGTATTTGTTCCGGTTCCTTTATTTACCAGAGTTTCATTGAAGAACCAGTCCAGTTCCAGATTTTGAAGCGAAAAATAGCTGTTTGGTACGACAGGGATATCGAACAGATACTGAAAATAAGGTTCAACTTTCAGGCGCAAATCCGAATTAATGGCCCAGTCCCAGGCCAGACCAAAATGATGAGCTTTCGACATTTTCAGGTTTTTGTTGGGCTGGATAAATCCTGAACCGCTTTGCTGACGGGCGAGATAGAACCCAATCATTTCAATCCGGCTGTTTAAACCGTATGCCAGTCCAAACGAATGTTGGGCTGCGGCTTTCCATTTCAGTCCCATACGCGGTTCAAGGCTCAGTTCTTTATTCAGGCTTAAATAATGTGCAAAAATGCCGGCGTTGATTTCCAGATCAGTGCCAATCTGGATGTTCGACTGGCTGAAAGCCTGCAAGGAACCGGTGTTCCCTTCTTCCAGAACGGATATTCCCAAAGGTTCTCCCAAAACTGCAGTTTCCCGGTTGTCGACCTGATAAAAATGACGGTTAAAAACCAGCCCGGTTTTATTA
Organism: Prolixibacteraceae bacterium; assembly: GCA_049277435.1. Taxonomy (GTDB): domain Bacteria; phylum Bacteroidota; class Bacteroidia; order Bacteroidales; family Prolixibacteraceae; genus Aquipluma. The sequence goes on from JBASYJ010000207.1 coordinate 1,258, forward strand.
AAATGCCGCGATCCAAACTTGTGGTTGAGGGTGGTCGATGCACTCAGTATCCAGGTATTGTTCAGTACACTTTCGCGTGGCTGAAGTTCGGTCTGCTGATCCAATTCGTGAAAATTGGTTTTTATTCCGTTTCCTGAAGCCGACAAGCTGGAATGCAGGTAGCTGGTCGAATTCAGAATCAGTTTGTGTGTTAGCCCGAGTGCGCCGTTTTTCAGATTCAGCTTGAAGGATTCCTTGTCTGTTTTATCCTTCCATTTCCCGGGATCGGTAATGGCATCGCGGCTTTGTGCATCCATCGCGCCGATTCCCCAAATTACGAATGTCCCGGCCTTTTTGGTCGGAAAATTTAATTTAAACGACAAATCCTGGTACTTGATTATTCCGGCTTCAGGAGGAATGAGTGGTTTGAGCAAAGCCAGGGTTGAATAGCGGTAGTTGAATAAATACGAGGATTTCCCGCCTTTCCGTAATGGTCCTTCCGACGAAACATCAATCCCGATACCACCGATCTGGAAAGCCGACTCACGTTTATCGGCGTTGCCGGTGCGCAGTTTCACATCAAACACTCCGGAAAGGGCGTTCCCGTATTCTGCCGGAAACGCACCGGTATAAAAATCGCTGTTGGCCAGCATCTGTGAACTCAGTGCGGTGATGCCGCCGGCTCCAAAAGCAATCACATCAGCAAAATGGGTTGGATTGGCAATTTCAACGCCTTCCATTTTCCAGAGCATGTAGCGCGACGAATTGCCGCGGATGACGATTCCGTTGTTGCCCATTTCGGAAGCAACCCCGGCAAAAGAGCCTGCCAGCCGGGCCGGATCATCATAACCTCCGGCATAACGGCTGGCTTCCTCGACACTTAATTGCCGGGCATTGATTGTGGCCATCGGGTTTGCAGCCTGTTCTTTTGATGTCCGGGCAGTAACTTTTACTTCTTCAATTTCCTGTGGCGATTCTTTTAATCCGGCGTTTAAAACCACTTCTTTTCCGGAGCCGACCAGCACTTCGCGGAAAACGAAATTTTCGTAACCCATAAAATTCACCTGAATGTTGTAACGCCCTGGCCTGATGTTCCAAAACCTGAAATTTCCGTTGGCATCGGTGATGGTTCCCAGAGTGGGCTGACGATCCAGTATCATTACCGATGCCCCCGGAAGAGGAATCTGGGTCACAGCATCAACGACTGTACCCTTGATGGTTTGTCCGTTTTCCTGAGAAATTGCGAAAATTGAGCAAAGGAGAAAAAACAAAAATAGATATGACTGTTTTCTGTGCATGGCTTCTGTTTTACCTGAAATTTAGCTTGAAGGTTGTCGTCGGTTTTATACTTTTGTTAGACGAATCTTCGTTTCCAACTTGTTTGATACAAATTTGCAAACTGCAGGAAACTGAATCAATACTGATAAATCAGTAATTTATGGATGAAAACCAGGAAATACACAGTCAGATCAACCAGCTTTTCAAAAAGGAAGAGCTCGATTATTCAATCCTGAAGGAGCACATTCGTTTTCTTGAAAGTTTGAATGTGATTCACAACAGCGTCGTTTCAATTTTCGATCTGGCTGAAATGGAACATGTTTATCTGTCGCCAAACTTTTCTGATTTGCTGGGTTGGGATCCTGAAAAAATTGCTGCCCCCGATAACGAATACATCAATCAGCGCATGCATCCCGACGATCTGGCTCATCTGAACCAGGTTTCATGGCAATTTTTCGAACTGATTTTACGGGTCGATCCGGTGTGGCGCGAACAGATGAAATTCATCAAACTGATTATGGATTACCGGACAATGGGCAAAGACGGAAACTACATTCGGGTCATTGAACAACACAAGTTACTCGAACTCGATAAGTTGGGTAATGTATGGCTGTCGTTGAGTATTCTGGATATTTCGCCCGATCAGGATTTGAATTCCATGTGCAGGTACCGTTTGGTTAATACCTTAACCGGAGAATTGTACCATTTCCCATCTTCGAAATTAATCACGGAACACAAACTAAGTTTCAGGGAGCAGAAAATACTGCAACTTTTAGCCAAAGGATTAATCAGCAAACAGATTGCCGACCAGTTGTTTATTTCTGTAAATACAGTCAATACGCACCGTCAGCGGATTATCGAAAAACTGGAAGTCAGCAATACGGCAGAAGCTGTTCAGTACGCCGGAAGAATGGGCTTAATATAGGCGAAGCCATACGCAACTTAAGCATTCAATATTTCGTCTGAATAAGAAAAAAGCGATGAAACCGATTTTCAAAAGTCTGACAGTTATAACTTTACTTATCCTCCTGATATCCTGTCATAAAGATAAGGAAACAGTTGCTGATTCAATTTTTCATACCTGGGAAGTCAGGACATTCATGTCGATTGAATCGGTGGCTTATCCCAGAATTGAAGGAAATCAAATTCTGATAACGTTTAATCCGAATGGAACATATCAATTGGAACTTGATGTCAATCATTGTTTGGGAACGTTTACTCCAGGCTTTGAATCAAAACTATCGATTGGCCCCACAGGCTGCACCAAAATCTGCTGCGACAGCGAGTTTTCGATAAAACTTGTTTCCACACTTCCCAAGGTCACATCCTGGAATATTGATGGGAATTCCCTGAATTTAAATGTTCCGCAGTGGGGGTGGATTGAATGTGAATTGGTTGAGTAGAATCTGTAATCCAGTATTTTTGAGCCAACTTACCGTATTTAGCTAAATTTAGACGGTTATTGCAGGTTCATTTTTGTAGAGACGCACGGCCGTGCGTCTCTACAAAAAAGTG
>JBASYJ010000208.1:0-10704 GCA_049277435.1 Prolixibacteraceae bacterium
GCGCACCGGATCTCCGTTTTCGTCCAATGGAGAGGTGTCCATCGACAGAACGCCATCGACGTCGAAAATAAGTGCCTTGATAGTTTTAAGTCGTTCTTTAAAGAAGGCCATGGTCGTGTTTTTGGTGAAACTGAAAAATACTTTCAGTCACAAAACTATAGATTTTCTGAAACTCAGGTCTATCCTGTAGCAGATTTAATTGCGCGTTAATGACTGCTTCATCGTTTCGTTGGGCGGGTCCGGTTTGTGCATCAACGGGTTGAAGGGATTGAACTTTTTCTGCTGTTTCGAGAATCAGTGGTTTTAATAAATCAAAATTCAAATGTTTATCCTGAAGAATGTTTGCACTAACGGCATAAAAGTGATTCACAAAATTATTGGCAAACACAGCAGCCAAATGGAGTGTTTTTCGTTCCTCTGAATTAATTTGCCGGACCGTTCCGGATAGAATTGCAGCAAGTTCCTGTAGTTTAACCAAACTCCAGGGGTGATTGGCTTCGATGCAAATGGGAATCACAGAAAAATCGACTTTTCGTACTTTCGAAAAAGTCTGAAGCGGATAAAATACCCCGTAATTCAGGCTGAAACCATCCAAAACCTGCATCGAAACACTTCCGGCCGTGTGAACAATCAGGCTGTTTTCATCCAGTGACAGGTTTTCCAATACTTCCTGAATGGCTGAATCCTTTACCGCAATCACATACAAATCAGCATCCGGATAGATTTGCGATAAATCATTCGTGAAATCTGCATTTACTTTTTCGGCAAGTTCCCGGGCAGACTCAATGGTTCGGCTGTATATTTGCCTGACCGGAACCGCTTTTTCTTGCAGGGACAGAGCCAGTTGTGTGGCCAGATTTCCGGCTCCGATGATGACTGTATTTTTAATCATGATACAAGAGTTTTGAGTAGTGCAAGGTATAAAAAACAAAAGTTGGAAATGCCGAAAAGATTGTGAGCGGATGACTCAAAGTCACCCGCTCACTATTTTGATCTAATCTGATTTGAAATTAACTGTTTTCGTACCGTTTGTTTACCGTTTCCCAGTTCACCACATTCCAGAAATTATCTACATATTCGGCCCGGCGGTTTTGGTAATGCAGGTAATAGGCGTGTTCCCAAACATCGAGACAAAGCAGTGGAGTTCCATTTTTTGCCATCACATCCATCAACGGATTGTCCTGATTTGGGCTGCCGGTGACAAATAATTTTCCGTCTTTTCCTGCCACGAGCCACGACCATCCGCTTCCGAACTGTTTTTTAGCTGCAGAGGCAAATTCATCTTTAAACTTTTCCATCGAACCAAAATCTTTTACAATGGCAGCTTCAAGTTTTGATGATGGATTGGTTTTTTCAGGGCTCAAATTTTCCCAGAAAAGCATGTGGTTGTAAAATCCACCGCCGTTATTCCTGATTGCTGCACTCTGTTTACTGACACCACCAAAAAGATCTTTCAGTTCCATGTTTGCAGCGGGGGTATCTTTTATTGCCGCCATGAAATTATTGTAATATGCCTTGTGGTGTTTGGTGTAATGAATTTCCATGGTTTGTGCGTCGATATACGGTTCAAGCGCATTGTAGGCAAATGGCAACTCAGGAAAAATACATTCGCCAGCTTTTTGTACAGGCAAACTACTGTTGAAAGCACTTGCCCACACAGGAGCTGCTGCCAGTGATGTTCCGACAAGCGCAATAAAATTTCTTCGTTTCATGATTTCCGGATTTAGTAATTATTCCTGCTTAAACAGTTATAAATCAGGTTTTGTTTTTGAAAGCGGATAATAAACAGCAGTTCAGAAATGATTTTTTATAGCCGGAACAGTCTTGATTTTACAATTTTAATGACTGTCAATTTCATTCAGCATATAGAGTGAGTGTTCGATGGTTGGCAGAATTTCGTGGCAATATTCCGTCACAGCCTTTACGCTTCCGGGCATGGTGTAAATCAGGGTTTTTCCTGAAACGCCTGCAATTCCGCGGCTAAGCAAGGCAGCAGGTTTTTCCGTTCCGTATTTGACACGGATTAATTCCATGATGCCAGGGATTTCTTTATCGAGCATCGGACGGATCGTATCTGGAGTAAAATCACGGGGCCCGATTCCTGTACCGCCGGTGGTAAAAACAACATCAGCTCCGGAAGAAATGGCATCCTTTACCAACTGCGTTAATTTCTCCGGATCATCCGGAATCAAATGGTTGGTGATAGCTGAGTGACGTTTAATTTTTGCTAAAAAAGTTTCGGAGAGTAATTTGATGTGCGGTCCGCTTTTATCTGCATATTCGCCGGCACTGGCACGGTCGCTCAATGTAATGATGTGAATATTCACAAATTTTGGCCGGTATTTGAATTCGTCGCCGGCTTTCAATTCACCATTCCGGATTACCCGGGCAAAAATCCCTTCTTTGGGCATCACGCAATTTCCTATTTCTCGGAAAATAGAACAATTATCGCCATGACATTTTTTACCAATCTGGGTCACTTCCAATTCAACCGTTTCATTTACAAAGCGGTCGAGCGGTCGACATTCGTGAAGCAAAAGTCCTTCGGTAGTGATGTTTTCAGCAAATTCGCCAAACTTAATTTTGCGACCGGCTTCTTCCGAAAATTTGGAAATGCTTTCCGAAGCCAGCAGACTGACCTGCCGGTGCCATTTGCCTGAATGTGCATCGCCGGCTACGCCAATTCCGGAGAGTTGAATCGAATCGACCGGTTTTTTTACGGTGCCTTTTTTTATGGAAGTGTTTACAGAAAGGATTTTTATTGTTGTCATTATTTTATTGGGTTTTCTTATTTTATTGATCTCTTAGAAGCTGTTGAGCTGTTGCGCCAAAAATAGAGATTTGCTCTTATTAATTTAATTGCACGGCGCGAATACATCAATATCTCGCTTTACCCCAGCTTGAAAGCCGGGGCTATTAATATGTCGCTCCTAACGGAGCTAACGCGGTTCAATCTGCAGAATCAATCATTCCCCTTCGGGGGAACAAGAAGGTGGCTTTTTGTTTTAGAAATCAAGTGGATATTTTCCATCACCATTTCCTTGTCGACAGCTTTGCACATGTCGTATACGGTGAGCAGTGCCACATTCACACCGGTCAGCGCTTCCATTTCAACACCGGTTTTACCTACACAAAGCGTGGTGCATTCGGCTTCCACTCCATTTTCCTGAAGGGTGCACCGCACATCAATTTTCCAGAGTTGCAGCGGATGACAAAGCGGAATGAGTTCCCCGGTTCGTTTGGCCCCCTGAATTCCTGCAATTTCTGCGATGGTCAGCACATCGCCTTTTTTGATCAGGTTCTGTTTAATCAGTTCAACAGTTTCGGGCTGAAGCCGGATAAAACCTTTGGCTACGGCTTCCCTTTCCTGGTCTGGCTTCTGGCTGACATCAACCATTTTTGCCTTTCCTTTTTCGTCGGTATGGGTTAATTTCTTCATGTTTAATTAGAGCCCCTCCCAACCTCCCCGGAGGGGAGGAGTGAAAAGCATATTTTTAGATTTTCACTAATTTGTAATCAATTTTGTTTTGTATTTACTGAAAACGGTGACTGAAAACTGGCCACTTTGTCACCCTCCAATGTTGTAAAATTCGCCTGACTTGTTGTAGGTTCCGCTTCGGGGTTTGTTCCCAAGTGCGAGCAGCAATGCTTCCTGATGACCAAGTTTTCGGATGTTGTACGATAAATCGCTGAACAAACAGGGTTTGATGTCGCCGTTTGCCAGCAACCGAACCCGGTTACATTTGCTGCAATTTCCACCTTCGCCACCTTCAACGGTCGAAAATTCCCCGGTTTTCAGGTTCATCTGATGAATGAAACGGAGATCCAGATTTCGCTCTTCGCAAAATTCTTTCAGCTGCCGGGTTTCTTCATCCGGCTGTCCGAGCAGTACGCAATTTATTTTAATCGGGTTTAATCCTGCCTGATGAGCGGCCTCAATTCCATCCAAAGTATCCGATAAATTTCCATTTCGGGTGATCTGGCAATATTTATCCGGATTTACTGTATCGAGACTGATGTTGATCCGGTTAAGTCCTGCTTTTTTCAGATCTTTGGCAAATTTGGGCAACAAAATCCCGTTTGTGGTCATCGAGATATCTTCCAGTCCGTCAATTTCGGCCAGCATGGCAACAAGTTCCACAATGTCTTTCCTGACCAGCGGTTCGCCACCGGTCAACCGGACTTTTGCAATTCCGTTGGCAACGGCCAGCCGGGTAAATTCCGCGATTTCCTCGAAACTTAATATGTCGGCGTGATCGAGCAACTGAATGCCATCTTCAGGCATACAATAGGTGCAGCGCAGGTTACAGCGGTCGGTTACCGAAATCCGCAAATAGTTGATTGATCGGTTATAGCGGTCGAACATGTACAATTTCTCCTTTTATGATTTCTGTTTTTCCGGCTGGAATAGTTATGAATCCAAAAGCCTGATGATATGCATGAATGTGAGCAGAACCGTGATAATTTACCAGCTGAACTTCATTTTCAGGAGTAATTACAACGGGTAAACATTCTGCACGATCCGATTTTTTTCTCCTGAAGTCGTGATTTACAGGCAGCGAAATTTCGATTTGCGACTGCTCATAATTCATTAGTTTCCGGAGAAAAGGCAGCACAAAAACCTCGAACTGTATAAACGACGAAACCGGATTTCCAGGTAAGCCAATGATGTATTTATTGTCTTTTGAGGCAAAAGTGGTGTGCTGTCCCGGCTTGATATTTATTTTGCTGAAATGGATTTCGAATCCCAGTTCCCTGATAATTTGCGGTACAAAATCAAAATCGCCAACCGAAACGCCACCAGAAAGGATGGTCACGTCATTTTCGGAAACCGATTTTTCAATCAGCGATTTCGTCAGCTGCTCATCGTCGGGCACGATGCCGTAGTAATTTACCGGAAATCCGTGCTGATGTGCCTGGGCAAAAAGCTGCGGACCGTTTGAGTTGCGGATCTGTGAAAGACCGGGTTTAACTTCAGGATTGACCAGTTCGGAACCTGTTGAAATGATTCCGCAAACCGGTTTTTTGCGCACCTGTGGTTTGGTGCAGCCAACTGACGCGAGAATCGCGATGTGCTGAGCTTTCAGCAGAGTTCCGGAGTTTAAAACCAGATCGCCATGTTTCAGATCTTCACCTTTCATACAAATGTTCGAATTTGTCTTTTCGCCCGTAAAACGAACCTTTCCGGGGGTGGTTTCTTCGGAATATTCGACCATAAAAACAGTATCAGCACCTTCAGGAACCTGGGCGCCGGTCATGATTTTGCTGCATTGTCCGGAGCCAATAATTTGAGTCGGTGTTTGGCCGGCCGGAATGATTTCGAGCACCGACAATTCTTTTCCAAGGTCGGCGCGCTGACAGGCATATCCATCCATGGCCGATTTGTTGAACGGCGGCATGTCGGCATCGGCAAAAACATCCTGAGCCAGAATGCGACCGGTCGATTGCATAAAATCAACTGGTTCCGTATCGAAAGTAAGTGCTTTCGAAAAGGCTATCTCGATGGCTTCTTCCAGGCTTATCATTTGGTTTTCCAGTTTTGATTGTAAATAAAAGTTTCAGGATTTACACTGAATGACTGACCATCAGAAAGAATGACTGTGTCTGCCAGTTTCTGCATTTCGATCGCAGAAGATTTCATTTCAGTGTCGATTTTCTGAATGAAAAGGTAAAGTCCGGGTGTGATGAATTTGCGTAATGCAGCCGATTCGGTAATAATTGGCTGATTTGGTCTGAGCTGATTGACTGCGATTGAAAATGCCTGTCCCAAATACGCATCAGTGGTTTGGATATACAGCACCATTTCGGCACCCGACTGAAGAAACAGCGAACTGTCTTTTCCTGATTGTCGATCGGTTTCACGATAGACACGAAAATTGTCGTTGACTTCAATCGGAATCAGGGCATCGGTTGGTTCGTGAAAGTGTGGTGTGATTTTGATGGCAGCCAGATTTTGAGCCGCATTTTGTTCAATCAATTTCCGGATAAAACTGGTTTTACCCACGTTTCTTCCAGAGCCTGAAATCAAAATAATATTTTCTGAAATTGGTGTCATTCAACTATCCTTCATCAAAAAAAATAATCAGGAAGGAGTATTTTGCTGACAAACCGCAAGTGTGGAAGTCATTTTCTCCTTTCCAAAGTCATCCGTCAACTGACGGAATCGGGAGGCTGAAGCGTTTCCACATTCAACCCATCGGTTTTCAGGAACTTATGCGAAGCACTTAGCTGCTGAAACTCGGAGTTTTAAACGTATGCAAATATAGAAATATTTGGATGAGTTTTGAAGAATTTCCATGTCTTGTTTCATTTTCCAACATCGTATTTGGTTATTTTCTATCGTTGAAGGATAGGATAAAGAATCTGGATGGAACAAATAATCGCAGATTTCCGTAATTCATTTTATTCGATTTTTGAATTTTAACTTGAATCAAGTATGAATGAACTGAAATCTGATCAAAATAAAAAGGCTGACAAAGACTTTGTCAGACGGTTGGAGAAATATGCAGAATCCACTCAAAAAGCAATTGACTATTCAATTGAACGGTTTGATATTCTGATTATCTCTCTTTCATCCAGTGGTTTGTTGCTTTCTATTGGTTTTGTAAAAGATATTATTGGGAATATGGATAATGTAAATCCGTTTCTTTTAAAACTCACCTGGTTTCTTTTCGGCCTTTCATTAATTATGAATTTGGTTTCTCAGGTCACTGGTTATTATGCTAATAAACTTGATTTGAAAGTTACTAATGACATTATCCGGACAAAAAAGGGGAAAGAAAGCAAATTGGACCAAGGTAAGCTGGATCGAATGCGAATGGTTTTTAATTCAGCAACCATGGGATTAAACGCCGGAAGTTTAGCTTGTTTAATATCCGGCGTTGTTACATTAATTGTTTTTATATCTCAAAATGTATGATTATGGACAGCCCAAAAAAAGTTAAGGAAGAACAGAAATCTGAAAACAAGGAATTCAAAAAACTTAACAAAAAGATTAGGGTAAAACAACGGAAGTCAGATGATGATTTGGACGAGATTATTATTTCAAAAGGTTGGCCAACCGGGGATAGGCCTGGAGAAACCGAAATAATTGCGAGAGGGAAAGGAACAGGTGGAAGACCTTTCGACTAGTTCAATTACCCTGAAAAGATTATTTTACTTTTTATAAAAATTCATTTGCTGCAGATAATCCCAGCTGCGGTAGGGAAGGAAGTGCCTGATTTCTTTTCCTTCTTTGATTGATTCGCGGATAAACGTGGATGAAATTTCCATGAGTGGCGCATTGGCAACCTGTACGCGTGGATATTTTTTTGCAGATTCGGGATTAAAACCCGGGCGCGGATAAACAATGATGTCGTAATTGGCCAACAGCACTTCCGAGTTTTTCCATTTGTGAATGCTGTCCAGGTTGTCTGAACCCATCAGGATAAAAAACTGGTGAGTCGGATATTTCTCACTTAAGTAGGCCAGTGTGTCGATGGTGTAGGAAGGTTTTGGCAGATTAAATTCAACTTTCGAGGCCCGGAACCGCAAATCGTCACCAATGGCCCGGTTTACCAGTTCGAGCCTTTGGTAATCGTCGAGCAGTGTTTTTTTCTTCTTGAGCGGATTTTGCGGACTTACTACAAACCAAAGCTGATCGATTTCGGTGAATTCGACCATGTAGTTGGCTATGGCCATGTGACCAATGTGGATGGGATTGAATGAGCCAAAGTAAAGTCCAGTTTTAATCATTTTTCTTTAGTTATAAATTCCCGGATGCATTGCACAGCGTCTTCAAATGCTTTTTCCAGATTGTCGTTTACGATAATTACATCGAATTTACCGGCAAAAGTTAATTCATATTCTGCCTTGGCAATCCGTTTTTCAATCACTTCCGGAGCATCGGTGGAGCGCGAAACCAGTCGCTTGCGCAATTCTTCAACCGAGGGGGGCTGAACAAAAACGGCAAGAGCCTCGTCACCATAAAACTGTTTAATGTTGCACCCGCCAACCACATCGACATCAAAAATAACATGTTGTCCATTTTCCCGGATACGTTCCACTTCCGATTTCAGGGTCCCGTAGAAAGTTCCCGAATAAACTTCTTCCCATTCCAGAAATTCATCGTTATTAATTTTACTCCTGAATTCTTCCGGAGAAAGAAAATAATAGTCTTTTCCGTTGGTTTCGGTGTGTCGTTTTCCACGACTGGTAGCCGAAACAGAGAATTCGAGATTTAAATCCTGGGTGAGCAAATGTTTTACGATGGTGGTTTTACCTGCTCCCGATGGTGCTGAAAATATGATGAGTTTACCGTACATAGGTCAAGTTGATATTTTTAAACACAAAGCCACGAAGTCACAAAGAATAAATTTGAAAGTTTATTAAAACAACTTTGTGTCTTCGTGTTAAGATTATTTTTTTTCTAGAGTACATTCAGCACCTGTTCCTTAATCTTTTCAAGGTTGTCTTTCATCTGAACAACAATGCGCTGAAGGTTGCTTTCGTTGGCTTTTGATCCGAGTGTGTTGATTTCACGTCCGATTTCCTGTGCGATAAATCCCAGTTTACGGCCCGAAGGTTCATCTTCATCCATAGTTTCTGTGAAGTAACTGCAGTGATTGGTCAGGCGTACTTTTTCCTCGTTGATGTCCAACTTTTCCATGTAATAAATCAGTTCCTGTTCGAACCGGTTTTTGTCGATGTTTCCGTTCAGTTGCAATTCGTTGAGACTGTCCATGATCTTTGTCTTCACATTTTCCATGCGTTGATTTTCAAATGGCTCAACCTGATTTAATAAATCGAGTATGTTGGCAATGTTGGCGTCAATATCGGTTTTCAGCGCCATTCCTTCCTGATCGCGGAAACGGTTAAGTTCTTCCAGGGTTTTAATCAGGTTTTCGCGAACCACCAGCCATTCCGTTTCGTCGAGTTCCTCGTAAGTCATTTTTACCGTATCGGGCAAACGCATGATGCTTTGCATGATGGTTGAATTTATTTCCAGACCTAATTCCTGATGAACATCAGCAAGTTGGTTGTAATAATCTTTAATAATGGCGGAGTTTATTTTGGTCATGCTTTCAACACCAAGATTGTCGAGATAAAGTGCAAAATCAACCTTCCCGCGGGTTAACATTTCCGACAATAACTTGCGGATTTCAATGTCTTTTTGACGGTACAGTGCAGGAATTCTGGTGTTTATATCGAGTTGTTTGCTGTTCAGTGACTTGATTTCCAGCGTGTATTTTTTATTTCCCAATTCGAATTCGGTTTTTCCGAATCCAGTCATCGATCTGATCATAAGTTGTATGGTTTTAGCTTCTAAAGATAGAAAAAAGTTAAAAGTAAAAAGGCAAAAGTAAAAGTGTACGTTCCAGGACCTCCATTCTCCGGATTCCGCTTATGCGATGACTCCTGAACCGATTAATTCATCGCCTTCGTACCAGGCAGCAAATTGTCCTGAGGTGATACCGCGCTGTTCGTCATTAAAAATGATGTACATGCCTTCTTCGCGCTGATGAATCGTAGCTTTTTCGAGGGGCTGCCGGTATCGAATCCGCAGATCATATTCGCGGCTTTCCCCGGTATTCATCGTCTGATCGGTCCTGATCCAGTGAATTTCTTCTTTCGGAATAAATAGCCCCGGACGGTACAATCCCGGATGTTCAGTGCCTTCGCCAACATAAATGATGTTGCGTGTTACATCCGTCCCAATCACAAACAATGGTTCTTCGTGACCGCCGATGTTCAATCCTTTTCGCTGGCCAACGGTATAAAAATGAGCGCCTTTGTGCTCTCCGATTACCGTGCCGTTCCATGGTTTGTATGGAAATGAAGAACACAGTTTCCTGAAGTTTTCTTCTGTTTTTTCAATGTTCTTCTTTTTGGCAATAAATTCTGCCGGAACTTCAATTACGTTGCCGGTTTTGGGTTCGAGTTGTTGCTGAAGAAAGGTGGGTAAATCCACTTTCCCGACAAAGCAAATGCCTTGCGAATCTTTGCGTTCGGCAGTTGGCAGGTTTTGCTGGCGTGCAATCTCGCGTACTTCAGGTTTTTCCAGATGTCCGATCGGAAATACGGCTTTCGAAAGCTGATACTGATTCAGCTGACACAGGAAATAGCTTTGATCTTTATTGTTGTCTTTCCCGGCCAACAGCTGATGAATCATCTGCCCGTCTTTTTCGATTTCAGATTTCCGGCAATAATGACCGGTTGCAACAAAGTCGGCATCGTATTTCAGGCATTCGTCCAAAAAAATATCGAATTTGATTTCGCGGTTGCAAAGAACGTCTGGATTGGGAGTGCGGCCTTTGCTGTATTCTGCAAACATATAATCGACCACGCGCTGTTTGTAATCTTTGCTTAGGTCGACAATGTGAAACGGAATATCGAGTTTTTTCGCAACCAGTTCCGCAATCATGGCATCGTCCTCCCAGGTACAGCGGGAAGTGATTGTACCGGTGCGGTCGTGCCAGTTCACCATGAACAAAGCCACCACATCATGCCCCTGCTGTTTCAGCAAATATGCTGCTACACTCGAATCAACCCCTCCCGATAATCCTATTACAATCCTGCTCATTCTGTTTTTTTTAGAGACGCACGGCCGTGCGTCTGTACTATCGTTATCTGTACTAAATATTATCTCAGTACTATTTGTACAAATCAATCCATTTCAGATTGGTTTGCAAAAGTATAGAATCTAGGGTGGTTTTCCAAAGTTGT
>JBASYJ010000209.1:0-36736 GCA_049277435.1 Prolixibacteraceae bacterium
TCGCCACAAATTACCAATGCGTTTCGAACTTTTCCGGCCAGTTTGATGCACCGGTCACGGTTCGATTCGATGATTTTAATGTTGTACTGATCGCCAAATTTTTCGGCAGCTTTTTGTGCAATACGGCTACCACCCATGATCATAATATTTTTAACCTCGAAAATTTCTTTTCCTGATAGTTCAAATACCAGATTCTTTTTTTCTTTGATGGTAATGAAATATACAATGTCGCCATTCAGAATTTTATCTTTTCCGTGCGGGACAAACACGTTCTTGCCACGGGTGATGGCTACTGCACGGATATCCGGATTGTTATGCGAAATTTCTTCAAGCGTGTGGTTGACAACCGGAGCATTTTCCCGGATTTTGATGCCCATCATGATCAATTTTCCATCCGAAAACTCAATCATTTCGCGGGTTCCAACCTGTTTGATCGAATTTACGATTTCGCGGGCAGCTAAATTTTCAGGATAAATAATCTCATCGACACCGAATTGGGTGATTCTTTCGCGATTTTTTTCATTCAGAAATTCGCCGTTATTTACGCGGGCAACAGTTCGTTTTGCTCCTAAATCTTTGGCAATCAGGCATGCCACGATGTTTCGGTCTTCGAAAGGAGTTACTGCAATAAATAAATCAGCTTTTGCTACTCCTGCATCTTCTAAATCCTTAAAAGAATTGGCAAATCCAGTTATTGCTAATAAATCAATCTGACTTGAAATGTGTTGCAGTTTTTCCGGATCTTCATCCAAAAGAATAATGTCGTGGTTTTCTTTGCTTAACATTCTGGCCAAATGAGTTCCAACCTCACCTGCTCCAACAATTACAATTTTCATCTGCTATCCCTTTTTCTAAAATTTCAGTGTGCCAAGATACATTAAAAATGCTTGAATTTTAAATAGCCCATCGCTTTGCTACTGGTTAAACTGTTTTTAAGAATTATGCTGAATTATCTCAGATGCAATGAAAAAGCTCCGGAAGCTCCGGTAGCATGATCAATAAATTTCTTTTGTTTTTCAGTCAAATACGGACTTTGGCCGGTGATGGTTGTCGATATTAACTCCTTTTTATTCGAAATAGGATTCTGAACTTTAAATGTCAGCAAATCAGATTGATTTGATTTCGATGGAGTCATTCCGGAAAATGTCATGGAACAATCTAAAAACTGAATGTAATTTCCTGAAATTATTAAATCACCGGAGTTAAATCTGCTTTCTTTATTATGTCGTAAAATAGTGGGTTGGTCAAGTTTTCGGTGATCAAGAACTGCCTGAATCATCTGGTTTTCGGCAGTTGAAATACTATCCCGGTCGTTCAGGATGATGTAGTTTTTTCTTCCGTTAATGCAGTGGATTATCCTGTTTTCAGAATTATAAACATATACATGATGTTGATTGACCAACTTAAACTTCTCGTATATAAATGTGCTTTGAAGAACTATTACCAGAATAAATCCAGTTGAAAACCACCACTTTTTTTTTGTGAGCAAAAAGATGAGCAACGAAATCAAAATGCCATAGATCAAAAATGTTTGCGCCGAAGTGGTAATTATTCCCCGAATGACAGCATGTGGTAATTCGCTGATCCATTTCATTATGTCGAGCATCAAACTGGTTGTTGAACTAAGAACTTGTGCCAGAATTTGCGAAAGTACAGGAACAGGGCTCAGGATGAAAAATGCAAATGCAAGCCAAATTAGAAGTGTCGCTGCCGGAATTACAATAAAATTACTGATCCAGAAATAATTCGGAAATTGATTAAAATAGAAGATTGCCAATGGAAAAGTCGCCATTTGGGCTGCAACAGATACAGTAAAAAGATTCCAAAAGAAATTCAGAATTTTATTTCGAATCTGAATCAGGTTTGTCAGTCGGGATTGGATCAGGACAATTCCAAAAACGGCCATGTAGGAAAGCTGAAACCCGACTTCAAAAATTACATCCGGTCCGAGCAGCATGAGAACCAGGGCGGAAGCTGAAAGTGAGTTGTAAATATTCACCGGTCGCTGAATCGTTTCGCCAATAATAATAAAACTAAACATGATGGTTGCCCGTTGAACTGATGCTGAAAATCCGGTAATTGCAGCATACGTCCAAAGCAAGACCAATATGACTGCCGGAAATGCAATTTTTCCTGATTTACTGTATTTTAACCACCTAAACAGGTATCCGAGAATTAAGTAAATTAGTCCAACATGTAATCCTGAAACGGCAAGTACATGCATTGAACCGGTGGAAGTGAAATAATCAATCGTTTCCGGAACAAGTTCAGTTCGGTAACCAAGTGTTAATGCTGAAATAACAGATCTCTCGGTTTTCTCCGGAATTGCTGAAGTTAAAATCGCGATAAGTTTTTCACGGATTCTTTCGGGGATGTAATTCGGCCGGTTAACATGGTATTTCGTTTTTGTGTAATTATCCTTTGTCAGGTATATTGAGTACCAGATACCTTTTTTATGCATCAGCTTTTCGTAGTCGAATTCGAAGGGATTGTTCCTGTTTTTTATTTCCTGTGGACGGGTCGTTATGACTAATTGGTCGCCAATGTTTATCGTTGAATCGAATTCTGTTTTACTGAAATATGCGATTACTTTTTCTGGTTTTGCGAGTATTTTATTTTGTATCAGAAGAATTGTCTGATATGATTTGAATTTTTCCTTGGGCTTCTGGCTGACTTCAGCAAGAAAATACGTTTTTTTATCAGGAAATAAGGTCTTTGATAAGGTGGAATTTTCAGGATAAAAGTATCCGGTAAGTATTAATGCGACGAAAATTAGTGTATTTTGAAATCTTACCTGCAAATAATTGCTGGCAAACCACAGAAGAATCAGAGTTGAAATTACTCCTGTGATAAGTATGGCAATAAACTTAAAACTGAATGGGAAATAAAACCGCAGAAGAATACCAATCAAAAACAGACTGGTAATACGGATGAAAGGTATTTTCTGAAATAAGTTTCTGGTAGCTGACATGCAGATTTTTATGCCAGTTACGCTTATCTTTCAGAATTGGTTTTCTATAAAATTTGCTTTTTTGTAAAACAGTCGATTTTCGTTATGAACAGTTTGATTATTAACTACGAAACATCTTACTTTTTATTTGCCGGGTACTTTGATCCTATATTTAGGAATTACTTTTCCCTTCGAAATCGCAGTTAACTTACTCTTCAGAATGCGTTTTTTCAACGGATTGAGGTAGTCAACAAACATGATACCCTCCAAATGATCATATTCGTGCTGGATAACCCGTGAAGTGAATCCGTGAAACGTTTCTTCGTGTTCAATAAAATCTTCATCCAAATATTTAATGCGAATTGTTTCTGGTCGCAAAACATCTTCCCGGATTTCTGGCAAGCTTAAACAACCTTCATTCATGATCCATTCATCGCCGGATTTTTCAATAATCACCGGATTAACAAATGCTTTTTTTATCCCTGTTAATTCATCATCTTCATTTTCGATGGTATCCAGCACAAAAATACGGATAGCCTGTCCAACCTGTGGCGCAGCAAGTCCAACGCCATCCGAATTGTACATAGTGTCAAACATATTCTGAATAAAGCCTTTTAAATCAGGGAATTCAGATGTAACTGGTTCTGCCTTTTTCCTCAACACCGGATCTCCAAATACAGTAACAGGGTAAATCATCGAGTATACTTTTTTTGTTCTAAATAACTTTGTAAAATAATAGTTGCACTCACTGCATCAATTGTTTCTTTGTTTTGCCGGTCTTTCTTTTTCAAACCTGCATCAATCATCGTCTGGAAAGCCATTTTCGAAGTAAATCGTTCGTCCACTTGTTCTAGAGGCATATCCGGATATTCCTTCTGAAATTTCTTCAGAAACGGATTAATATATTGAACGGCTTCAGATGGCTGATTGTTCATTTGCATCGGATATCCTACAATAACTTTTTCAACATTTTCCTTTGCAAAATAATCTTTCAGGAAAATCCATATCTCGTGTGCAGCTACCGTGGTTAATCGGTTTGCAATCATTTGAAGTGGATCTGTAACTGCAAGTCCAACCCGTTTCCTTCCATAATCAATGGCCATTATTCTTCCCACAATGCTAAAATTTTTCGCAAAAGTAGTATTATTTTCCCTTTTCTGAGTTGGATAAGTAAATTCCTTTTCCTGAAGTTGATATAAACATTCAGTATATCAGGCATCTGGATGCATAATGTCCGTGCTGGAATTTTTTGGCACAAGCTTTGTTTATCCGGATACTATACCGGTAAAGTTCAAAAATTTAATTATTCACTTTAATAATGAAGGCCATGAAAACTACATTTAACTTTAGACAATATTTTCCGGTTCTTACTATTTCCCTGGTTTTAGTTGCATCAACAATTGATGTAAATGCCCAGAATCGCCGGACAGAAAAGAAGAATAAAGAAAACAACAAAACAGAATGCGGATACAGTGAACATTATGGTAATGGAGATTCAGAATATTCTGAAAATCGCAATAGCGAAGGTCGTTACGAAAATAAGGGCTACAAAAATCAGAAAAGTAATAAAGTCTACCGCCCTCAATATACCCGAAAGTTTAAACATACTCAGCCCGATTATTTTAATCATCCTAAATACGGCAGGGTTTATCAGAGGTTCGATCATAATCCGGTAGTTTTCAAACACGACCATGGAAATTATTACTATTTCAATGATCATTTTTATTCCTACCGACGTGGAGTTGGTTATTATTTAATTGAAACTCCGAGAAACATCTCTTTTGAAAGACTTCCATTCGGCTGCGACAGGGTTCTCGTAAATGGAAATGTTTTATTCCGGAATGGTGATTTGTTCTTTAAACTATCCCGCCGTGGATACACCCTGGTCAACGCACCAATCGAAGTAAGATTTTCTGCACGATTCTAAACGAATCAATCATTTCAAAATCATATAAAAAACAGAAGGCTGCCGGATTTAACCCGGCAGCCTTCATTGTTTTAAATTTATTCGGCAACATTATAAGTTCTTAAAGAAATGAACCACATTTTTTTCAATTCTTTCCTGAATATTTGACAAATCAGATTTTACGAATTTATCGCCGGTAATCTGTTCGAAAAGTTCGATGTATCGTTCTGATACCGAGAGTACAAACTCTTCACTCATTTCAGGAATTACTTGTCCTTCTTTTCCCTGAAAGCCATTTTCGATCAGCCATTGACGTACAAACTCTTTGGAAAGTTGTTTTTGATTTTCGCCTTTTGCCAACCGTTGTTCATAACCTTCAGCATAAAAGTAGCGCGAAGAATCCGGAGTGTGAATCTCGTCAATCAGATAAATTTTACCATCTTTTTTTCCGAATTCGTATTTTGTGTCAACCAGAATCAATCCTTTTTCGGCAGCAATCACCGTTCCGCGACGGAAGACTTCTCGGGTATATTTTTCAAGCAATTCGTAATCTTTTTTGCTCACAATACCCTGGGCAATAATTTCTTCTCTCGAAATGTCTTCGTCGTGTCCTTCAGATGCCTTGGTGGTTGGAGTGATAATTGGTTCAGGAAATTTTTGATTTTCGACCATCCCTTCAGGCATCGGAACGCCACAAAGCATCCGTTTGCCGCTTTTGTATTCACGCCAGGCATGTCCGGTTAAATAACCACGAATCACCATTTCAACTTTAAATGGTTCACAATGATGTCCAACAGTTACATTCGGATCGGGAGTTGCGATTTTCCAGTTTGGAACTATATCACTGGTTGCATCCAGAAATTTGGTTGCAATCTGATTCAAAACCTGTCCTTTATAAGGAATTCCTTTTGGTAAAACCACATCGAAGGCAGAGATTCTGTCGCTGACGACCATAACCAGATATTCATCATCGATGTTGTAAACGTCTCTAACCTTACCATGATAAACATTTTTCTGGCCTTTGAAATTAAAATCGGTGCGTGTTAATGCATTGTTCATTTTTCTTCGGATTTATTTGTTTTATATTTCTCTTTTTCTTTTTCACGACGGGCAAGTTCATGGGCATGGTGTTTTTCATATGCCTGAACAATATCGCGGACTAAACGGTGGCGTACAATATCTTTTACATCAAACTGTATAAACGTGATGCCATTGATGTTTTGTAAAATTCGTTTTGCAAGAATCAATCCTGAAGTACTTTGTGATGGCAAATCAATTTGAGTTTCATCGCCGGTAACCACAAATTTTGTATTTAATCCCATGCGGGTCAGAAACATCTTAAGTTGCAGAATTGTTGTGTTCTGAGCTTCATCCAGTATTACAAAGGCATTGCTTAAGGTACGGCCGCGCATGAATGCCAGTGGAGCAATCTGTATGGTTCCGTCTTTCATGAATTCATCCAGTTTTTTCGCCGGAATCATATCCAGAAGGGCATCATATAAGGGTTGAAGATACGGATCGATTTTTTCTTTCAGGTCACCCGGAAGAAATCCCAGTCTTTCTCCAGCTTCAACGGCTGGACGACTCAGAATGATTCGTTTGATTTCACGGTTTTTTAGTGCTCTTACAGCCAGTGCAATTGCAGTGTATGTTTTTCCGGTTCCGGCAGGTCCCATTGCAAAAATAAGATCAGAGTTCTTGCTGGCTTCAACCAATAATCGCTGGTTTGGAGTTCTGGCCCGGATAGCTTTTCCGTTTATTCCGAATAAAAGCACATCTTTATCTTCTTCGAAGCTTTCTGTGGCTTCTTCTGATTCATTTAAAAATACCTGGTTGATTACGTCGTCGGGCAAAACATTAAACTGGTTGTAATGATCGGTTATCAGGTGA
Source organism: Prolixibacteraceae bacterium (assembly GCA_049277435.1). Lineage (GTDB taxonomy): Bacteria > Bacteroidota > Bacteroidia > Bacteroidales > Prolixibacteraceae > Aquipluma. The sequence continues at coordinate 6,747 of JBASYJ010000209.1, forward strand.
AATTTTGATTCAAACCGAAGGATTTCTTCATCATCGCCTTTGACAATTACATCGTTACCACGATAAACGATGATTAATTTTGGAAAAAAAGACTTGATCAGGTTCATTTTGGCATTGTTTACACCAAAAAATTCCAGTGGATCTATGCCTTCAAGATGAATTAGCTTTTCAAACATATACGAATGTTGCTTTTATGTCCTGCAAAAATAACCACTTTTAGGACATTTTTGTTGCAAATATTTGCATTCACTTCAGGATTTGTCAACAATCAGGCTCTGTTTTCAACCAATTATTCTCTTTTAGAATATTTTAGATCAAGTTAACCGTATTTCGCAGTGAATCTGTAAAATATCCGAATTCCTATTGTCAAAAGCTGGTTCATCATGAATTTAATGACAATCTGTAAATTGAGGATTCAAAAAGTAAATATGAAATTTTGTATTTCGTATGCTTTCGATTAATTTTAGAAAGGCAAATCAAAGACGCGAAAGAATTCTCGAATTACTTCAGGAAGAAGGCAGAGCCAAAGTAAATAAATTGGCCGTGATCTTTAAGGTTTCTGAAGTAACCATCCGTCAGGATCTTGAAAGGCTTGAATATTATGGATTTATCCGGAGGGAGCATGAAGGTGCATTCCTGAAAAATGTGGAAGATAGAGTAAAGTATTTTCCACTTTTGAATCAGAATAATCTGGATAAAAAGAAAATAATCGGAAGAAAAGCGGCTGAATTAATTAAAACAGGAGAAACGATTATTTTGGATTCGGGTTCGACTACTATTGAAATTGCCAGAAATTTAGTTGGAAGAAGTGGTTTAACTATTATCACCAATGCACTGAATATTGCCATGTTGCTGGGTGCAGAAACCGGAATTGATGTGATCGTTTCCTGTGTTGAATTCAAGTTGTCAATACTTTCTCTTACAAGTCAAAAAGCTGCAATTTTCTTCGATGATTTACATGCCGATAAATTATTCCTTGCAACGGCGTGTATTTCACTTTGTTCCGGATTAACCTACCCAAATTTAAGCAATATCGAGGTTAAAAAAGCCATGATAGAAACTGCAGATTTGACTTTTCTGGTGGCTGACTCGACTCAAATTGGTAAGAACGCATTCGTTAGCCTGAGAGCCTTTTCATTAATCGATTACATCATTACCGATCCATTATTGATCCTGATCACTTGCAGTTATTCAGGGACAATGAAGTGGAACTGATCATTGCTGAAGAAACAAAATAAACATCCAACTTGCAGCTATGAAGAATTCGGACTTTAACTGGAACAACATACACAGATAACAAAATGTAAAATACCGGCTTTTTTACCTGTGAGATACAGCGAATCATGGACAATGTTAATTTTGAGAATAAAGCCAATTTTATTTTGATGATAATTTAAAGGTCATTGATATGTGAGAAAAAAACAAATCTTGCACATCAAGCAATGGAAAACAAATTTCAGGACACAATCTAGTATGATACTTTACTATACAGAATTGGATATAAGAATACCGCATCACAGCAAGCTACCTGAAGAATTTCAGCGTTCCAATGCCTGGATTCCGTGTACCCGCGGTTAAAAGCAGCTCTATGTGTGCAGTTTATCGGTAAATACAGCATTGTGTTAAGCTGTATGGCGCTGGAGACAATGCACTTATGGAAATTTTTGGCATTTATCAAATATAAAATTGGAGGAAACTAATCATGAAAAAGTTTAAAATTCTTCTTTTTATTTTTACACTGGTTTTCACTGGATTGACATCCTGTAAAGCATCGACTGATTTCGCAAAGGTAAATGGCACAAAACTTTATTATGAAATTGCCGGTTCTGGCGAAACTATCGTACTCATTCACGGTTGGAGTTTTGATACCCGTTGTTGGGATGACCAATTTTCTGAATTTTCGAAAAAATACGTGTCCTAAGATATGATTTACGTGGATTTGGAAAATCTTCCCTGCCTGAAACAGGGAAAAGCTATTCACATACTGACGACATGGTTGCACTTTTAGATTATCTTGGTATCAAGCAGGCTCACATTTTAGGTCATTCTTTTGGAGGAAACATAGCAATCGATTTTGCCTTAAAATATCCAGAGAGGACTATTACTTTGATTCTTCCAGATGCCCCACCGCCCATTGCAGGTTTTATTCCTTCCGAACAAATTACCAGTTGGCTTGGAGGCACATGGAAAGCAGGTAGAGACTCCGGAATTCAACAAGCAAAAGAAATATGGATTAAAGGGGCACCTTTTGTACCAGCAATGCAAAATCCAAAATCTGCTGCCAAACTAAAACAAATGATAGATGATTATTCTGGTTGGCAATGGGTAAATAATGACCCATATATTGGAATTGCACCTTATTCTCCGGAAATATTGAGCAAAATTCAAGTTCCAACATTAATCATCGTTGGTGAATTAGATTTAACAGATTATAAAAACCTGGCAGACATTCAGAAAAGATATATTCCTAATTCAAAAGAAGTAATTTTATCTGGGGCCGGTCATGCACTTAGCATTGAAAATCCTGAAGAGTTTAACCAGATAGTTTTAAGTTTTTTAGCAGATTTTAAAAATTACAAATAATCGTAATGCAACTTAAAGAAAAAGATCAGGCAAGTCGGATTTCTATGCTAGTTGACATGCCCCTGGGTACTTGTGATGAAAAGCAGCTCTTTTTATGCAGTTCATGGGTGAAATTTCAATCCTATGTTTATTTCCGGAAAGTTTTGTGCAATTTTAAGTGCCATTAGTCGGAATTATGCAGTAATAAAACAAGCATATGAAATCGAAAACTGAAATTAAAAAACTTGGATTTTTAGGATCATTCGCGATTTATATACCAGCTTCTATTTTGATGTATGGCATGACCAATTATCTGATCCCTTTCTTAAGCCGGGAAACCGGGCAGGAAACAATATTATTTTGGTTTATTGTCGCCGGGTTAGGAATTTTTACCCCATTGATAATCACTGCAATATTGATTCTGAAGGCCGAGGGTTATGAAATATCAAAAAGAACCTGGATTGAAAGGTTGAGGTTTCGCAGAATATCCAGGAACGATTTGTTTTGGTGTTTGGCCGGATTCGTCATGGTTGGTATTCTTAGTGGAATAATCATGATAGGATTGGAGTTGATTATTGGTAAATTTGATCATTCCCCAGCATTTATGTCGTTCGAACCTTTGTCGAAAGGACGGTACTGGCTTCTTTTGATTTGGGTACCTTACTGGATTTTAAATATTCTGGGAGAAGAATTTCTTTGGAGAGGGGTGATGTTACCAAGACAAGAAATTGCATTTGGGAAGTATACATGGCTAATTCATGGATTTGGCTGGGGATTGTTTCATCTTGCTTTTGGCTGGCAATTGCTAATTACATTGCTTCCTTTGATTTTTATTCAATCTTATGTCGTTCAAAGGACTAAAAATTCGTGGATTGGAGTGATCATGCATGGCGGGCTAAATGGACCAAGTTTTATAGCGATCTGCTTTGGATTAATTTAAGGAAGATAGACCGTATTACACAACAAAAAAAAGTAAAACCAATAATATCTTAACTATGAAAACACAGATAATCATTATGTTGGTGCTTTTTACACAGCTAAGCATTCAGGTCTTTCCTCAAGAGTCTGATCTTAATCCTAAAATTGGTTCTAATCTGGAAACAGGGAAGTATGCTAAAATTGATAAAATTCAAATCTATTATGAAATCTATGGACAGGGAACTCCATTGCTGTTAATACATGGCGGACTTGGATCAATTGAGAATTTCAAAAAATGTATTCCAACTTTAGCAGATCACTTCAAGGTTATTGCTATAGATAGTCCCGGTCACGGGAGATCAAGTCAAACCGACAGTTTAAGCTATCAGTTTCTTGCTGATCAGATTTCACAGTTTATCGACTTTCTTGAATTAGACAGTCTGTATATTATGGGATGGAGTGATGGTGGCGTTGTTGGATTAATGCTGGCAAACGAAAGATCAGATAAGATTAAAAAGCTAATTGCTGTTGGAGCCAATTCAAGGTTAGATGGAATAAATGAAGAGGGAATTACTTGGATGAGAAATGAGATAATTGATTGGTCAAAAAGGGATGAAAACTGGTTCAATCACTATTCATCGTTGACTCCGGAGCCTGAAAAGATCGATCGTTTTGTGAGAAATACACAAAAGATGTGGTTGTCTGAAATTTATATTTCAGAAGCCAATTTAAAATCGATTAAGATTCCAACAATGATCGTTCAAGGCGATCGGGATGGGATTAAAATTGAACATGGAATTGAACTATTCAGAAATATAGGCAAATCTCAATTGTGTATCTTGCCAAATACTTCTCATTTTGTATTCGATGAAAGACCAGATTTGATTAACGGGATTGCGATTGATTTTTTCAGTTCAAAATAATAGCTGGTGAACAACAGCATTTTGCAAATCGGTTTTTCCACCAGGCAAACAGGTGGTGTTTTGTTAACCGAAAGTTAGTATTCCTGCCAAATGTTGATGAAATGAAGTTCTTTGCAGGAAATTCACAGTTTATAATAGTAATAAACAAATATTCAAAACAATGAAAGAAAAACACAACTTGATCCATGTTTATTCCGGAACAGAATTACTGGTGAATTTGTTGAAAAACGAACTTGAACAATCCGGAATATCCGGAATAATCCGGAATGATTTTAATTCCGGAATTTCTGCCGGATTTTCCGGCGGCGTTCCGTCAATGGCAGATTTTTATATTCAGGAACCCGACCTGCAAGAAGCTGAACCGATTATTGCTGAATTTACAGCGACAAATACCAGAAGTTAGCAAAGCATACAATTATAAGAATGATATGATGACAGTAACAGATTGGACAGGTTTTATTGGAGTTACCATTTTACTAATCGCTTATTTCCTGAACCTTCGGGACCTGATTTCGAAAGACAGTTTGGCGTATCTGCTAATGAATTTATTTGGGGCCGGAATAGCCTGTCTGGCTTCGGTTCTTTTAAATTACTGGCCGTTTATCGTCCTCGAAGGCAGCTGGACTGCTGTTTCTGCGGTTGGGCTTGTAGGCGCTTTCAGGAAAAGTAAATCCGGAATAAATCAGGATTGAAAAGGCATTTTTCGATTTGTTGACTGAAATCACAGCCAGATTTTTGCTGAAAAGACATACTCGTAAAACAACTTAAGCAAAGAAAAACATGAGAAAAAATCTTCGGAAAAACCTGTTTTTGTTCTTATTGGTGCCGGTTCTGTTTTATTCCTGTGAAGAGAAAACGAGGTACCAGTCGAGTCTGATTCTTCGCAACCAGACCGATGGAAAAATCAGCGTTCAATTGTTCCCAAAAGCTGAGTTTTTATTGGATGATCTTTATAAAACATCGTCAATTTCAAATGGATACAACGTTACGACTTTCGAAATTGCTATAGGAATGGACGAAGATATTTTTGTCAGCGACGATTTGCAGATTCAGTCGTGGCAACTGCTTGCTGAGGTTTTCGATAGTATTCACATCGATACTTCAGGAGAAAAACCGAAACTGCTCAGGTTTTTGCCTGACAAGGTTAACGGTTATTCCCAAAACATGTACAGCGAATCGGACGGCTGGATTTTTGAACTGAGAAATTTCGACATGCCGACACAATTGAAACAAAATCCGGTTGAATCGCACGATCATATTTTTGTACTTTCTAAAGACAATTATTAGCTGAACTCAGATTTTCGCACTAAACAGCAATTCGTATTTTAGACTACGAAAAATGCGCACTGGCATTTTTGTATAATCCAGTTTGCCATTCTCATCAAAATTTGCCTTTACATTGAACCATCCTTTCGACCATTTATAGCGCATTAATCCGTTAAACTGTGGTCGATGCTGATGGTTTTAGCCGAAAATACGTATGAAGTTATTTAAATCGGCATGACGTAGTTTGGACTTTATATGGAGTAAAAATAGAAAAGATGCTACTTTTTAGAAGTGCAGTACTAAAAAATATTCAGATGATGATGGGTTAATCTTTTATGAAAAAAAAGATAGACAAGTCTTTTAATTTCGCTGGAAAATTTAAGTTAAACTAATGTGATTAAACAAGTTTTGGATTTTGAATTTTTAAACGACGCTGCTTTTTTCGTTTTAGCTTTTTACTTAGTCTGATTTGAAGCAGTAGTGTTTTTTATGTATTTATCAACACTGGGGGCTTTCCATTTCTGAAAACCAACCGGTACACTTTCTGTTTTACGGATGGCTTCCAGGCTGCGCTGTTTGTCGTAAATCAAGGCAAAAGTCATAATCAGACTGCTGGCAATGATGATGAACAGCAGGATTCCGGCATTAAAACCTGCAATTTCAACCTCTTTGGGGATGGCATAAAAAAGTAAAACAGTGATCAATCCACGTGGGGCAATAAACACCTGCGGGATAATATCGGCACCAATAAACATGCGCAGCAATAAAAACCGGATACCATAAATCGACAAAATAATCAGGATCGAAACAAGAGCGACATTCAGGTCGAGCAGTGAACCAAGCGTGATGGTCATCCCGAAAGTCACAAAAAAGAAAGTACGGACCACAAAAGCAGATTCACGGGTAACCACGTGCAATCCGTCAAACATTTCCTTCGCTTTTTTCATGTCGAGCCATTTCTTCATGAAACCTCTGAAAAACAGGGGCATGTTGGCAATAAGCAATCCAAAAATCAGGATAATGATTAAGGATGAAAGATGCATTTTTTTACCCAGTGCATACAGCAGGAGCAAAATTGAGATCAGGAGAAATAATTTGATGTCTGATCGTATTTTCTGAAAAACCAGCAGCAAACCATATCCGGCAATTAATGAAATAACAATGGTCAGGCCCAGGTTTCCAAAGAAAACAACCAGGGTTCCTGAATGTCCGCCGTCTTCAACCTGACTGGTCAGGAAATAAAACAACATGATTCCGAGGATGTCGGAGAAGGTACTTTCGTAAATGTGAAATTCTTTTTTTGAGGCAATGACTCCGGAAACGCTTGGAATGATAATGGCAGATGAGAGAATCGAAAGTGGAGTGGCATAAATCCAGGCAGTAATCCGGTCCATCCCGGGAATAAAATACTGCAGGATTTCGGCTGCAACCCAGGCAGACAGACCCAGACCAGCCAGGGCAATCATCATGGCTTTAAAAATATGTACAAGTTTGTTTTGTTTTAATTCCAGTTCGAGTGCCGCTTCTAGCACGATCATGATCAGTCCGACGATTCCCAGAATTTCGAGGGCCGGAAAAAAGTCGTATGTGTTTGGCAGGAAATTTATCATGACCAGGTTCAAACCCATTCCGAGAATAATAAGCATCAGTACCGACGGGATATTTGTTTTGTGCGACAGTTCGCCGAAGATGAACGACAAAATGATAATTGCCGACGCTTCGATGATCAGGTTATATGAGTTCAGTATTTCCATGAGTGCTGAATTTAAGATTTTCGAATAACACATTGATAACCTGCTTCGACAAAAAAGCGAAACACTTCTTCTGAGGTTACTTTTTCGTGAAGGAGCATTTTTATTTCTATTTCGCCGGCAACCTGATGGCTGGTCGTAATTTTAGGTTTGTATTTCCAGTTAACAAAAGGCAGGGTCACCAGGATTTCATTCAGTCTTTTCATTACATCCTGTGTTTTCGTTTCGCCGGATTTTTTTGAAATAGTTATCTGGCAGTATTCGCCCAGTTCTTCACCGGCAGACAGAGTAAATCCTTCTGTAATAATCCGGTAATGGTTTAAGTATAAAACACCTTCAGGAGTGCTGATGTGCATGCCCATTTTTCCTATTTTGACAACACTGCCGCTAAATTTGCCTGTGCTGATCTTTTTATCGTTCATGATGGTGCTGGTGTACAGAATTATCCGGCCGCTCAGGTAGTCGCGAATCTGGATAAATGTGACCGCACAAAACAACAAAACCGCCATTCCGTTGATGAGCGGGTGGATCGAAACAAACAGACCTAAAATGCAGATGAAAATGATGGGTTCAAGAATCACCAATCCTTTTTTTGCCAGATCGGCAACCGGAATCCTGATCCGGCCAAACAGCATGAAATTATAAAGATACCGCACTCCAAAATTTGCCACCTGAAGTATAATTAGCAACAGGAATGAAATAATCAGAAAAGTAATCCAGCTGACTTGATTATGTAAGATTTCTTCCATAGCCTTAATAATTTAGATAATGTCTGGCATCCAGCATCATTCCCAGTTCATTTACCACCCGTTCATTAATTTCGAGCCAGCCGTCGAGGTGTCTCTCAATGACCCTTATCGATATCATTCTCAGTAAAATGGGGTGATACCTGTCAGAAAACGATGGTCCGAAAAGTTTCCGCAGACGATATTCGTTTGTTCTTTTCTGCAGCATGATGGAGGTGAGTAAAACCGCCAGATCAGGACGGTAAAATTCGGGAAAGTTGAATTTCGGGATGGGCGAGAACAAAACTGTATCATCATCGATAAACGATGTGAAATACGACCACAGGTTCAGTGCATCACCAATGTTTCCGTTGCAATTCTGAGCGATTTCTCTCGTAATTCGTTTAAATTCAACCGTGCCGATTTTCTCGTGCTTTTTATTTAGCAGCGTCCGGTGAGTGGCCAGGTGCCGGATCAAAATGGCTTTTTCAATCTCTCTGGACGATAGTTTTCCCAAATGGATGTGTGCCTGAAAAATCCGGTCAACTTCCATCACCTGTTTTATTTGGTGATAAGTCGACAGGTTCATGGAAACCAGAAAAAAGAAATGCGAAGTATGCAGATCGATAAAACTGGTCAGATCCTTCACATTTTTATAGAACGGAATACCGGGTTCCCACCACAGTTCGATATCATCGATCCAAACCAGGTATTTTTTATCCTGATTGTTTTTTGCGATAAAGTTGAGCGAATCCAGAATGTTGTAACTCGCTTCCATTTTCCGGCCCCCAAGCGAAATGGTGATTCCCGGGCTAAGGCGAATCGTATTGTCAGCAAAATTCCGGCTGGCAACCAGTTCCCCGGTTAAGGTTTTTCCAGAAAAGCGCTGGCCGGTAATGATGGCTGATCCGTGGTAACCATCTTTCCAGTTTTTAATTAAAAGCGAAAGATGATTCATTTCTTCATCACGGCCAATGGCAAACAGATCGCCAAAGTATCCCTTGGTTGTAAAAAAGCTGCTGTAATGATTGTTCGCATCATCCCGTTGCCGGAGTTGAATGAAACGTACCATTTTTTCGGATCGTGAAAAAGTGAATTCGTGAACTACTTTTTTTCGGTAGAGGTGAATTTTGGTGATCTGACTGCGAAGCCACGACTGCGATACTTTCAGTAATTTGCTTTTACCCAGGTTAAGCCGGTTTGTAATCGCTGTTCCTGAAGAAAAGGGAAGAAAAAAGCGTTCGGTATCGTAAACCAGTGAAAGTTTTAAATCAATATCGATGCGGTGAGAAAGCAGGTTCGAAAATTCATCCAGCTGGCTGACTGCTTCCTTGTTATTTTCTATCAAAACCTGAAGTGGTTGTGTATAGGCGCGCAGGTTGAATGTGGCTGATTTTTTGTCAGGTGCTTCAGAATTATTCAGCAAAGCCATGTTGCGGATATTCTGAAGTGCCATTTTTAAACCGTTTTTACTTAATTCGGTAATTTCCCACACTTCAAACAAAAGTGGAAGAATCTCTCGGTTGAGCCAGAGTGAAATCCGTTTGTGAAAATTAATTTTATCCATCATCAGCAATCCCTGCTGAATCTGGATAGTAAATTCGGTCTCACCGGCAACTTTTGTAAGTTCCTGCTCGAGCTGTGTATTAAAAATATCGATGTGGTAGGTCAGGGTAACCTGCGATTCGATGAGTTGGATTTTATGTGCAATATGTGCCAGACTTTTATCTGTCGGTGATTCAACTTCTTTCCGGATAAAATTGTCAGCTTGCCCAATGTAATTTTCTATTTCCAAAAGTTCGTCCTGACAAAATTTTACAGCATCCAGTATTTTCGATTTTATTCGCTGGAAACTTTCGGCAGTTTTATAAATAATCAGGTGTTTTTCATGTAAAATCCGGCATTGACTTACAACAGCTTTGATCTGATTTTGATATTCCGGCCATGGATTTTTTTGTAAAAGCCATATTCTGAGCTGCTTCTTATAGAATTTCGGATTTTTCTGTGCTTTTTCCAGGTTATCGTTAAGGCTTCTTAATAAATCCTGACCAGCTTTAAATAAAACATCCTGACTATCCTGAAATAATTGTTGCTGCATATTACCATTTCCTGTACTGTCCAAACCAAAAAGCCGTGCTTTTTGCAATTGAAAAATACAGTCACGCCAGAGTAATATAAAATATTTTAATGATTCAGCGGCTTGGTAATCAATAATATAATCCGGCAGGATTTGATTATCAGGAATTGGATTGTCGTTTTTTTCCTGAATTGAAATTTGATCAAAAGCCTGATTTCCCAGAACAGTGCATTCTTCACCAAGTTCTTCTGCATGATGAACCAGTATTTCTATGAGTTGCTCAAGATGTCCACATTCGGAAACCTTTTTTAAGAGTGACTGAAAACCGCTTGAGAAATTTTCAGTGTATTTTTCTGTTTCTTGAGTCATAGTATTTTAATTCATGCAAAACGATTGTATTAACAAAGTTAATTTTGTTATGCAGAATTCCATGTTTTGAAGCGGAAAAAGCAGCCTGTTTTTGGATATAACAGCTGTTTTAAATCAATTCCGGACAAAATTAAGGAATTGTTTATCCGGATTTTAGATTGGTTTTTAATGAAAGACATAAACGATCAAAGCCAGCGTTAACTGGCTTTGATCGTTATCTTTTATGCTGAAATCTTAAAATCTGATCGCGTGTGCGGCTTCGCAGTTGATGGTTATTTTCTTTGCTGATACTCGTGTAAATTATATTTCCGGCATATAAAACATCGGTAACAATTAACAGAATGCCAATGTATTTTACCGGTTCCGAAAGTAGGGCCAAGAACAATATCCCGATTAAAAGCAACGAAATGAACAGAACGATCTGATAGTTTTTAACGTAAAGTTTTCCCATGATTTGCCTCCTTTCTGTTTCGTCCGTATGATCTTACGATTCAGCAGCAGGTCAAGTTCCAAAGGAAGTGAATTAAAGCGGAATATTTCCGTGTTTTCGCGGAAGGTTCGATTTCCGCTTGTTGTGGGTCATATTTAACGCCTGAATTATTTTTGAACGTGTATCCTGTGGTAAAATAATCTCGTCGATGTAACCCAGTGATGCAGCCCGGTATGGATTGGCAAATTTATCACGGTAATCCTCAACAGCAGCGGCTTTTTCTTCATCAGTTAATTTGCCGCGGTACAAAATATTGATCGCTCCTTCAGGTCCCATCACGGCAATTTCAGCGGTTGGGTAGGCCAGATTTACATCGCCACCAATGTGCTTGCTCGACATTACGTCATAGGCCCCGCCATATGCTTTACGGGTGATAAGCGTGATTTTTGGAACCGTAGCTTCAGCAAAAGCATACAGTAATTTTGCTCCATGTTTAATAATTCCGCCAAATTCCTGTGCTGTACCCGGTAAAAATCCCGGAACATCAACCAGTGTTACAAGAGGAATGTTGAATGCATCACAGAATCTTACAAAACGGGCCGCTTTTGACGATGAATTAATGTCGAGAACACCTGCCAGGTAAGCAGGCTGATTGGCAACAATACCAACAGATTTTCCTCCCATACGGGCAAAACCGATCACGATATTTGGGGCATAGTGTGGTTGTACTTCCAGAAAATGCTCATCATCAATGATTTTATTAATGATGTCTTTGATGTCGTATGGTTTGTTTGGATCAACCGGAACAATCTGATTTAATGAAGTATCCACCCGGTTTTCAGGATCGGTGCAAATTTTTGACGGCGGTTCTTCCATGTTGTTTGAAGGAATGAAACTGACCAATTCCCTGACCATCATCAGGGTTTGCTCTTCGTCGCTTCCGGTGAAATGAGCAACCCCACTTTTCGAAGCATGCGTTATTGCTCCTCCTAAATCTTCCTTGGTCACATCTTCGTGGGTGACGGTCTTAATAACTTCAGGCCCGGTAACAAACATGTGGCTGGTTTTTTCAACCATGAAAATAAAATCGGTCAGGGCAGGGGAGTAAACTGCTCCACCGGCACATGGCCCGAGGATGGCGCTAATTTGCGGAATCACCCCGGAAGAAAGCACATTGTTGTAGAAAATATCAGCATATCCGGCCAGACTTTCCACACCTTCCTGAATTCGTGCACCTCCCGAATCGTTTAATCCAATCAGCGGTGCTCCCATTTTTACTGCCAGATCCTGAATTTTCAGGATTTTATCGGCATTGGTGCGACTTAAAGTACCTCCGAAAACAGTAAAATCCTGGGCAAAAACATAAACCAGCCGGCCATTTATCTTCCCATATCCAGAAACCACGCCATCTCCCGGAAATTTTTGTTTGTCAATCCCGAAATCGGTGGCACGATGGGTGACCATTTTGTCAATTTCGTTAAAAGTTCCCGGATCCAGGAGGATTTTGATTCTTTCTCTGGCCGTTTTTTTGCCTGATGTATGTTGTTTTTCAATTCTATCTTCACCACCACCGGCCTCAGCCTGACGGTTAAGCACTTCAAATTTTTCGAATTTGGCTTTTAAATCCATAGGGTTTGTTTTATTCAATTTCGATTAATACCTGATTTGATTCCACTGTACTACCTTCTTCGACGTGAATTTTCGAGATTGTTCCGTCAATCGGAGCTTTGTATTCACTTTCCATTTTCATGGCTGATATGGTGATAAGGGTATCTCCTTTTTTTACCACATCGCCCTGATTGACAGGTATTTTTACCACTTTGCCCGGCATTGGTGATGTGATGTTGTTTTCAGAAGCCAATTGTGTTGATGATGACCGGTTTCGTAAATACCGTGCTTCCGCGTCGATAACTTCAAGGTCATACGAATCATATAAGGTATAGGCAGTATAATGTTTTGGCTTGGCCTGGGGTACCAGTTCGATATTAAAAGAGCGGCCTTCAGCAAGAATGGAGAAGATGCCTTCATCATTGTGCATTAAATCTACCTGGTATATTTTATCATCAACTTTGATTTCCAAAAGATTCTCAAATTGTTTTAAAATTTCGACCGAAGCAATTCGTTTATCCAGCTTTATTTGTATTGACATATTTTTGGGGGATTATAAACGTTCAAAATTCTTTTGATAGGTGTATTTTTTCCATCTGTTCTTGGCCGGATACATTTCTTTGGATGTTTGGGCAATATTTAACTGATCGAGATATTCGATGTATGCAGCGATGATGACAATATCCTCACAATCGTCCGGACATTTTGAATCGGAAAGTAAGGTTGCCCTGTTTTTCTCAATAAAATTGGTGTCGTATTTTCCCGATGTGAAATCTTCCGAATCCATAATCCGTTCCAGAAATTTAATCGAAGTTTTTACACCTGTAATTTTATATTCGTACAATGCCCTCTTCATTCGGGCAATGGCTTCATCGCGGTTCTGTGCCCAAACAATTAATTTCGAAATCATCGAATCGTAATAGATTGGAATTTCATAACCTTCATAAACATATCCGTCGGTTCTTACACCAAGTCCAAGGGGTTGGGTAATGTTATAAATTTTTCCGGGATTTGGCATGAAGTTATTATCCGAATCTTCAGCATAAATGCGGCATTCGATGGCATGTCCAAGTTGTTTCAGATTTTCCTGTTTGATCAACAACGGATGACCTTCGGCAACCAGGATCTGTTGTTTTACCAGATCGACACCGGTAACACGCTCAGTAATCGGGTGCTCCACCTGAAGACGGGTATTCATTTCGAGGAAATAGAAATTCAGATCGTTATCGACCAGAAATTCGATGGTTCCGGCACCTTCATAATTCACTGCCCTGGCTGCTTCAACGGCATATCTACCCATTTTTTCACGAAGTTCGGGAGTCATCAGTGGCGAAGGTGTTTCTTCGATCATTTTTTGATGCCGGCGCTGAACTGAACATTCACGTTCGAACAGATGAATGAAATTACCATGCTGATCACCCAAAACCTGAAACTCGATGTGATGAGGGGATGATATGTATTTTTCGATGTATACCGAATCGTTTCCAAAAGATGATTTCGCTTCCGACCGTGCTGAACGTACCAGGGAGACAATGTCTTTTTCTTCAGTAATTAAACGCATTCCTTTACCGCCGCCACCTGCCGAAGCTTTCACCATAACAGGCAAGCCAATTTCACGGATGGTATCAATGGCATCTTTTTCAGTCTTTACACTTTCGGTAGTTCCCGGAACAACCGGAACACCGGCTGCAATCATGGTCAGACGAGCCTGGATTTTGTCTCCCATCTGGTTAATTACTTCAGGAGAAGGACCAATGAATTTAATGCCGTTTTCAGCACATTTGCGCGCAAATGCAGAATTTTCAGATAAAAAACCGTATCCCGGATGAATGGCATCAGCATTGGTTTTTTTTGCCACCTCGATAATTTTATCCGATTTAAGGTAACTCTCTGTTGATGGAGATGGACCAATATGATAAGCTTCATCAGCATATCTGACATGCATTGAAGTACGATCGGCATCAGAGAAAACAGCGACAGTCGAAATTCCCATTTCACGACAGGTCCTCATGATACGAATGGCTATTTCCCCACGGTTAGCGATAAGAATCTTTTTGATTTTTTTCATACAATAATGTTAATTCAAAAGATGAATTTATTTCCCAAAAGTAATTACCAACTTTTAAAAACCAAGAAAACGATGAATTGTTTGCGAAGCAGATTCTATTTTTTTTCTCTAAATATTGAAGTTAACATATCTAATTATTGACCTAAATAATTATATTTGCCCATCTTAAAAAAAAACTTATGCCTTTTCGCCCACTAATTTTTCTCTCGATATTTTTATTCGGAGTGCTTCCTTCATTAGCTCAAATCACCGATAAATATAGTTTTTCTTCTGATTCAACCGTCAACCGGCTGGCAAGTACAAAGAAGTTTTATACGGCAACCCGCACAATAAAACGACCGAAAATTGATGGCAAATTGAATGACGACTGCTGGAATACGGGAGTCTGGTCCGGTGGTTTTACGCAACAAGTCCCTAATCAGGGTAAGAAACCTTCTCAGGATACTGAAATAAAAATTCTTTACGACGACAATAATTTATACGTTGCCTTTAAATGTTATGATCGGGGTCCGGGCGAAATCAGATCAATTTTAAGCCGGAGAGATGAGCTGGCAGGCGATATTGCCGGAATTGCAATCGATTCATACCACGATAAACAAACTGCATACGAATTTAATGTGGCCGCATCGGGACAAAAAGTTGACCTGGTACATTTGGGATCTTATTTGTGGGATTTTAACTGGAATGCGGTCTGGGATGGAAAATCTCAGGTTACTGATTCAATGTGGACCTCGGAAATGCAAATACCGTTTAGTCAGATCCGCTTTGCCCCAGGAAAAGAACAAGTCTGGGGAATGCATGTGTGGCGATGGATTGACCGTTTAAATGAAGAAAGTCAATGGAAACTTATTCCGATAGATGCTCCGGCTATGGTTTATTTGTTTGGCGAATTGAAAGGTATTGAGGGGGTAAATCCAAAGACAAATTACGAGTTTTTACCCTATCTGAGTACCAGGTATAGTCCGAATACCGATCTCAGGAACAAAACAAACTTTGGATACGGATTGGATGGAAAAGTTGGGCTGACATCGGGTTTTACACTGGATTATGCGATTAATCCCGATTTTGGTCAGGTTGAAGCCGATCCGGCAGTACTGAATCTGACTTCCTATGAAGTATTCAACGAAGAAAAACGTCCTTTCTTTTTGGAAGGGAATACCATTCTTGATTTTAGTATGGGCGGCGATATGTTGTTCTACAGCCGGAGAATAGGGCATGAACCGGGTTATTATCCTGATCTGGAAGAAAACCAAACCCTCGCGATTGCCGACAATACCCCAATCCTGGATGCGCTGAAATTAACCGGAAAAACTAAAAATGGTTTGTCGGTTGGAGTTGTACAAAGTATTACAGCAAAAGAAAATGCTACAATTTACAATGCTGATGCGAAAAAGAAAATGACTGTTGAGCCTTTTACCAGTTTTATGGTTGGCCGGATCAAACAGGATTTTAATAAAGGAAATACTGTTTTGGGTGGGATGGTAACTTCAACGCTCAGGGACATCAATGATGAACATCTGAATTTCCTGTCAAAATCAGCCCTTGCCGGAGGTATCGATTTTCAGCACAATTGGAAAAAACGTAAATATTTTGTTGATTTTAAGGGCTTTTTCAGTGACATCAGTGGTGATAAGAATGCCATTTCGCGGCTTCAGTTATCACCTGTTCATTATTATCAGCGCACCGATGCTGACTACCTGGAATATGATGCCGAAAAAACAAATTTATCCGGATGGGGAGGATTGTTCCGGGGAGGAAAACAAAGTGGAAAATTCAGGGCTGTTGGTTCAATAAACTGGCGTTCGCCGGGTGTGGATTTTAATGATGTTGGATTCCTGTACCAGGCTGATATTATTGAAGAAAAACTAAATCTGAAATATACGGTCAATCATCCAAAAGGAATTGTCCGGAGTTATTTTATTGAGTTTGAACAGGAACACAACATGAGTTTTGGTTTGGAAAACACGCTCGACTGGTTGAAATTGCACGGTTACCTTCAGTTTAATAATTTGTGGAATGTACACCTGAACATCAAAAATTACTTCAATATTTTTGACACACGTGAGCTTCGCGGTGGACCAGGACTTGTTAAAGATGACTATACTGCTGCCGAATTGTATATTCAAACGAATGCGGTTAAAGATTTTTCAGCAGGCTTTGGCCCACGTTTGGGATTCTATTCCGACAAAATCTCAACAACAAATTATTTTACCGCATTCTGGAAATGGCAGGTAAACAACCGGTTTAGCATTTCGTCGAGAACGATTTTTGATAATTCGGCCGATCATCACCAGTTTGTAACCCGGTTTACGACATTGGATGGCGACAAAAAATACCTGGTTGGAACAATTGATCGAAATACAGTTTACTCGACACTCCGGTGCGAATATTTTATTTCGCCTGAAATCTCGCTTCAGTATTATGCCAATCCTTATGCTTCAACAGGAAAATATTCAAACTTCAGGGAAGTTGATGATGCCTCGAATAAGGCGCTCGATAAACGGTATGTTGATTTGAATCCATATACGCTTACAAATAAGGATTATATGCTTCAAAATCCGAACGGATCAAATTACACCATTCACAATCCTGATTTTAATTATCAGGAATTCAGATCAAATCTGGTTGGCCGCTGGGAATTCAGACCAGGATCAACTTTGTACCTGGTATGGACCAATACACGTGCCGGTTATTCCGATCAGCTGGATCAATCCATCTGGAAGAGTTTCGGGAAAATCTGGGATGTGAAACCGGAAAATGTATTTATGGTCAAATTCAGTTATTGGTTCTCTTTATAATTCCTTTCTTTGCGCTGAATTTCTGAACTATTCAAAGGTGAATTTTACTGAATATTTTCCTGTTTACCGGAAGAACCTGACGCTGGCCATCCCGGTGATACTGGCCCAGATTGGCCAGGTGACCGTGAATTTGGCTGACAACATGATGGTGGGGCATGTTGGAACAACCGAATTGGCTGCTGCTTCATTTGCCATCAGTGTGTTTCATGTCGGAATGTTGTTCGGGCTCGGAATTACATTTGGTTTAACTCCATTGGTTGGTCATGCTTTCAGTTCAAAAAATAAAACGAACATGGGTAGCTGGCTGAAAAATGGAGTCCTGATCTATTTTATTTCGTCATTGCTCATCGGATTGGCAATGTCGTCGGTTGTACTTTTTATGAATCACATGGGGCAAAGTGAAGATGTTGTCCGAATGGCTATTCCGTATTATTTGATTCAGGTTTCGTCGCTTGTCCCGCTCATGCTGTTTTTTTCAATTAAACAGTTCTTCGAGGGAATCGGCAATACAAGAATTGCCATGACCATAACCATTGTGGCAAATCTGGTAAATATTGGATTGAACTACATTCTTATTTACGGTAAATTGGGTTTTCCTGCCTTAGGCCTGAACGGCGCCGGATATGCGACTTTAATTTCAAGGATTATCATGCCCATTGTTTTTGTACTGGTTATTTTCAGAAATCCAGCTTTCAAAATTTATTTTTCAGAAGCGCTTCATTCCGGATTTGAAAGCTTAAAAATTAAACGGGTTTTATCGATTGGGTTGCCAATTGGCCTTCAGATGGTCATTGAAATTCTTTCGTTCAGTATTGGAGCGATCATGTTGGGCTGGATCTCAAAAGAATCACTGGCCGGACATCAGGTGGCCATCGGCATGGCATCCATGACCTATATGATTTCATTTGGACTGGCATCCGGAACAACCATCCGGGTAAGTCATGCATTGGGAGAATTTAGTAAACATGACCTGAAACAATCGGTCATCGCATCGCTGCACATGGTTATTGGCTTCATGTCACTGATGGGGATACTTTTTGTGCTGCTCCGGAACCAGGTTCCGCTTTTATTTACTTCCGATCCGGCGGTTGTGAAAATTGCTGCAGGATTACTTGTGGTCGGGGCATTTTTTCAGATATTCGACGGAGTGCAGGTGGTTCTGCTGGGAGCTTTGCGTGGAATAGCCGATGTTCGGATTCCGATGTTTATGGCCTTTTTTTCCTACATTATCATAAGTCTACCGGTAAGTTATCTGATGGCTTTTAGTTTTAATCTGGGAGCTCCTGGTGTTTGGATGGGCTTTGTTTTTGGACTTGGCACTGCTGCTGTTCTATTTGGATTACGGCTTCGGAAACAAATTGCAAAAATACGCTGAACGATTGATTGTCGTTCAGGGAACGAACCATATTCGAAAATAAAACCGAAACTAATTGTTGTAATTTCGGTTTTAAAATGCTGGATATCAGATTTATTTTTTTAAGGCTGTAATCGTTTTGGGGCCCTCTGGGGAATCCACTGTTCCGGCTAATTTATCCTTTTCACGGATCAGTTTTACTTCCACCGGACTTCCTTCAACCATCACGGTAAATGAAACTTTTCCCTTTTCCAGGACCAGGTCGCTTACAGTTAATTCACCTGCTTCCAATTTTACTACACAAATGGTTTTTCCATCTTTTTCAGAAAAGATTAAACTTCCTTTTTCGTAGCCATAAGGAGCATCCGATACTTCATAAATCCATTCTCCAAGGATTGAATTTTTTTTAATTTCTGCCTCTGCATTCAATGAGAAGAAAGTTGTTGTTAGAACGAATAAAAGTGTTAAGTTGATTAATTTTTTCATAGTTTTTGTTTATTGGTTTCACTTTAAATGAGGTATTTTTTTATCCTTTTTTTTCAAGATCTGACCTGGCAGATAGGTAATGATAAATCCAAAGCTAAATGTACTTATTATCAGGTTGTTTATGTTCAGAATCTGATGGAGTGAGATGGTGAAAATTATAAAAAAGATATTGATCAGAACCATCATCAGGGTAGTTTTCAAATGAGAAAATCCGAGTCGGAGGAAGCTGTGATGAATGTGATTCATGTCGGGAGAAAAAGGAGACCGGCTCTCTGAAATCCGGATAAAAACTACACGTAGCGTATCAATTATGGGAATGATGAGGATTCCAATTGATACAACTGGAGCATTGTTGATTCGGGTAGGCAGTTCCGGATTTAAATTAAATTCGTTAAACTTGATTACCAAAACAACCATAATTACACCTAAAATTAGCGATCCGGTATCGCCCATGAAAATCTTGTGCTTTTTGCCAAAGACATTGTAAATAAAAAAAGCTACCAGACTTCCGGCTAAGCAAAATGACATCACACCATATTCAGCAAAACCGGACAAAATAAACCAACTCCCAAATACCAGGGAAATTAGTATGCTTATTCCTGCCGCCAGTCCATCAATCCCATCAATTAAGTTGAATGCATTGATGATGGCAATCATGACAAAAAGAGTCAGAAAAAAACTGATGGGGTAAGAGATTTCATTCACCCCAAAGGTCCCTTGCAGGCTTGTAAACCGAAAATCTCCAAGTACAATCAGCATCAATGCAGTAACAATCTGAGCAAATAATTTCTTTTTGGCAGAGATTTCGATCAAATCATCTTTTAACCCGATAAAAAACATGATAATTAATGCCGCAATCAGGTATTTCAGTTCGCCGAAGTTATATCCGCCTGTGGCAATAATGGTACTTAGAATAAATCCAATAAATATGGCCACTCCACCTAAAGTTGGTATAATCGTTTTGGATACTTTTCTTGAATTTGGAGTATCGTACAAGTGTTTGGCAAACGAAACCCTGATGATTGGAGGAATTGTAAAATATACCAGGATAAAGCTCAACGCAAATCCCTGGAGTGAATTAAATAGACTCATTTTATACTTTTATATAAAGTTATTTCATTCTGATGAAAAATTGAAACATGTACCTGAAAATTAAGCAATAATTTTTTCAGGTGCATAGACTGAATTTGTATCGTCAATCCATAAAATGTTTATCTCTGCTCATAAAATTCGCCATAAAAACGCTGATTGTTGTATTTTTGAAATTTGATTTTTTTGTTCAGTCTGGATTGGGAATACAAGTGTTTTGCGCTGAAATTCTTCCTGAAAAGACTTACCTTCGATTCTCAAATTTAATCTGTGATTATGGATCAAAATATAGTTCGTATTATTTCTCAAGTAGTTGGTATACAGGAAACACTGGTGAATAATACAATTTCATTATTGGAAGAAGGGGCCACGGTGCCGTTTATTTCAAGATATAGAAAAGAACGTACCGGAAGTCTGGATGAAGTTCAGATTGAAGCAATTCGTGATGAAAAAGAAAGAATGGAAGAACTCCTGAAGCGGAAAGAAACTATTCTGAAAACGATTGATGATCAAAATCTATTAACGGATGAACTGAAAAAGAGAATTGAGGATTGCTTTAATTCAACTGAGTTGGAAGATATTTATCTTCCCTATAAACCAAAACGACGAACCCGGGCTTCCATTGCCCGTGAAAAGGGACTGGAACCTTTGGCAACTTTGATCATGAGACAAAACGAAACAGACCTGGAACGAAAAGCTTATTCGTTTGTGAATGATCAGGTTGAAACAATAACCGATGCTCTGGAAGGAGCCAGGGATATCATCTCGGAATGGATCAATGAAAATGAAAAGGCACGTTCGATTGTCCGCCGGGAGTTTGAGCGATCTGCCCGGATTGTAAGTAAAGTGGTCAAGGGTAAAGAGTTGGACGGCGCTAAATTCAACGATTATTTTGATTGGAACGAGCCGCTGAAAAAATGTCCTTCTCATCGGCTGATGGCCATGCGCAGAGGTGAAAATGAAGGTTTTCTGCGTGTTTCGGTTTCTCCTGAAAGCGACGAACCAATCCAGCGACTGGAGCGTTTTTTTATTCACAGCAATAACGATTGTGCTTACCAGATGGAACTGGCAGTTGCCGATGCCTATAAACGGTTGCTCGAGCCATCCATTGAAACCGAATTTGCAAATTTATCAAAGGAGAAAGCCGATGAGGAAGCTATTCGGGTTTTTGCCGGAAACCTGCGCCAATTGTTGCTGGCTGCACCTCTTGGGCAAAAACGGGTGCTTGCCCTTGATCCGGGGTTCCGTTCAGGATGTAAATTGGTTTGTTTGGATGCGCAGGGAAATTTAGTGCATAATGAAACGATTTATCCGCATAAACCACAGGAACAAACCGAACTGGCTGCCAGAAAAGTGGCTTCGCTGGTAAATAAATATGAGATTGAAGCCGTGGCTATCGGAAATGGAACGGCCAGTCGCGAAACAGAACAATTTATCCGGAATTTGAATTTAGGGCAAAACCTTCATGTTTTTGTTGTTTCAGAAGATGGAGCGTCGATTTATTCGGCATCGAAAATTGCCCGCGACGAGTTTCCGGAATACGATGTGACAGTCAGAGGAGCTGTTTCAATTGGCCGGCGCCTGCTCGATCCTTTGGCCGAACTGGTGAAAATCGATCCGAAATCGATTGGAGTTGGGCAGTACCAGCACGATGTCGATCAGAAAAAATTAAAAAGCAGTCTGGACAAAGTGGTTGAGTCGAGCGTGAACCTGGTTGGGGTGAATGTGAATACTGCTTCGCAGCATTTATTGGTTTACATTTCAGGATTAGGACCGCAACTGGCACAAAACATAGTCGATTTCAGGAAAGAAAACGGCCCGTTCACTTCCAGAACCCAGCTTCAGAAAGTACCGCGAATGGGTGCAAAAGCTTACGAACAGGCGGCAGGATTCCTCCGTATTTCAGGAGCAAAAAATCCGCTCGACAATTCGGCTGTGCACCCCGAAACGTATTTTGTGGTGAAAAAGATTGCTGATGATTTGAAATGCAGCATTCAGGAATTAATTGCGAATGCCGAACTTCAGAAACAAATAGTCTGGAAAAATTATATCAGCGAGAAGGTTGGATTACCAACCCTGGAAGATATTAAAAAGGAATTGGCAAAACCTGGCCGTGATCCGCGCAGTGCAATTCAAACATTCGAGTTTGCATCGAATATTCACGCTGTAGAAGATTTGCAGATTGGAATGGAATTGCCCGGAATTGTGACCAACATTACCAAATTTGGGGCATTTGTCGATGTCGGTGTCAAACAGGATGGATTGGTACATGTTTCTCAGATGGCCGACCGTTTTATCAGCGACCCATCTGAGATTGTAAAATTGCACCAGCACGTACGTGTAAAAGTTATCGAAGTCGATTTCCAACGAAAAAGAATTCAGCTGAGCCTGAAACAAGTACAGCAGGATTAGGTTATTTTTCTTCAGGAATAATGGCCCACATGATCAGGTAGGCAATAAGTCCGGGAAAGCCAACGCTGGCCAAAGAAAGAACGACGTACAGAATTCGCACAATGGTTGGGTCCATATTCAGATAATCGCCCAGTCCGGCGCAAACGCCGGCTACCATTTTATTTTTCGACCGGTAAAGACGTTTTTCTACTGCCATGATTAATCGTCCTCCCCGTCTTCGAAGTAATTGTCCTGATTGTCTAATTCAGCTTCAAGGAAAGCTTCGGCTTCTTCAAGCAACTGAGCAATTTCGTCTTTATCTGATGGTTTTTCATCAATCCAGTAGATGGTTTGGTTGACAGAGAAATCTTCAATGTCACTTCCAACAATAAAGCGTGGGGTCTGATTGTGTACAACATAAAGCATGTCAGGCATTTCCTGAGAATTGTCGGCGAGCAAAAATTTTGGTAGCATATCGAATTTTTTGATTGATTATTGAACAAATTTAGATAAAAAAGGGAATTAAACGCCTGCCCAATCCTCAAATTATGGACATTAACAATTCAATAACCTGCAATTCATGATAATACAATTATTTTATACTGAAGTAACATTGGTGTGAGTCCAGATTCGGATTTTCAGGTTTAAAAGGTTTTACTATTTTTAGCAATTATTGATTAATTAAAAACGGGGATATGCAGACACTGAATGATGTTTTGATTTTGATTGATAGTTATGTTGGTAGTTCACAGTGGTTTGTATATCTGCTGCTCGGTACAGGCCTTTTTTTTACAATTTATCTTAAATTTCCCCAGTTCCGTTATTTAAAACATTCGTTCAGGATTGTGCGCGGAAAGTTTGACCGCGAAGGCGATGTTGGTGATACTTCGCATTTTCAGGCGCTGGCCACTGCTTTATCCGGAACAGTTGGTACCGGAAACATTGCCGGAGTTGCGCTGGCCATCCATTTAGGTGGTCCCGGTGCTTTGTTTTGGATGTTGATGACCGCAGTAATCGGGATGACTACCAAATTTGTTGAAGTTACCCTTTCGCATAAATACCGTGAAATTGCTGAAGATGGAACCGTTTCCGGTGGACCAATGTATTACATGAAGAACCGCCTGAACATGAAGTGGCTGGCAGTAATATTTGCCATTGGTACAGTTCTTTCATCATTTGGTACCGGAAGTTTACCGCAGATCAACAGCATTGCCAGTTCCCTGTTTACCACCTTCGGAATCAGTAAAATTCTAACCGGAGCGGTTTTGTCGGTTTTCCTTGCTTTTGTCATCATCGGAGGAATTAAACGGATCGCCAAGATTACCGAAAAGTTGGTGCCAATCATGGCCATCATCTATTTTCTGGGTGCGGTTGGTGTTATTAGTTATAACTATCAGAATATCATTCCGTCGTTAATCTCTATTGTCAGCGATGTATTTACCGGAACTGCTGCCGTTGGCGGATTTCTGGGTGCCGGATTCTCATTTGCGTTTAACCGGGGTGTGAATCGTGGTCTGTTTTCGAACGAAGCAGGGCAGGGTTCAGCGCCAATTGCGCATGCTGCAGCCCGCGCTCATGAACCGGTTTCTGAAGGACTGGTGGCTTTGCTCGAGCCTTTTATCGATACCATTATCATTTGTATGCTTACCGGACTGGTTATTTTATCATCCGGAGTCTGGAATAAAAAAATCGATAACCAGTTTCAATATTCCGATTTAACCATCCTGAATGGTGTGTATTCGGATCAAAATCCTGAAGGCATCAACGTTTTGCACAATTACCTGGCCGGTAAACAAAACCTGGATTTATTCTCCGGAAATATGACTGTTGCTGATGGGGAAATTACCAGTCCGGTAACAATCATTCACGCCAGGTCGGTAGCCGAAAAGGTGATCATTCAAAAAGCAAAGGAAAATTATTCTGGTGAAATTGAAGTCAAAAACGGACAGTTGGTTAACACGGAGAATTTTATTTTCTCCGGAAAGTCGCTGATTCACAGTGCCCCTTTAACCACCGAGGCTTTTACTGAAAGCTGGTTTGGTTCTTATGGCCGGTATATTGTTTCCATCGGATTGCTGCTTTTTGCTTTCTCGACGGCTATTTCCTGGTCATATTATGGTGGACGGGCAATCATCTATCTGTTTGGTGTGAAAGCCGATATGTATTTCAGGATCGTTTATGTGCTTGGTTTTTTTGTCGCCTCCTTTGCCGATACCACCATCATCTGGACTTTATCAGGAATTACGATTGCCATGATGACCATTCCCAATTTATTCGGAATCCTGCTTCTTCACAAGGAGATGAAATCGGAAGTAAGCTTGTTCTGGAAAGAATGGGCCAGCCGTTTCCCGGGTGAAAAAGTGCCGAAAGACTGATGAAATCCATGCACATGCTTGAAATTTGGAATTTGGAACTCGGAATCAAATATCCTTCGTACTTTTGTGCTCATAATTTTTAAGCATGAATCTGGTATATCCTGAAAATTTTGAATCGAAAATAGGTTTTGATCGCATCCGCGAACTTCTGAAAGGTCGGTGTTTAAGCAATCTGGGAAAAGAATTGGTCGACGAAATCCGTTTTACGGGAGATTTCGACCGATTAACCGAGAACCTTTCCCTGGTCAACGAATTTGTTAGCATCATCCGGGAAATGGAAAATTTCCCAACCAGCTTTTATTTTGATTTGCGCGAAGCCCTCGCAAAAATCCGGATCGAAGGCCGGTTTCTGGAGATGGACGAATTGTTTGACCTGAAACGCTCGCTGGATACGATTTCGGGCATCGTGCGTTTCCTGAAACAAACCAAAGAAGATCAGCTTCCCAGCTTGAAACGAATGCTTTCAACCGTTCAGGTTTACCCGTATGTGCTCGACCGGATTGATTCGATCCTGAATAAATACGGCAAAATAAAGGACAGCGCTTCGCCTGAACTTTCACGCATACGCAAGGAATTATTCAGCAAACAATCCGGAGTTTCGAAACGCCTGCAGGCCATCCTGAAAAAAGCACAGGATGATGGTTTGGTTGAGGAAGATGCCTCGGTGGCCATTCGCGACGGACGGGCAGTAATTCCGGTCGCTTCTGCCTTTAAGCGCAAACTGATTGGGATTGTACACGATGAATCGACAACCGGAAAAACCTCCTACATCGAACCGGCTGAAGTGGTTGAAATGAACAACCAGATCCGGGAACTCGAATACGCCGAAATGCGCGAGATTGTGAAGATCTTAACCGTGTTTTCAAACGATATCCGGCCCTATTTGCCTGATCTGCTCCTGGCATACGAATTCCTTGGAAAGATTGATTTTATCCGTGCGAAAGCAATTTATGGAATTGAGATTAACGCAATAAAACCTTATCTGGAAAATACCTGTCAGCTTGATTGGGAGGGGGCTGTTCACCCGCTGCTGATGATGGCCCTGAAACGTGAAAACCGTCAGGTCGTTCCGCTAAATATCCGATTGGCCCCTAAGAAACATATCTTGCTGATTTCAGGACCAAATGCCGGTGGAAAATCAGTTTGCCTCAAAACAGTAGGTTTGCTGCAATACATGCTTCAGTGCGGATTGCTGATTCCGGTCAGGGAAAGCAGCGCAGCCGGGATTTTTCAGAATCTGTTTATCGACATTGGCGATGAGCAATCCATTGACAATGATTTGAGTACCTACAGTTCTCACCTCATGAACATGAAATATTTCCTGAAGAATTCAAATGAAAGAACGCTTGTTCTGATTGATGAATTTGGAACCGGAACTGAACCTATGCTGGGAGGTGCAATTGCAGAATCGATTCTGGCTCAGCTGGATCAAATGAAGGCATTCGGTGTGATAACCACCCACTATACCAACCTGAAACATTACGCATCGTCTTCGGAAGGGATTGAAAATGCTGCCATGATGTACGATTCGGCTAAAATGGAACCAATGTTTCAACTCGATATTGGTAAACCGGGTAGTTCGTTTGCTTTCGAAATTGCCCGAAAAATCGGACTTCCGGAGCAAATTCTTTTGGATGCTACTGAGAAAATCGGAAAAGATCACATCAATTTTGACAAGCATTTGCGCGATATTGTTCGAGACAAACGGTACTGGGAAACCAAACGGCAGAAAATCCGGAAAGTGGAAAAATCGCTGGATGATCTGGCTGAGAAATATGAAACCGACCTTGGTTCGCTGGAAAAACAACGAAAGGAAATCTTGCAAAAGGCCCGCCTGGAAGCCGATCAGGTACTTTCTGAAGCCAACAAACGCATTGAAAATACGATTCGGGAGATTCGTGAAAGCCAGGCTGATAAGGAAAAAACGAAACAAATCAGGGCAAAACTGACTGAATTTAAAAAGGAGGTTGACGATTCTTCAAAAGAGCAGGATGATTTCATTTCCCAGAAAATTCAGAAATTGAAGGAAAAAGAATCACGCCGGAATGAAAAACGACCTGAAAAGAAACCGGTTGCCGCGAAGGAAAAGGAGAAGGAGATTGAACCTGAGGAATGGAAAGCCGGCGACAAGGTTTTGATGGAAGGAAACCAGAATATTGGTGAAATTCTGGAATTGAATGATAAAAATGTTGTGGTAGCTTTTGGTCATATCCGTACTTCAGTGAAGCGCGATAAACTGAAGAAAATAAGCAGTAACGAAGCGAAGAAAATACAGAAAACTTACAACCAGACCATTCCGAATATAAATAAAGGTCTGAGCGAAAAACGTCTGAATTTCAAGCGCGAAATCGATGTTCGCGGTCAGCGGGGCGAAGAGGCATTACAAACGATTCAAGCATTTATTGATGATGCGATTATGCTTGATTACAGTGAAATACGGATTCTGCACGGAAAAGGAAACGGTATCCTGAAAGAAATGATTCGTAACTATCTGAAGGCCGAACCGATTGTAAAATCCATGCGTGATGAGCACGTTCAGTTTGGCGGATCAGGAATTACGATTGTTGAACTCGGGTAAAGCCGGATTAGTCGAAGTGTTCAGCCACCGTTAGTTGTTGCAATTTGCAGTAGCTGATTACAAGAGAATAAATTTATTGATCTGGAACAGAAATCGAAAGGATGCATCGTCCGGCGAATAGTGATTTCTTATTCTATTTCATATTCCGGACGGAATAACAGAAACTTGCAATCAATATCAGGAACAAACTGTATTTAAGACTTTAATAGATTTCAAATAATATAAAAACGATGATACACGAAAAATTAGATTCACAACTTATAGAATCCCTGGAAGAAAAAGGATTTACCGAATCAACGGAATTAGAGCGGCTTTGTATTCCACGCATCAAGAGCGGTCGCGATCTGGTCTGCATTGCCGGTGATAAGGCGGGTAAAACCACCACCATTGTAGTAAGCGTGCTCCATCGGTTGAAAGCTTCGCTCGACGATAATCCGCGGGCCATCATCCTGGTTCCGGATACCAACCGGGCCAATGAAATGAAAGCAGAATTTGACCGACTGGGCGATTACACTGATTTGCGGGTTCACACAGCCTGTGATGATGAAAAAATCGATGACCAAAAGGATAAAATTTACATGGGGTCGGATGTGGTAATCGGAACAGCAAAACGGTTGAATGTGATTTATTCGCGGTATGCACTGAACCTGGGAGTGGTTAAAATATTTGCCATCGACGATGCCGAAATGGTGATTAAAAGCTTGAATTATACACAGATCGACCGCCTTTCAGAGAGTTTGCCACGTGGCCAGCGCGTTCTTTTTGCAGCTCAGCTTACCGAGTGGATCGAACGGTTTGCCGAAGAATTTATGAATGTTCAGGAGGTACTTGAAATTGAAGAACCGGACGACCAGGACGAAGAAGCTGGCAAATAAGCATTCGTTCAAATTCCTTTTGCCTTTACTTTAGTAAAATCCTTGATTTATGCGTATCCCCGGATTCTTATTTTTTTTCAGCATCGTTCTGATAATTTATTCATCTGTCAATTATTACCTTTTCATCCGCGGACTTCAGGCTTTTTCGCTGAGCCAGCCCATGAAATTATGGTATAAAGCAATATTCTGGGCAGTAGTTTCTTCCTTTATCGCAGGATCAATTCTTGAACGGACATTTTCATCTGTTTTTAGTGAATGGGTGTATCGGATTGGTTCGTTCTGGCTGGCTTACATGCTTTACCTTTTTATTGCCATTTTCCTGATCGATTTAATCCGGATAGCCAACCATTTTTTCCACTTTCTGCCACCGGTTTCCGGATTGTTCCGGTTCCGACTCGGACTTGGAGTTTTTGCACTGGTCACTTTAATTGTCATTTCCGGTCACATCAACGCGTTGTGGGTCAATGTAAAACAAATACCGATTACGATTCATAAAAAAGTATCAGGTTCTCCGGAAATTAAAATACTGATGGCTTCCGACATTCACCTGGGAGCATTGATTGGCGAACGAAATGAAAAACGGTTTGTTGAAATAATTCAGGAACAAAAACCCGATTTGGTTTTGCTCTGCGGCGATCTGGTTGACGGTGAAATTGCGCCGGTGCTTCGTAAAAATCTGGGAAGGCACATTCAGGAAATAAAAACTCCGCTTGGTGTATATGCCATCCTGGGAAATCACGAATACATTGGAGGAATCGATAAAACCTTGCCGTATCTGCAAAGCATTAACATTAAAGTATTACTTGATGACACAGTGACTTTGGCCAATGGTATTCAGCTCATTGGCCGGAACGACCGTTCAGGAAGCCGGGGAAACTTTGGCGTAAAACCACTTGCCGGATTACTTCGGGGTTTAGACAGTTCCAAGCCAGTAATCGTAATGAACCACCAACCGTTTAACCTGGATGAAGCAGCCCGTGAAAATGTCGACTTACACCTTTCCGGACACACTCATAACGGACAGCTCTGGCCGTTTAATTATATGACCGAAGCCATTTTTGAACTGAGCTGGGGCCTGCTGAAGAAGGGGAATACCAATTTTTATGTTTCCTCCGGATACGGAACCTGGGGACCTTCTGTCAGAACCGGTAACCGTCCCGAAGTAGTAGTCTTTAACCTGAAATTCGATCAATAAAATGGAATTGGTCAGGACATGTCCTGACGAAAATTCAATTAGTAAATGCGAATTTTTAATATGATAGATTACAAGAATGCTGATGATTATTCGTTGTTGAAGTCGGGAAATAACTTTTAGCATAGCGTTAAGAAAGTTATTCTCGCCATCAA
>JBASYJ010000210.1:0-7480 GCA_049277435.1 Prolixibacteraceae bacterium
TTTTTACGAATCATTATTATCTATCTGATTATCAGATAAATATACGATTTTTATATGGCAAAAACAAGCTTTATTACTGATATTCAGTTACTTAAATGCAATGTTTTTTTTAGATGCGTTTGCCCTGATTAGTAATGGGGCAAACATACAAAACATTGCCTTTTATTGTATGGCTGAAAGTTTACCGGGGGAGGATCGGAAAAGTGGTACTGCCCTTACCGAAAGACCTTTATTCTGAAAAAGCGGCCAATGCTCAGTTATGGCTTTTTGCACTTGGATTTGTAATGCTACTGATCGGAATCTCTGCCTCTATCACTGATTTATTGATTTCGGGTGGAATCATCCTACTTCTGTCGGCATCGCTTTATAATTTTAATCTGTTCAAAATCATATTTCACAAACCAAAAAATAAATAGTCGCATTATGAATACGGAAGAAAAACAAATATTCGAACTACTGAAAGAGGTTGTTGACCCGGAATTAATGGTTAATATTATTGATCTGGGATTAATTTATGGCGTGACTTATAATGAGTCGGAACATAAAATCGGTATAGATTTAACACTTACTTCACCCGGATGTCCGATGGGCGGCTTAATCATGGAAGATGCCCAACAGCAAATCGAATCCTGTTATCCCAATTTTGAAGTCAATATAAATCTTGTTTGGGAACCAATGTGGTCGGTCGAAAATCTTACAGAGGCCGGTAAAGAAGCTTTAGGCCAGATGTAGAATACTTCAGGCTGGTCGTTTCGTAAATCCACGCCTTACCAGTTGATAACCCGATCTGAAAAAATAAGCAACAGGCATTACAAGCATGTGCATGAGTTTGGTGTAAGGGAATATCATAAAGATGAAAAGTCCGGTGACAATGTGCATCTTATAAATCAAACTGTGACCTGCAATTACTGCCCCTGCATCGGGTTGAAAGGTAATGACTTTTTGAGCCCAGATGCCCAGTTCCGCATAATTTTCAATGGAAGAACCAGCCGTAATAAATATGGAACCCATTCCCAGCCCCATCTCAACCAGAAGCAATACAATCAGCAGAATGTCCTGAGGTTTGCTGTTCATTCTTAGTCTTTGATTTTTTAATCGTCTGATAAGTAGAATAATGATGCCCACAAAGGCGGAGGTGCCAAAAATAGAACCCATCGTAATTGCCAACGCTCTTTTAGTGGCAGTAGTCATCACAAGGTGATAGAGGTTTTCCGGAGTGTAGAGACCAGTGAAATGCCCGATGAATACCATAAGAATACCATAATGAAACAGGTTCCCGCCCCATCGTTGTCCTTTTTTTGATAGAAACTGGCTCGATTCGGCCTGTATCGATTGTGGAGATATAACAATTCGTGTAATTACACCAAACCAGAATAAGGTCATTGAAATATGAGGCAGGTAGGTAAATAACAGGTTGTTGATAAAATTATCCATAAGATCTATGATTTACAAGTTGTACATGGGTTATCGCTGGCAAATGTCACCGGTTTTTCTTCATAAGCTTCATCGATGCTGATTTCAGGCATGTTGGATACCATTTGTTGTATTCTTGCCTCGGCAGGTTGTTTGGCCGACAAGTTAATAATCGCTGCCAGAAGGTACTGATACGGATTATCTTTCTCTTCAAGCTTTCTGTATATAAACCCAACTATATCAATAATCTCAGCCAGATATTCACTTGATTTCAAGGATGTCTGTAAGGCAAGGAATTCAAGGAACACGGGCAGGAAATCGGGCAATTCAGATTGGTTGATCTGCAAGCCGTTTTCTTTGTAAAGCTCGATCAGGTCAACCATTGCCTGGCCCCGGTCTTTTGAATCGCCATGCACATGTTCAAACAGGTAAAGTGAAACCGAGCGCGAATAATCGAAGAGTTGCACATAGAATTCCTGCCAGAAAGTAAGCGGTTTCAGGGCAAAAAAATCAATAAACACATCAACTCCGGAAATGGCTTCCGCATTCAATAAATCTTCCTCCTGAAGTGCAGCATTTGCCTGTGGCAGAAAAGAGTAAATTTCCTCGTTGGGATAGGTCATCAACAGCGATAATATTCGATAGGTTTTTAACATTTTACATTCCTCCAAACAAGTTTTTTAATCGACTTTCCATGCTGCCGCAGCCTTCGCCGTCGCTAAAGCCGCATCCGGCCTTGTCGCCAAAGGCATCGAAAGCGTATTCTTTATGTGATACTGGTATGACAAACCGGTCTTCATAATCGGCTATGGCCATGTAGCGATACATTTCTTCAACCATTTCCCGGGTCAGGCCGGTTCCCTGTAATACCTTATCATCTACACTGTTTTCTACGGTTTTGCTCCTCATGAAAGCACGCATGGCGAGCATCTTTACCAATGCTTCTCTTACCGGCTTTTCATCGCCAGCGGTGAACATATTTGCTAAATATTTTACTGGAATACGCAGCATATCAACATCAGGAATAATACCATTAAACCCCAGTTTCCCGCTTTCCACTTCTTCCTGAATGGGTGAGAGTGGCGGAGTGTACCAAACCATCGGTAATGTGCGGTACTCGGGATGAAGCGGAAAAGCCACTTTCCACTCTACAGCCATTTTGTACACCGGCGAATTTTGGGCAGCCTTGATAAAGTTGTCGGGAATCCCCTGTCTGCGGGCCTCTTCTGCAATTTCCGGATTATTGGGATCAAGGAAAATGTCAAGATGGGACTGATACAGATCAACCGGATTTTCGGCTGAGGCTGATTCTTTGATTTTTTCGGCGTCGTACAGCATTACGCCGATATACCTGATCCTTCCCACGCAGGTTTCGCTGCAGATGGTTGGTTCGCCGTTTTCAATTTTAGGATAACAAAGCGTACATTTTTCGGAACGTTTGGTCTTCCAGTTGAAATAGATTTTTTTATATGGACAGGCGCTCACACACTGACGCCAACCGCGGCATCGATCCTGGTCGATGAGTACGATGCCATCATCTTCGCGTTTGTATATTGCTCCGGAAGGACAAGCGGCTACGCAGGTCGGGTTGAGGCAATGTTCGCACAAGCGCGGCAAATACATCATAAAGGCATTCTCGAACTTGCTGTATATCTGTTTATCAACGTCTTCGAAATTCTTCTCTTTGCTTCGTTCCTCAAAAGCGCCCCCCAGATTATCTTCCCAGTTCGGGCCTTTCTCTATTTTTTCCATCGGAAGACCGGTTATCATGGAATGTGGCCTTGCTGATGGTGGTGTTGCAAACTTCGCTGACGAATGTAAGACGCTGTAATTGAAGGTGAACGGTTCGTAATAATCATCAATTTGGGGCAGATTAGGATTGGAAAAAATATTTTTCATGATCCCTGTTTTATTCCCCATTCGTGGGCGAAGCTTCGATTTGTCAAGCATCCAACCCCCCTTCCATTTCTCCTGATTCTCCCAATCAGTAGGATAACCCGTACCCGGCTTGGTCTCCACATTGTTGAACCAGGCATATTCCACCCCTTTACGGGTAGTCCACACATTTTTGCAGGTAACCGAACAAGTATGACATCCGATACATTTGTCGAGGTTTAATACCATTGCAATTTGAGCCTGTATTTTCATAATCTGATGAGTATTAAACGTGTTAATCCTTTAGTTCTTCGTCTTTCCATTCCACTTTTTTCATTTTACGGACCACCACAAACTCGTCGCGGTTTGACCCGATCGTTCCGTAGTAGTTAAAACCATAAGACAATTGAGCATATCCGCCAATCATGTGAGTCGGTTTCAGACACAAGCGTTCCACTGAGTTATGTACCCCGCCACGGTTGCCTGTCAATTGACTAACAGGCATATTCACGGTACGTTCCTGGTTGTGATACATGATCAGTGCTCCAACAGGAATCCGCTGTGACACAATCAGCCGGGCTACTGATGCCCCGTTGCTGTTAAATACTTCAATCCAGTCGTTGTCTTTAAGACCAATGCTGGCAGCATCAGTTTCGCTCATCCAGGCTACCGGACCTCCCCGACCTAGGGTGAGCATGACCAAATTGTCAGACCACGAAGAGTGGATGGTCCACTTATTATGTGGTGTCATGATATTTATGACCATATATTCGTCGTCCTTGTCCACTTTGCCCAATACTTCAAGTATTGATTTAGTATTGATTGGCGGCTTGTAAGTAACCATGTTCTCACCAAAGGCAATCATCCAGGGATGATCCTGATACAGGGTTTGTCTGCCGGTGAGGGTGCGCCATGGAATCAGCTCATGCACATTGGTATAACCGGCATTGTACGATACCTTTTCGGAGTCGATGCCGCTCCAGATAGGCGAAGTGATGATCTTTCGAGGTTGCGAAAGCAAGTCGTGGTAACGTATTTTTTCCTCCTCGCGGCCTAAAGCCAGATGCGTGTGCTTGCGTCCTGTAATTGCTTCCAGCGCTTTCCATGCTTTCATGGCAACCGCGCCATTGGTCTCAGGAGCCAGAGAAAGAATAACCTCAGCAGCCTGGATGTCCGTTTCAATCTTCGGAAGGCCTTTGGTTTCACCTTCTTCACTCTTGGTATTATTGAGGAGTGCCAGCAATTCTATTTCTGCCTCTGTGTTCCAGTTAATTCCTTTACCGCCATTGCCCAGCATTTTCATCAATGGCCCCAGACTGGTGAACCGATTGTAGGTTTCCGGATAATTGCGCTTCAGAGTGATTATTTTTGAAAAGTTGATTCCTGGCTTTATTTCTAAATCCGAATTTTTCCAATCTTTTGCGTCGGTAGTCTCCGATAACTCCATTGGCGAATCGTGTTGCAACGGAAGCAGTACGACATCTGTTTCATTACCCAGATGTCCCTTTGAAAGTACTGAGAATTTTTCTGCAAGACCTTTGAATATATCCCAGTCGGTTCTTGATTCCCATACAGGATCAACCGCCCGTGAAAATGGATGTATAAATGGATGCATGTCGCTGGTGCTCAGATCGTTTTTTTCGTACCACGAAGCGGCCGGAAGCAAAATGTCTGAATGTAAGCCAGTCGTTGACATTCTGAAATCGAGGGTCACCAGCAGATCAAGCTTCCCTTCCGGGGCTTCATCGTGCCATTTTACTTCGGAAGGCAAGGTTTGTCCCAATTCTTTCAGATCGTTGCCCTGAACACTATTTTGTGCTCCCAGCAAGTGCTTCATAAAATATTCCATCCCTTTGGCGCTTGACCCCAGCAGGTTCGATCGCCAAACAAACAGGTTGCGCGGGAAGTTGGCCGGATCGTCGGGATCTTCGGAAGCGATATTCAATTGGCCGTTTTTAAGTTGCGCAACCACATATTCCTCCGGAGTCAACCCTGCAGCTTCAGCTTCTTTGGCGATAGTTAGGGGATTCTTGCTTAATTGAGGAGCACTGGGCAGCCAGCCCATGCGTTCAGCGCGAACATTGCAATCGATGAGTGAAAGATTTTCCCAGTCCGACTTATTCGCAAGTGGCGAGACCAATTCGTTTAATTTCAACTTCTCGTAACGCCATTGATCAGTATGCATATACATGAACGACGTGGTGTTCATGTGTCGTGGGGGACGGTTCCAGTCGAGGCCAAATGCCAGGGGTAGCCAGCCTGTCTGAGGTCTGAGTTTTTCCTGACCCACATAATGGGACCATCCTCCTCCTGACTGGCCGACACATCCGCAAAATACCAGCATGTTGATGGCGCTCCGGTAAATCATATCGGTATGATACCAGTGGTTGACTCCAGCCCCAATAATAATCATTGACTTTCCTTCGGTAGCCGCTGCATTCTCAGCAAATTGCCTGGCGGTAGAGATGATGTGTTGAGCGGGAACTCCGGTGATTTTTTCCTGCCATTTTGGAGTAAAAGGCAAATCTTCATCATAATTTTTTGCTGAATTCGGGTCATCAAAACCACGGTCAATTCCATAATTGGCAACCATCAGGTCAAATACAGTGCAGGTATAAATTTCACCCTGAATGGTTTTGATTTTCCTGACCGGCACTTTACGTTCAATAATATCGTCGTGCCCTGTTGCCGAAAAATGTTCGTGTTTAAAAGTCGATCCGCCAAAATATGGGAACTGCACCTGAATCACTTCATCATGCTTTTCAAAAAGTGAAAGTTCAGGAATAATGTCGGCGCCGGTATTGCTATCCTTTAGTTCCAGATTCCATTTTTGTTTTTTCTCCCATCGCGATCCGATTGTCCCATTTGGCACCACATAGTTGCCCGACAATTCGTCGAGTAAAACAGGTTTCCATTCCGATTTTTCGCCTGCATCGGGCATGTTTTTAAGATCACTGTCCCGGAGAAGAGTTCCGCTCAGGTATTTCCCGTCTTTTTTCTCAATCTTCACCAGAAATGGCAAATCTGAATATTGACGGGCATATTTTTCGAAATAGGGTGTTTTTTTGTTGATGTAGAATTCTTTCAGAATCACATGTCCCATTGCCATACCCAACGCAGCATCGGTACCTTGTTTGGGTTTCATCCACAAATCGGCAAATTTAACGGCATCGCTGTAGTCGGGGGCAATGACGATCGATTTTGTCCCTTTATAACGAACTTGAGTATAGAAAGGCGAATCAGGAGTGCGCGTCAGCGGAACATTCGATCCCCAGAGCATCAGGAATGATGAATTGTACCAATCGGCACTTTCAGGAACATCGGTTTGCTCGCCCCAGGTCTGTGGCGATGCCGGTGGCAGATCGCAATAGAAATCGTAGAAACTGAGCACTGTGCCCCCTATCAGGCTAAGATAACGTGTGCCAGCCGCATAAGAAACCATTGACATGGCCGGAATAGGGGAGAACCCTGCAAGGCGGTCGGGACCATACGTTTTTATAGTATAAATATTTGCAGCTGCCATGATTTCATTTACTTCATCCCATTCAGCACGGATGAAACCTCCCAGTCCGCGGGCAGCTTTATATTGTTTTGAAATGACCGGATCTCTGACCACAGCCTCCCAGGCTTTAACCGGATCAGAAAGACGGGCTTTTGCTTCTTTATAGGCTGTGAGCAACTCCCCTCGTATCATTGGATATTTTACCCGATTGGCGCTGTACAGGTACCAGGAATAACTGGCTCCACGTGGACAACCCCTTGGTTCGTGATTAGGCATTCCCGGACGTGTTCTCGGGTAGTCGGTTTGCTGCGTTTCCCAGGTGACCAGGCCATTTTTTACGAAAATTTTCCATGAACAGGACCCTGTACAATTTACTCCATGCGTGGAGCGAACAACCTTGTCGTGCTGCCACCGGTTGCGGTACATACGCTCCCAATCGCGGTTTTCACTGGTAATTGCAACATGTTTGTCGTTCGTTTTTTTTACCTCTTTGCTGAAATAAAAAAGTTTATTCAATAAGCCCATTGTGAACGGTTTAAATTTTTTTTGTACTACAGAATCTAAAAAGGACCGGAATTTTACATTAACTTCTGTTTCTGGTGTTTTTGCTTTAAAAAGAGAACAATACCAATACTAAGAATAGATAAAATGACAAAAACAATAAATCCCAGCGTATATCCCGATTTGCCA
>JBASYJ010000211.1:0-6664 GCA_049277435.1 Prolixibacteraceae bacterium
GCATCGGCCAGACCTACATTTTCCAAAACTTCCAGAATCTTTTCCTGAATTTCTTTTTCAGTCAGGTTCTTCCTGATTCGGCGCAACGGGAATTCGAGATTCTCTTTTACTGACATGGAATCGTATAGAGCGCCACTCTGAAAAAGAAAACCAATTTTCTGTCGCAATTTGCCTAACTGATCACTTTTTAGTGTGCTTATATTTTCGCCAAGCACCTGAATCGTTCCACCGTCAGGAATTAATAAGCGGACAATACATTTAATCAGGACAGATTTTCCGGAGCCTGATTTTCCTAATACCACCAGGTTTTCACCTTTAAACAGGTTTAAAGAAACATCTTCAAGCACCTGCTGACTGCCAAATGATTTTTTCAGGTTAGCAATTTCTATTACCTGTTGAAGTGGAGTATTGGTTTCTGTTGCGATTGTGTTCATTGTATCAGCATATCGGTAATTTGTACTGCAATCATATCTGTAATGATAACCAGGAGCGAAGCCAAAACCACTGCCGAATTTGCTGCTTTACCAACACTTTCGGTTCCGCGGCCGGCATGGTATCCTTTATAAGTACCTACCAGACCGATAACTGCCCCGAAAAAAACCGATTTTACAACGGCAGGTAGAAAATCGATAAATTCGATGTGGCTAAAAGCCTGTGAGAAAAATAGCGAAAACGCTAAGTCGCCTTTAATATTGGCACCGACCCAGCTTCCCATGATACCTAGTAAATCGGCATATAGAATTAGTATCGGGATCATTAATGTAGCCGCCAGTACCCGGGTGACCACTAAAAAACGCATCGGGTTGGTCGACGAAACTTCCATGGCTTCAATTTGCTCGGTCACCTTCATCGAGCCCAGTTCTGCGCCCATTCCTGAACCAATTTTTCCGGCGCAAATCAATGCGGTAATTACCGGTCCCATTTCCCTGATCAACGAAATGGCGACCATTCCCGGAAGCATGGATACAGCACCAAAATCAACCAATACAGGGCGCGACTGAATAGTGAGCACCAAACCCATGATGGCTCCGGTGATTGAAATAAGCGGTAATGTTTTCGTCCCGATTTGATGACATTGCCGGAAAAATTCTTTCCATTCAAAATTACCCGAAAATAGCTCTTTGGTGAGGTGCATCATAAACAGGGTAACATCGGCAATATCAGAAAAAAAATGACTGAAAATATCTGTTTGTTCCAGCGTTTTTTCACTTAGTTTCTTCATCGAATGCTCGGTAGCATTCCGAAGTTTAGGGATTACTTTAATGACCAGATTCTGTTTTCCCATTTCAATTTTAGCTTAGTATGTTATGTCCACAAACCTACATCTATGTGTATGGAAAAGTGTTACATAACTATGAAGAATAGTTACATGATTCACACATTCTGAATGATTAGTGAGCGGGTGACTTGAAGTCACCCGCTCACCATGAAGTTAAAAAAGACCAACTCCTTTTGAGAGATGGCCTTCCTTTCACAAATTATCCAACTAAACTATAACCTAAAACCTATATCCTAATGACAGACCGAAGCCTGTATTTTTTACTGATGTTTCGTCTGAAGGAAATTCCTTGTATTCAGGATTAATATTTAGCATCCCAAATTGAGTATCCAGTTGAGCAAATATCCCATTTGCCATTTGATAACCGAAGAAGATGTTGGCTCCGGCATCGAATGCTTTATAATAGGGAACTAACAATGGATCGCCAGCTTCTACAACGCTTTGAAATTTGATATCCTGATCAAGAGTTACCGAATTGCCCGCAGTTTTTACATTTCCGGAGATTCCGTAAGCCACATATGGCCCAAATCCCAGCATAACAAAACCGTTGCCCAATGCACCTTTGTATACCAAATTCAAGGGCACTTCAACGTATCCGATTTTGGTTGTGGAAGTTGCCAGTGAACTTTTGTTTTTTGCACCTTTTGTTGAATACATTACTCCGGGTTGAAAATAGAATTCCGGAGCAATGGGTATTAGTGCATTAACACCGCCATGGAAACCCAATAGCATGTCGTTTTTAAGTTTATCACCATTAAAATCTTTTCCGTTCAGATTCTGGAAATTTACACCACCAAGAATGCCAAAGGAAATTTTTTCACGATCAGTTGTCTGAGCCATAGCGGCCGACACTGAAATCGCAAGGATAAATAGTAAATATAAGATTCTGGTTTTCATACAATTGTTTTTAATTTTGATATTAATAATGTAACATAAATGAGAATCAATCCGCATCTATTGCGGAATCAATACTGTTATTGAATTAGTTTCCTGTTTCTTTTGCAGCCTCATTCTTCATCTTTTCATTGGCAGTGATTAAGAACTCAACCCGGCGATTTTGCGAACGGCCATTTTCTGTGTTGTTATCGTATTTTGGCATGTTCTCGCCAAATCCTTTTGTCCGTATCCGGTTATTCGCAATTCCCTGGGAATATAAATATCCTGAAACTGTACCGGCCCGGCTTTCAGATAAGCTCTGGTTGTACGACTGGCTTCCTTTGCTGTCGGTATGTCCCTGAACTTCAATGTCGGTATCGGGATAGACGTTCAGGATTTTGACCAGTTTATCGAGGTTAGTTTTTGCATCAGCCGAAAGATTCGAACTATCAAATCCAAATAAAATGTTGCTGCTAAATTCCACGACGATACCTTCACCTACGCGTTCAACTTTGGCATCCGGAACGGTATTTTTAATTTCTGCAGCCTGTTTGTCCATTTTATGGCCAATCACCGCTCCTGTTGCACCACCTACTGCGGCACCAATAATTGCACCCAGTCCGGTATTTCCGGCGACCTTACCAATAATTGCACCCATAGCGCCACCACCTGCAGCACCTATTGCTCCACCTTTTTGAGTTTTGTTTAACGAGGCACAGCTCGAAAACAACAAAGCGGAACTTAAAACCACGATCATACTCATTCTAATTCTTTTCATAATTGATGTATTATATTTTCAAAAGTTTCTGAAATGAAATTCGTCTGCCAGCTATTCGATTTCAATTTGTTAATGGCGAAATGCCTTGCTTGCAGAAACTCATTTTTGTCGGTGTAAAGATCGACTCAAAATACGGCCAGGAGTTACACAGTTTTATCTAATAGTTACATGATTCACACATTGTGCCTTATGTCAGGTTATTCTAGATGTGTGAATCATGTAACACTTAATCGGAATTGTGTAATAATCAGGAGTAGTAAAATCCTCAACTTTGTTCCGTGAAAATAGTTTCACTGCTAGAACTTTAACCATGAATACTACAGAATTAAATGGAACCTGGGAAGAACAAAAAGGCAAGCTCAAACAAAAGTTTGCTTTGTTAACCGACAATGATTTATTGCTTCTTGAAGGCAAAAAAGAAGAAATGCTTGGAAGACTTCAGATCAAACTTGGAAAATCAAAAGAAGAATTACAAAACATCATGAAGAATTTATAATATAAACATTACATAAAAAAACACTATGAAAAAATTACTTTTACTTTCACTGATTTTAGCTTTTACAGCTGGTTTAAATGCTCAGACATCGGATAAAAAATGGGGTGTCGGTGGTGGATTTGGCGCCTATGGAACACTTGAAAATGGACAAATTGGTGTCATGCCCGAATTGTATTTGAGCAGATATTTAAGTCCCCGGTTTGATTTAATGCTTAAAGGTGACCTGGGTGTGTTCCGGACTAATTTGAAAAATAATCTTGATTTGGTCAATCCATTTCTGAACCTGAGGTTTAAACTTGCCGATGAAACTAAAAATTTGCGTCCATACCTTTTTGCCGGTCCGGGTTTTTTGGCCGACAATGGTGTGTCAGGTTTAAACTTCGATCTGGGACTTGGAGCTAAATATCAGTTGAATGATCGTTCAGCCTTATATATGGAAGCCGGTTATCTCCGGGGTCTTGAATCGACTACTTATGACAACATAACCGGAAGGGAAAACATCTGGAAAGTTACCGCAGGTGCTGAACTCGATTTTGGTAAAGCCAAAGACGCCGATATGGATGGAGTTTCGGATAAAAAAGACAAATGCCCGAATACACCAACAGGAGTCGCTGTTGATGCCAATGGTTGTCCGATTGATACCGATGGCGATGGCGTTGCCGATTACATCGATGATTGCCCGACCATTGCCGGATTAACTTCATTGAAAGGTTGTCCGGACAGTGATAAAGACGGCGTTGCCGACAAAGACGATGCTTGTCCTGATGTTGCCGGTTTAGTAAGCATGAAAGGTTGCCCGG
Source organism: Prolixibacteraceae bacterium (assembly GCA_049277435.1). Classification (GTDB taxonomy): domain Bacteria; phylum Bacteroidota; class Bacteroidia; order Bacteroidales; family Prolixibacteraceae; genus Aquipluma. The sequence continues at coordinate 4,230 of JBASYJ010000211.1, forward strand.
ATACTGATGGCGACGGAGTTACCGACAAAGATGACAAATGTGCTGATACTCCAAAAGGTTATAAAGTTGATGCCAGCGGATGTCCTTTTGATACCGATAAAGACGGTGTCGTTGATGAAGAAGACAAATGTCCAACAGTTGCCGGATCAAAAGAAAATAAAGGTTGTCCGGTAATTGTAGAAGCAGGAACTGAAACTGAAAAAGCAGCAATCGAAACAACAACTCCTGAAATGACTGTTGAACCTGTTTATTTTGACTATGACAAGTCGAATTATATTTCAGGAGAAAAAACTAAAATCGATAAACTGATTAAGATTTTGAAAGCAAACGACAAACTGAAAGTTAACTTAACCGGGAATGCTGACAGTAAAGGTACAGCCGAATACAATATGGCATTGACAGAAAAACGAATCGATTCAGTTGTGAAGACAATAAAATCAGGCGGAATTCAGGAAAGTCGTATTTCGAAAGAAAAAGCGCTTGGAGAAACAAAACCTGCCGCAACAAACGATACTCCTGAAGGTCGTGCATTGAACCGCAGAGTTACATTTGAAATCATTCAAACAAAATAATCAATCAATCAATTCAGTATTAAGGTTCATGTCAACGTTTGGCATGGACCTTTTTTTTGTGCACAATTTCTGGTTTAAATGTCTTTTCTAATCAGAGGCAATTTTTCTAGTTTGATAGTTTAATTAGATGTCAGGAGAACGTCTCGACGGTAAAATTATAATCTTTCATTTTTTTTCAGGAAAAGTATGTAAAATACAATTCGAAACACTGATCTAAATGAGATATCTTATTACAACTTGCACATATACAGCATTTAAATGTATTTTCTTACTAAATAAAGATGTATAAATTCCATAAACATTACTCCTGAAAATTACACCATTGAATCTCTTCTGTAAAAGATTTTCTACCTGATAATGTGTGAATGATGTAACTCATTTTTCTAATTGTGTAACACAATGCGGAGCCAAAGACCTCACCTTTGACTGTAGTTAATCAGTTTATATTATTTAATACTAGTCATATGAAACATCTTTTACCTGGTCTTATTTTTACAGTTTTAATGTTGACCTATCCAAACGTCAACTTCGGACAAGCTCCAAACCTTGGAACAGCTGCCGGTTTTGTTCTTTTTTCTACCAATGGTGCAGTAAGCAACACGGGGATCTCGCAACTTACCGGTAATGTCGGAACCAATGGTGGTTCAAGCACTGCCTTTGGCAATGTAAACGGTGTGATGCACGATAATGATGGTGCGAGTGCACAATGTGCTGCCGATTTGCTAATTGCCTACAACCAGCTAAATAGTGCCATACCAACATTCTTTCCGGCACCTTTATTAGGAAACGGAGTTACTCTTTATCCTGGTATTTATGAAGTTTCAGGAGCAGCAACCTTAAACTTAGATCTTACTTTAGATGCAAAAGGCGATGCCAATGCTGTATTTATTTTTCAGATTCAAGGTTCATTATCGACCAACGCTTCTTCCGAAATTAAATTGATTAACGGAGCAATGGCGTGCAATGTGTTCTGGAAAGTAGAAGGTTTGGTAAGCATGGCTTCAGGAACAACCATGAGAGGAACCATTATTGCCAATAACGCTGCAATTGTGATGGGTTCAGGAAACACGCTGGAAGGCAGGGCACTTACGACTGCCGGAGCGATTACAGTTGACGGAGTACTTGCCTATACGCCTGTTGGCTGCGGAAGTCCATACCTGACCGGCCCTGCTGCTCCTGATCTGGCTTCAACAGCTTGTTATGTGTTGTTTTCTGCCGACGGATCGGTTACAAACACCGGAATCACCAGTCTTACCGGCGATGTAGGCACCAATGCAGGAGCAACAACCGGTTACGATCCATTAAAAGTTTCAGGTATGATTCATCTTATACCTGATGTTTCAACAGCTACCTGTGCCGCCGATTTGCAAAAAGTATATACTTACCTGAACACCTTATCACCAGACATTGAATTGCTGTATCCTGCCCAGTTTGGGAACGATCTGGTTCTTACCCCTCATACCTATGTCATGAAAGCTGCCGCAGAACTTACAGGTTCGCTGTACCTTAATGCACAGGGAAATGCCGATGCCGTATTTGTGATCCAGATCAACGGAGCACTTTCGACCAGCACTTATTCGAAAATTATTTTGATGAACGGAGCGCAGTCGAAAAATGTGTATTGGAAAATTGAAGGTGCAGTAGGTATAAATAACTATTCCATTTTCAGAGGAACCATTGTTTGTAATAACGGAGCTCTTGGCGCATTAAATACCGGAGTTGAACTGGATGGTCGTGCACTGACCACTTCAGGTTCGTTAACAACAAATGCCATTACGACAACCCTGCCAACCGATTGTCCAACAACCGGAACTGCCTCATTAGAAGCCGGAAACAGCAACAACGTAGTTGCCTTTTATCCGA
>JBASYJ010000212.1:0-1972 GCA_049277435.1 Prolixibacteraceae bacterium
TGAAATTTACTTTCCATGATGCAAATTTTAAAGTGTTCTGTTCTGGTACGCAAACATACACAAATGAGCGTAAAATTGAAATTGATTTCATTCTGATTTTCACTTTTCAGGATAAAATTCTTATTCTTGAAGGATGGTAACCACAATTAATGCAATTAAACATGAAACGAACATTTATTCTTCAGATATTCTGTGCCCTTTTTAGTTTCATTTCAACTGCTCAGAATGGTCAGTTAACCTGGGATAATCCGATTGATAAAAACTGGCCTGACAGTTTCATAAAAACCGAAATCAAATCAAGTGCCGATAGTTCGCTGCAAAAGGCCATGTTTTACACAAGCACTCAGAAAAATCCACAACCGCTCATTGTTTCGCTGCATACCTGGAGTGGCGATTATTCTCAGGAAGATCCGCTGGTAAAAGAAATTCTGTTGCGCGACTGGAATTACATTCATCCCGAATTCAGAGGTGTAAATAACAAGCCGGAAGCCTGCGGGAGTGATCTGGTTGTCGCCGATCTGGAAGATGCGATTCAATATGCGATTCAAAATGGGAATGTTGATCCCGGTCAGGTACATCTTATCGGAGTTTCCGGAGGTGGATTTGCTGGTTTGCTGGCATTTATGAAAATAAATTTTCCGGTCAGAAGTTTCAGTGTCTATGCTTCCATCTCGAATCTCGAAGACTGGTATTGGGAATGTAAAGGCAGAGGACTTAAATATGCCGGAAACATTGAATCGGTTACATCTGGTGGAAAAATTTTCGATCCGGTTGAAGCACGGAAAAGATCACCTTATTTTATGGATTTTCAGCCTGAAAAAAGAAAAGGATCGTTCCTGAATATTTATGCCGGAATTCACGATGGCTACACCGGTTCGGTTCCAATCACTCAGTCAATCAGTATGTTCAATAAGTTGCTGATGGATATGTATCCTGAAAGAACTGCTGACCTGATCAGCGACAGTCTGAAACTTTCGTTACTTGCCAAACGGATCAATCCGGAAGCTGATTCAAGTCTGGCCATCGGCGGACGCAAAATTCACCTGATCCGTGAATTGCCCAATCTGAACTTTACTCTTTTTGAAGGTACTCACGAGATGCTGGTTCCGCAAGCTTTGTCGCTGATCGAAACCAGAACGGAACGAAATTCGAAAAGTTACCGGATACTCACCATTGGCGATTCGAACGGTACTTTCGATTATAGCTGGCCTCAGCAACTTGAACGACTGATGCCTTTCTCAACAGTAGTGAACCGGTCGGTTTCAGGAAATACCATCGGATTTGACAATCTGGACCGGGAAGATTTGAATACCCTGAAAAACATCAACTGCTATCTTGATGAAGCGTTTGCCGGACAAGGTTCGCAAAATAATTTCGATTTTATCCTGATTAATCTGGGAACAAATGATACCAAACGGATTTTTGATGCCCGGCAAAAAGAAGTTCCTGAAAACATGATTACCCTGATTCGAATGATCCGCAAATACATGGAGGATCACCAAAAATTGATTCCTGAGATTTGCCTGATTTCGCCTTCACCGATGGACGAACACAAAGTGAACTTGGAAAAATACGGTGGTGGCGATCTTCGTATTCAGAAAAACAACGAAAAATTTAGAGAACTTGCAGCGGCAAATCGGGTCAGTTTTCTGAACACGTATTCGGTTTTAAAACCCGGATTTTCTGAATATACCACCGATGGAGTGCATCTGAATGAAAAAGCCCAGTTCATGCTGGCAAAGGAAATTTCAGATTTTTTGATTCAGAAATAATTCAGGAATCGGTATAAATATACTTTGAAGTACAGTTTACCGTTTTACTTCGGTTCCGTTCGCTGAAAATGGAAATTGTTTCCTGATATTTTCTTGCTATTTTTAAGCACGCAAACAAGAAAACCAAACGCATGAAAAAGTTATTCTTTCTTCTGATTATTCTGTCCATCGCAACAGCAGCATTTCCACAGAAATACGTT
>JBASYJ010000213.1:0-49489 GCA_049277435.1 Prolixibacteraceae bacterium
GGCTCCATGCATCCGGAAACCTTGCGGGAACACATTCAGAAAACAAAATTAGCTACCGATAAACCCTTTGGCGTGAATGTTCCTCTTTTTTATCCTCAATTGGATGTGATCATGAACATCATTGCAGAAGAAAATGTTCCTGTGGTTTTTACTTCAGCCGGAAGTCCGAAGAAATATACAACCTGGCTGAAAGAACATGGAATTATCGTGGCACACGTGATAGCCAGTTCGGCCTTTGCTGTAAAGTGTGAAGAAGCTGGTGTGGATGCAATTGTTGCGGAAGGTTTTGAAGCTGGCGGACACAATGGCCGGGAGGAAACGACCACTTTAACCCTGATTCCGGCGGTTCGGAAAGTGAGTTCACTGCCTTTAATGGCGGCAGGCGGAATCGGAACCGGGGAAGCAATGCTGGCTGCAATAGCACTGGGTGCGGATGGGGTTCAGATCGGGTCACGGTTTGCGATTTCTGAAGAATCTTCAGCTCATCCTGATTTCAAAAAAATGGTAACTGGTCTTCAGGAAGGGGATACCAAACTGGCCCTGAAAAAAATAGGACCGGTCCGTCTGATCAAAAATGAATTTTTTCAGGCGGTAAATAAGATGGAGGCTGAAGGGGCAAGCGCTGATGATTTGCGCGTTTTTCTTGGTCGCGGCAGAGCCAAAAAAGGCATGTTTGAAGGTAATCTGGCAGAAGGCGAATTGGAAATCGGACAGGTTGCATCGATCATCAACGAAGTTCTTCCGGTAAAAACCATTATGGAGAATCTGCTTCAGGAATATACTGAAGCAAAAAAACGGATGAACAGCGAAACGTTTAATTTCTAATCAGAGTACGGACAGGACATGTCCTGTCCGTTAATAAAAACCGCATTAATTCTGCGATGATTAATTTTTGAAAGAGGGATTTTTTTTATGATACATTTTGAACGCACCAAATTATCGAATGGCCTGACAGTCATTGTTCATCAGGACAAAACAACTCCGATGGTTGCGGTGGATGTCTGTTATAATGTTGGCTCACGCGATGAACATCCGGATCGAACCGGTTTTGCTCATCTTTTTGAGCATTTGATGTTTGGGGGATCGAAAAATATCCCCAACTACGACGAACCTCTGCAGAAGGCCGGCGGTGACAATAACGCGTTCACGGCCAATGATCTGACGAATTATTACCTCACGTTACCAAAAAATAATATCGAAACGGGTTTTTGGCTCGAATCGGACCGGATGCTTGAACTGGCCTTTTCTGAAACAAGTCTTGAAGTTCAGCGCAACGTGGTCATTGAAGAATTCAAGCAACGTTACCTCAATAAACCATACGGTGATGCCTGGTCGTTGCTGCGGCAGATGGCTTACAAGGTTCATCCGTATCAGTGGCCAACAATCGGTCGTGAGATCAGTCACATTGAGCAGGCTACCATGCAGCAGGTGAAAGATTTCTTTTATACCCATTATGCCCCGGACAATGCCGTGCTGGTTGTTTCGGGCGATGTGCAGTTCGATGAAATTTTAACGCTTGCCGAACATTGGTTTGGACCAATCCCGAACCGGAATGTAAAAGCCAGAAATATACCGAAGGAACCTGTTCAAACCGAAATCCGTGAGCAAACCGTTGAGCGCGAAGTTCCGAACGATACGCTTTATATGGCTTATCACATGGCCGACCGGCTCGATCCGATGTATTATGCCACCGACCTGGTTTCCGATGTTCTTTCGAACGGCAACTCGTCGCGGATGTATCAGAACCTGGTACAAAAGGAGAAACTGTTTACCGAGCTCGATGCCTATCTTTCCGGAGATTATGAGCCGGGACTGTTTATTGTTTCAGGAAAACCAAGCGATGGAGTTTCACTGGAAACAGCACGAAAAGCGATTGAACGTGAACTCGACCGGATGAAGCAGGACCAGGTTTCGGAATACGAACTGGAGAAGGTGAAAAATAAGGTTGAGGCGAATATCGTTTATGGAGAAATGAATTACCTGACCAAGGCAATGAATCTGGCAACCAATGAAATACTTCAGGATGCCGAACTGATAAATTCGCAGGTTGATTTTTACAGGGCTGTTACATCAGCACAAATTCAGGAGGTTGCCCGGCAAATTTTTCGACCTGAAAATTGCTCGGTTTTAAATTACATCGCAAAAAAGTAAGAAAATGTTGAATCGTACCATACCACCTGCCGTTAATCCGATCGAACGAATTGATTATGTGAAGGCCGAAAAACGACTGCTCTCGAATGGAATACCGGTTTATTTTATCAATGGCGGAACCCAGGATGTGGTGAAGCTTGATTTTATTTTTGAAGCCGGAACCTGGTTTCAAAATTCGAACATGATCGCGAGTTTGTGCAATTCGATGTTAGAGGAAGGAAGTGAAAATTATACTGCTGCCGAAATTGCGGAGAAATACGATTTTTACGGAGCGTATATTCAATTGGTGGCCGATCAGAATCAGGGTTTTGTGAGTGTGGTGAGCCTCGGAAAATATTTGCATGAAATACTGAAGGTAACCGAAGATCTGATCAAACGGTCGGTTTTTCCGGAGTACGAATTGGAAGTGCTTGTTGCCAAAACCAGGCAGAAATTTCAGCTCGAAAATGAAAAGGTCCGCACGCTTTGTCAGAAAAAATTTACCCAGGTTTTGTTTGGTGAAGCACATCCTTATGCGCTGAATAATAAACTCGAAGATTTTGATCACATCTCCCGGGACGAAATCATCCGGTTTTACGAGTCCTATTATCACTCCGGAAACTGCCACATTATCGTGGCCGGAATGATTGACGAAGCCGTACTTGATCAGCTTGAGACTCATTTTGGAGGAACCGACTGGCAACGGAATCCGGTTGAAAATTCTCAGCATTCAATTGTTTCACATCCGCAGAAATACCACCATGTCGAGAAAGTCAACGGATCGCAATCAGCAATTCGGGTTGGTAATTTTTGGGTACCGAAATCGCATCCCGATTACCATGCTTTATCGATTTTGCTCACAATTTTCGGTGGCTATTTCGGATCGCGGCTGAATATCAATATCCGCGAAGAAAAAGGATATACCTATGGAATCGGGAGTTTTAATCTTTCGTTTAAACATGCCGATTATATGGTGATTGGTACTGAGGTTGGAAATGAATACATCAAACCGACCCTGAACGAAATCGCCATTGAAATGCGCCGCCTGCAAACAGAACTGATTTCACTGAACGAACTGGAAACAGTCAGAAGTTATTTGCTTGGCGAGTTTCTCCGTGATTTTGACGGCCCTTTTGCCTTGGCCGGAAGCTTTAAAGCCATCAATGATTTTGATCTGGATTATTCTTTTTACGACAACTATCTGCAGATTCTAAGAAATGTTACTTCTGAAGAACTTATGAAACTGGCTCAGAAATATCTGAATCCGGACGATTACTATACGGTGGTTGCCGGAAGTAAATAATTGTATTTGTCTGTTTGAATTGGTTTTAATCCTCAGTTTTTTATTCTCCGGAAGGATTTCATCTGAAACAATGGTTGGGATTCATTGAAAAATTAAATTTGTTTTCAGCTATACAAATCTGACTTATGGGTTTTGTCTCCAATTATAAAAATAGAATTTCAGGCCCGGTTGAGGCCTGGATGAAAGAAGGTGCAAAACCTGACAAACTTTCCCTGACTATTGTGCTGGGACTGATGATGGGCGTGATCCCTATGCTTGGCGTCAATACTGCGGCCTGTTTACTTTTAGCTATAATTTTCCGGCTGAATGTCGTGATTATTCAGCTCATCAATTACATGGCTTTCCCTTTACAGGTATTGCTTTTTGTTCCGTTTTTCAAAACCGGGGAATATTTTTTCGGAAAATCGGAAGAAAAGCTATTGCAGAATACATTTAGTAATTTGTTCAGCAATAACTGGTTTCAATCTTTGACGATAATCATTCATGCCAATTTTCGGGCAGTTCTGGTATGGCTGATCCTGATGATTCCAATCTCCTTTCTTTCATATTTCCTGTTGAAAGCCATGTTTATGCGCCTGGAATTGCGAAGGCAAAAGGTTTCCGGTTAAATTTGATACTTGCCTGCCCGAATAATTGTGAATAAAGCAGAATTGCTCAGTCTGATTCTTTCAGAATCTTCAAATTATTCCCAATTTCTTAACGAACCAGTGTTTTTAGGATCTTAAACAGAATTGATTCGTGGTTTTCCTAATTTTGCAGCCGGATATTAAAGTCGATCAGTATTTTCATTAAAGATTGACTGAAAACAAGAAAGTAATTATCCGGAAAACAGATATGGAAGTTCAGACTTTAAACGGGGCAGATATTGCCGAAAAAGTTCCAAATATTAATCGGATACGGATTGCTGTATCGCTGGTGTATTTTAGCATGGGACTGGCGTTTGCATCCTGGGCAAGCCGCATTCCTGATATAAAAACTGCACTTCATTTGAACGATGCCATGTTTGGCAGTATTCTGTTTGCACTTCCAGTCGGGCAATTCCTGATGATGCCTATCTCCGGAAAACTGGTCACCAGGTTTGGGAGCCACAATGTGATCCGTTTTGGCCTGCCTATGTACACGATTTGTTTAAGTTTGATCGGAATGGTCAGTGTTGGCTGGCAGCTGGCAGTCGTGTTATTTTTGTTTGGCGTGTCGGGCAATATGTGCAATATTTCAGTCAATACGCAGGGAGTTGCTGCCGAGCGGCTTTTCCCGCGTACCATTATGGCATCTTTTCACGGAGTCTGGAGCCTTGCAGGTTTTACCGGCGCTTTGATTGGACTGGCAATGATCAACCTGAAAATTTCGCCATTCTGGCATTTTGTAACGATTATCCTGATCGTTTGGACCAATGTCTGGATCAATTTTCCGTTTCTGGTTCGAGAAAATCCGAAATCCGCAGCAGATCAGCCCAAACGTAAGTTTTTTGGTAAACCTGATAAAATTCTTCTTCAACTCGGAATTATCGGATTTTGCAGCATGGCCAGCGAAGGCGCCATGTTCGACTGGAGCGGGGTTTATTTCAAGGATGTGGTTCATGCCCCGGCATCACTGATCATTCTGGGTTATACGTCCTTCATGGTTATGATGACCACCGGCCGGTTTGTTTCCGGTTATTTTATCTCGAAGATCGGTCGGAAACGATTGCTCCAAATCTGTGGTGTGATTATTTCTTCCGGATTATTTACCGCAGTGCTTTTTCCGTTTCTCGTGCCTGCAACCATCGGTTTTATGATGGTCGGAATCGGAGTTTCGAGCATCGTGCCGACTGTTTACAGTGCTGCCGGCCGCCATTCAAAAGTTCCGCCGGGTATCGCTTTGGCTACTGTTTCAAGCGTTAGTTTTCTCGGTTTCCTAATGGGGCCACCGCTTATTGGATACATTTCGGCAGCAGCAGGTTTACGTTATTCTTTCGCTGTTATCGGAATATTCGGATTTGGGATTACCATTCTTATTTCCAAAATCAAAGCCCTTCAGGAAGAAAATTAAGATGAGTCTGCTCAGTTTAGTAATACTTTAAGCGAAAAAAACAGACTATTTAAATGAACAAATGTTCAAAATAATATCTATTTTTGTGTTTTAATTATCATCTAAAAAAGTCACATCATGAAAATAGCAATTCCAACCAGGGGCAATGTCGTCGATGATCATTTCGGCCATTGCGAAGTGTATACCATTTTTACTTCAGACGAAAACAAACAACTGATAAAATCTGAGGAATTGCCTTCTCCTCAGGGATGCGGTTGCAAAAGCGACATTGCTTCAGTTTTACAGCAAATGGGTGTTTCGGTGATGCTGGCCGGAAATATGGGCGCAGGCGCTTTGAATGTTTTAACCCGGCATGGGATCGAGGTTTTCAGAGGAAATAAAGGTGATGTAAATCAACTGGCTGAATCGTACCTCGAAGGAATGGTGCACGATTCAGGTCTTGGTTGCGGGTCGCACGATCATCACGACGAAGAAGGGCATCAGTGCCGGCATTAAAATTAAGGACCATTTTATTTTACGGAGTTATTTGTCTGTAGCAGATGTTCTTCCAAACGGTCGAATGTTCCGGTAAATCCAAGCATCAGCGATTCGAAGTTTGCTTCAAAAGTTTGAATCGCCAATTCACCGGCATTTACCGGAGCGGCTTTTAAGGTTATTTTTGTTTTTCCGTTCAATTCTGAAAGAGTCAACTCGTTGATGATTTCCCTTGGCCAATCATCGCTGAAAGGTGCTTGTGTGATTTTTCCCCCGGCATTTGAAAATGAATTGACAAATGAAAGCCGGTGAGGTTTTTGTATTTCAGTATATATAAATCGTCCCCACATTTGGTAGCCGTCGGCAGTTTTCATGTTGTAATGAAATTTACCGCCAATATTTAAATCCAGTTTGATAATTTCAAGTTCGAATCCCCGGGGAGCCCACCATTTTTCCAGATGAAAGGCTTTTGTCCAGGCATCAAAAATCTGTTCGGAACTTACCTGAAGGCTGCGGCTGATTTCAAAATATTTCATGCGGCAAAGCTAAATAAAATTATTTTTCCAGAATATCCTTTAGGTTTTTTAGTCCTGTTTCCAGATCGTTCCCAAGCATTTTGTCCATGTTCATAAACAGTAGCATCAGGTTCATCGGATATTTCATTTTACTGTCGAATCCCCATTTGATGCAGGTTTCGTTCTCCGCAACTGTTTCGCATTTCAGATAGGATTGTGCCACTCCTGAAAATGGTTTGATAAACCGGATTTCGTAATCAATTTGTTTTCCATCGATCAGGTTTTTTATCTCCTGTTCGCCTTTGCCTACGTTTTTATTTTTGCTATCCCATGCTGAAACAAATCCGACTGTTCCGTCGATGCCCTGATATTCCTTTTTCATGATGGGGTCCATCAGCGCCCATTTGCTAAAGTTATCCTGATTTTTCAGGAATTTCAGGTAATTATAAACTTCATCTACCGGCTTACCGATCACGATTTCACGAAACAGACCATATTTTTTTCTAACAAACAAAGCAATGATTAACAGGATAAAAACCAAGCTTGTAATTCCGGATAAGATTGAAACGATGATATTCATATTCCATGATTTTAAAATGTGAATACTGATTTAACTTTTGTTCAGCAATAAATAATTCTGAAACAACAATGAAGAATCACTTATTGTTGAGTTGATAAAACTTGTCAACAATAGGTTATGATTTTGTATTCTGAAAGCATAATGCAGGCTCAGTAAAATTCTAGTTTTTAAATTTGTTTCTTTGTCGAAAATTAAATAATCATGGCAATAAGATACGGAATAATTGGCACAGGCGCGTTAGGTGGATTTTATGGTGGAAAGCTGGCAAAAGCTGGTCACAAGGTACATTTTTTACTTCGGAGCGATTATGATTTTGTGATCGAAAACGGGCTGCAGGTTGATTCTGTTTTAGGTGATTTCCATTTGCCCGAAATTAATGCGTATCCTTCAACGGATGAAATGCCGGTTTGCGATGTCGTTTTTGTTTGCCTGAAGACAACAGAAAATCATATTCTTCCGGATTTGTTGCGGCCTATCCTGCATTCGAAAACTATGGTTGTGTTGCTCCAGAACGGACTTGGCCTGGAAGAAGAACTTTCGTATCAGTTGCCCGGCGTTCAGATTGCCGGTGGCCTGGCTTTTATCTGTTCAAATAAGGTTGGCCCCGGTCGTGTTCAGCATCTTGATTTTGGAAAGCTGATCCTTGGTTCGTACAATTTATTCGATTCGGAAATTCTGCTTGAAATGGTTGGAGATTTTAAGGAGGCAGGTATTCCTGCTGAACTTTCGTCTGATTTGCGATTTTCGCGTTGGCAGAAACTGGTTTGGAACATTCCGTTTAATGGCCTGACTGTGGTTTTAAATACCACCACCGATAAAATAATGGCAGATCCAGTTTCGCGGCAGTTAGCAACGGACATGATGTTTGAAGTGATTGCCGCAGCCAATTCCTGTGGAGTTCAGTTAAAGGAATCTCTGGCGCAGCAGATGATTGATATGACCATGCGGATGAAGCCATACGCGACAAGTATGAAACTCGATTACGATTTTCACCGTCCGATGGAAATTGAATATATTTATTCGAAACCCATTGAAACAGCGCTTGCCGAAGGTTACGTAATGGAAAAGGTTTCAGTGCTCGAAAAACAGTTGAAGTTTATTCAGGCCGGCAACTCGTTTTAACACGAAAAGGTCGCTCAGCAATTGATGATTTTCTGTAATTTTAGTTGCATGAAACGACTTTTTATTGGCATTCCGATTCAATCACCCAAGGCATTTCGAATGACTGAGAAATGGCGCGCCGGAAACCTTTTTAAACGCAGTGTACTAAAATGGTCATCACCTGATAACTGGCATGTAACCCTGATCTTTCTGGGCAGCACTCCGGAATCGGCGATACCGCTTCTGCAAAATCTGATCGAAAATTCTTTTGCTGCCCTTCCGGCTTTCCAGACCGAATTGTGTGGAGTTGGTGTTTTTCCAAATTCAGATCATCCAAAGGTTTTATGGTTGGGCATTCAGGATGTTTCTTCTTTGATGGCTTCGTACTCGAAACTACTGGAACTTCTTCAGGAAAATGGATTCCCCCTGGAAAATAAACCGCTGAAACCTCATTTGACCCTGGGGCGCATAAAAAATGCCACAAATTTTTCAGCCTTTTATTCAGTGATTAATAAATTCGATAAAACCAATTTTGGAACTGTTTCGATCGATAAAGTGATTTTGTACGAAAGTATCTCAACTTCGGAAGGGCCTGTTTACAAGCCCTTGTTTGTGAAAGGCCTGAATGCCTGAATTCTGCGGTAAAGAGGCAAAAAAATCAGGACTACATTCCGGAGTAGCCCTGATTCGATTTTTTAATTGCTGGTTTATCGAATATCTTTCAGGAATAAAGTTTTCGGATCGTTGTAGAATTTTATAAAATCCTGCTCGCTGGGGCAGCCTTTGTATGGACCAAATGCCACACTTGGAGCCTGGTTAAACGGATTCCGCCAAACCAGCACATAAGATAAATCGTAGGGGCGCAAACTCTCAACCAATGTTCTGGTCCACCATTCCGTATATTTCGAAATTGATCCACCTGCCTCGGTCACTGCGCCGATTTTGCCTTTTATGGAGGCAATTTTTGAAACCAGTTTCGCACAGTTGCCCAATGTGGCCGGGTAATCGGCTCCGCGATCATATAAATCAAAACCAACCAGGTCAATCAGGTCGTCGCCCGGATATCGTTCCAGATATTCACTTTCTGTATTAAACCGGTCGGTCGAGTAGGAGTAGAGCAGATGATGAATGTTTTTGGTTTCGCGCAGGTAATTTACCGTAAAGCGCCACAGTGATTTGTATTCGTCGGCCGAGCAAAGATCTTTTCCCCACCAGAACCAACTGCCGGTGTGTTCATGAAATGGCCGAAATAAGATTGGAATAAATTTGTCATGATCGCTTTTCAGACTAAGCATAAAATCAGCCAGTTTATCCAGATACCGGAGATAAATCTCGTGTTTGTCGCCTCCCGGAAGCATGGATGCAACCACTTTTTTTGAACTGACATCCCAGGCCGAGCCGCCGGTAAGCACATTCCGGAAATGCCAGCTGATTGTGTTTATACCGCCCATTTTGTCGGCATCAAGAATTCCTCTCCGGATATTTTCGAAAAAAACAGAATCCAGACTGTACGGATCACCCAGTTCAAGGTGCCCCAATTCCCAGCCAATGATGGCCGGATAATCACCACAAACATCCTTCACATCAGAACGGCCATCTTCGGCATACCAGCTGGTTCCATAAGCCATCGCATCCTGGTGGCCGAACATCAGTCCTTTGTGCTGAAGTGTCAGCATCTTTTGATACAGATTTACTGCTTCCGGAGTGGCTTTTTTATCGGAAGGCATTGGTTTGGCAGCACTGACAACGATACTGATGACGAGTAGGAAAATGCTGATCAGATTTTTCATGGTGGTGTTATTTAAGTTGTGTTTTTTCCTGAAGTTGTTTTATTCCCGATTTTTGAATTCGAAGGTATTTACCGATTCAGGTTTTATCTGTAGTTCTGTGATGCCATGAATGGTTTTAGAAATGCCTTCATGTTTTTCCCAAAGTTGGGTTTCAGTTGTAGAAATCAGATCAATTTTTTGTGATTCGAAGCCGGAAATTTCTACTGTTGTTGATTTTTTTTTCAGATTAATCAGTTGTAAAATTTGATTTCCGTTGGCCTGAATGCCGCTGATGACGAGTATTTCAGGATCGGAACAGCTTGAATAAACAACCTGTGTGCCGGAGTTCAGGTAATCGGTCAGATGGCGGGTTACATAATACGAAGGGTATTTTTCCTGAAGATCGGCCGACATGATTGCATAATTGTCTTGCCAGGTCCAGTAAAGCGAAACTTCCACTTCAGCAAACTTCATCATCCGGTGCGAGATTTTGGCAAATCGAAGGCCGTAATCCCAACTTTTATTCATGTCTTTAATTTTCCAGGCCATCGCATCGAAACCCAGTTCGCTGCACCATACTTCTTTGTTCCATGCTTTGCCAAATGCAGCCACCCGTTCAAATTCGATGTCGGGCATTTTTTCCGACCACCAACTGTGAAAACAAAGCGGACCTAAATATTTCCAGATCGAAGGATCGGCCATGATCTGAGTGGCGAACTCAACAGTTCCTATGGTTTGTGCTGTATCAGCCAGTAAAAATTTGGTTTTTAGCCCTGCAGCTTCAAACTTCTGACCAGCTTTTTTCACAAAAGCAATGGTCGCTTCCGGAGAAAAAATGATCTGGTAACCGCCGTCAGATTCATTAAACGAAAACTGATCGATTTCGACACCATATTCATTTTTCGCTTTCAGGAAAAAATCGGTCAGCATCTGGATGACTTCATCATAGGCTTCAGGTTTGATTACCCGCTGCGCATCTTTCGACGGATCGGCGATCAGTTCATCGGGGATATCCCAAACAGAAATGGTGAAATTTTTCACACCAAACTCATTTTTCATTTGTTTCAACTCTTCCAGAACCTCGACAACCAGGGCTTGTTTCGTGTAATTTTTTCCCCGGTATTCTTCGAATTTTTTTCCACGCAGACGCATCGGTAAAGCAACACGTACGTGTGTTGGCCGGAATTCGCGAAGGGTTTCATACCCAATTGCATCGGCTGCATGAGCTGAATAATTGGCCTGACAATAATTACCTCCTATTGCACCAATAACTTGTTTTTTTATTTCAGGATAAATCTGAACTGTAGCTTTTTGTGCAAAAATCCCAGTTGCTGAAATTCCCATGATCAGGAAAAGCGCGAAAAGGGCAATGGATTTGGTTTTCATCGGTTCGTTGGTTTTAATGATGATATTAAGGTTATTCGTATGGCAACAGAATGGAAATTAAAGTTTAAAAACCTTTTGTGCCAGCTGATTGTCAATTTTTATGAGGTACATTCCTGAAGCAAAAGCTGTAGTTGAGATTACTGTATTGGTTTGGTTGTTTTTGAATTTATTCAGGCAGGTACCCAGTTGATTGTAGATCTGGATCGTTAGATTTTGCCGGGTAGTGAGGATCGTGATCTGATCATGAAAACAGGTCGGGTAAACCTTAAATTCGCCTGAACTTTTGCCGGAATTGAGCCCGGTACTGGTTTCGGGCGTGGTATATGTTTTTAGATCAGGCATTTCATCAAGCGTAATCACATAATCGCTGGCAAACATTTTCTTCCATAAATCCAGCGAATTGTAATAGCTATCGCGCGTGTATTTGCCATTCCAGGGCATAAACCATGACCAGCCTGCTTCATCTTTGATCAGATTATCTACATCAGGAAAGGAACCACTTTCGCTGATTGTGACCATTTTTTTTCCTCCATAACGGCTGGTCATGTCATTAAATTCGAGTATCTGAGAGCTGTGATCTCCATCACGGTAGATGTCACGGCCAACAATGTCGACATATTCATCGCCCGGATACCAGGCATCATCGTTCGGCTCACGTGTCCAAACCCAGATCAGGTTATGCAATCCGTTCTTGTTTACCATGCGGTCGAACATGATTTGCCACAGTTTTTTGCAGGGTGCCGCACCTTTTGCCCCCCACCAGAACCAACCACCGGCAGCTTCGTGCAGTGGCCGCCAGATGACCGGGATATTGATATCCTGAAACCGTTTTAGCTCTCCGGAAATGTAATCGATGTCGCTCATCATCGCTTTGTATTCCGGCGATGTTTCATCAAATATTTTCGAGATATCGAAATTTGTTTTATCGGTATAAAATTCTTCGGTAACACGCGAAGGATCTCGCCAGTGCCAGTGAAAATTCACTATTCCGTTTTTTTCCGACCAGGCTTTCCCTTGTTTGTATGGTAGATCCTCGTCGTACCAGCTGTAGCCCCGACCACAAAAAAGATAGTCGAATCCAACTAATGCCGGACTTTTACCTGTATTGGCTTTTAGCCAGTCAGCCTCTTCCAGGTTTGAAACTCCGGAAATAATTTTTTTATTGTAATTGTCATACAGGAACTGATAAAGTCTTTTTGCTTCATCGGTAGGTTCCGGAGTAACCAAACTTGTATTGATTTCAAACCGGGTCGCCGGGTCAACTTTTTCGAATTCGATGTAATCGATGCTGATCCAGCCCCATGACTTTGTAATCTGAATTTTATGGGCGCCGGCTGCGAGTTTCTGAAAACTGACCACTTTTAACCGGATGTAGCTGCTGTTGTTTTCTGTCGAAAAAGTGACTGCCGAACCATCGATTACAAAATTATTGGCCTTAAATCCGTTTGGAGAAGCGACCTGAATGTAAATGTTGTATGTTGCATCTGCATCGAAATTCAGGTTGAACGTTAAGTTTCCTTCGCCCTGTGCCACATAATATCCTCCGGAAGCGGAACTGCTGGCTTGTTTGGTTGCTCCGCCTGCCAGGGTCGCCGATTCGGCTTCGAATTTTTGAGCAAATCCGTTGAATGAGATAAAGAGTAAAATCAGATAGATTGAAAATTTGAACATAGGAAGCAGACTGATTTTAAAGTGTTATTATTTGTTTGAAATGGTAATGTTTTTAAATGTTGCAGTGGCTGTTTTCGCCGTGTCGTGCGAAGTCACTGCCAGGCCGAGATATATTTTTTTTGCCAGTTTCATGGTGAAAGCAGAATAAACCTTCCATGTTTTTCCATCGGTGCTGTAAAAGCCGGTGAATTCGTCGCCTGAACGTTTCAGTCTGATCCAGGTGTTTGGGTAATTGACCGGAAATTCCGGAGTGCCTTCAAAACTGGCAGGGTAGATGGCTTTCATTTCGCCGTCTTTTACTTTTCGGTACTGAAATTCGTAACCGCCATTGTTTTTATTTCGGGCAAGGTTGTTCGGGAACACCTGAAAATAAATGTGACTGCTGTTGTCCGAAAGTTCCTCGCGAGCCATTATCCCGGCTTTGGTGTACAGATGCGGATCAGTCAGGTTTTCAATCCGGGCCGACAGATCAAAATCGCCGGATTGTTCGAGCCAGGCATAACGGAACTCGTCGCGCGTTCCCCAAACATCGGCACCTCCGGCTATCAGGGTAATTCCATCGTTTGTTATATCCGTTGTTCCTGAAATGGCAGGATTGCCAATGTCGGCACTTTTAAAATTTTTGAGTGGAACTTCCTTTACCTTTGCAGTCAGTGAAACTGTAAAAATCATCAGGATAAGAATGAGCGGTAGGTTCTTTTTTAGCATGGATTTAGGTTTTAGTGTTATTTCAGTATTATTGGTTTCTGGTTTGCAATGAAATGTTGTATTTATTAATCTGGTAGAGACGGACAACAAACATTAATATAATAATTATTCCTGAAGAGACGCACGGCCGTGCGTCTTTACCCGTAGCAATGTCTTTCTATCCTTTTTCAATACAATTGATTTATTTTTTTATCTCCACACTTTCCAGATGTTTTGTCGCAACATCTTTCATGTTCAGGAGCATTTTTTCATGGTTTGCATCCGTCCAGCTCCAGGCTTGAGCGCCTGCATAACCTCGTTTGTAAAGTTCATCAAATAAGACCGCACCATCAACACCAAAAGTTGTTTTCGCATAAAATTCGGTTATGGCAAGCGGTTTATCCAGTTGCCAGTACGAGGCATCGTGATGGAATGGCGAACATTCTTCCTTGGCCCAATCGTAGTAATGAACGGTATAAAAATCGAGGGTACCGTCTTTGTCGCCGCCAGCTTCGATCAGCCGGGCATCGGTGTAGTAATTTTTGTTTTTGCCGCCCACATCGCTCGAAGCATAAAAACACCACGACCCATTGGTGACCTGTGCTGCCGGGTCGGTGCGGTGAATGGCCCCGGCGCATAAATTGATGAACCGCTGAATGTCGGACATGGGAACATGGTGGTTAAATTCCCAGCCAAATTCGTTGCTCATGCCTTCGGGTTCATTGAATATTTCCCAGGCAATAATTCCCGGATGTCCTTTCAGTTCGGCCACCATCGGGACCAGCGAATTGGCCACATATCTTTTTGTGGCTTCGGGATTTGAAAGAATATTTTTTGCCCTTCCGGTAACGACATCGCCATTTTTCATCCGGAGCATGTCGAACGACCACAGACAAAGCACGAGTCCCACATTGTTTTCCCAGGCTGCGTCCAGAATCGCTTTCACATCAGCGATAGTTCCATCGCCCGGCCCGGTAACTTCGCCGGCTCCGTTAAATTCCGGCGAATGGGCGCCGGTGGTATGAAGCCAGATCCGCATGGAGTTTCCACCTGCAGTGTGTACCTCGGCAAATATTTTCCTGAAATGTTCCAGGTTTGTTTCGCTGTCGGGCCCAATGTCGTTGGCAAAATTATTCCAGGCAATGTTGGCGCCATTCAGGAATATTTCCTGATTGTTGAATTTAATCCTGTTCTTTTTGTTTTGAGCGATTCCGAATACTGAAATAAGTATCAGGAGAACTAATAGGTTGGTTTTTAGCATGGTCTGGTTCGTTTAGCTTAGTAATTCATCATCATCTCATCAAATTATCTGGAAATTTACTCCGGAAAACTTCAATTTTTCTTTTCTGCTTGTTTTCTCAGTAATTCGCGTGTTTTTATTCCAGATTCATTTAAATCTTCCTCTTTCCAGTTCCCATTTGAGGATGCCGAAGGTTTTATCATGGAACAGGTTTCTTTTTTATCTGCTATCGACCACGATATCAGGCTGATGTCGTTGCTGCGGCACCAATCGATCCAGCTTTGCCAGGCAGGATAATCAATGGCGCTATTTCCGGAAGCCTCCATTCCGGCCGATTCGGAAATGAAAATCGGAATTCCTTTTGAGATGGCATAATCGCAACGGTCGCGCAGGGATTTTCCATGCGTCGCGGCATAAAAATGAACGGTGTACATGATGTTGCTGAATCCCTGGATTGGATCATCGGCTACCAGATGGATATCCTGGTCCCAATGCGGGCTTCCAACCAGGATGATATTATCCGGATCGATGGCGCGGATGGTTTTGATCAGTTCGATGGAATATTCTTTTACCTGTGGCCACGAATCGCGCACAGGTTCGTTGTACAATTCGTAAATGACATGTGGATTTTTCCCGTATTTCTGAGCCATTTCAGTAAAAAATACTTTGGCCTGATCCAGTTTCAAAGTATGACTGTGCCAATCGATTAAAACGTAAATATCGTTGGCAATGGCGCCATCAATTACTGCTTCCATTTTTTCTTTCGACCAGTCAGGTTTATCGATGTAACCGTTTTTTGGATCGACTCCCATTGCAGCCCGGACCACCGAACATTTCCAGTCGTTAGCCAGCCATTTTACTGTTTCAGGGTTGTAAAATCTTGGCCACCAGTTGTGCCAGCCAAAACTAACTCCGTTCAAAACAGTGACATTGCCTTGCTGGTCAATTAGTTTTGTGTCTTTTACCGATAAATTTCCATGCTGTTTAACCGGTTGGGCACTCAGGTTCAGTATGGACAAAATTCCCAGAAACACCATCATATAAATTAGTTTTGACTTCATGGTTTTGTCGGATTAGGTGGATTAGTTTTTAATAAATTTAATGGTCTGGTTTTCATTTTCAGTACTGAATCTGATCCAGTAAATTCCATTCGGCAGTTTACCTGCATTCCATTCAATCGTGTGGGTTCCCGCTTCAGCTTCAGTTTTGCTGATCGTATTCAGCTGCTGGCCGCTGGCATTAAAAAGTGAAATGTTCATCAGAATTCTTTCAGGAACGGAGTAATTAAGCTGAACCTGATCAGTTGCCGGATTTGGATAAACTTTTACATCCAGGCTGGTTCTGGTCAGACTGGCTTTTGAGGAAGTCGGCCAGGCTTTTAAAATAAGGCTGTTTACGGAAAGTGCCGGAAGTTCAACCGAGATTTGTTTTCCGGCTGAAACATTGGTTTTTACAAGCGCATTTTTGGTGTGCGAAGTGAACGTTTCGGCGGTACCAAGTTTCGATAACGAATACATGGTTATTGTGCTGCTTTCAGGATCAAAACCGGTAAAATTCAGGCTAACCTGTTTCTTTTCGGTTAACGAACGGTTTACCAAAACAACAGTCATCGAATCAGCTGTTTCGTTTACAGTAGGGTAGGCCGACACATAGGTTTCGTTACTTGAAGTTGCCTGAACAAAATTTTCCTGGTTGTAGCGGCTGAATAAATGAAGTGTTTCCCACATGCCAGTATTCCAACCCCATGGAGTAAATATTTCGACTCCGTTTTTCATGAATTCCCCCATGGTTGAGGCATACCAAACGGCTTGTACATTGGCATCTTTAGAGTTCAAAGCGGTTTCGGTCAGTGCCAGTGTTACACTGTGATTAGCACCCATGTATTTGGTCAGCCAGTCGGAGCAGCGTCCCATAATGTATTCCTTGTTGATGTTGGTATCCCAGCCACCGTTGACCGTGTGCACGCCATTGGCTTCAGGATAAACGTAATTTCGGTCGAAAAATACCCTGTGAAACTGAAGGCAGGTAGCTGCATCGGAAGAACCCGGATAATAATGTATGTCCAGAACATCGAGCAGTTTAATTCCGCTTGCTTTTTCTTCTTCTGAAATGCGTTTGATGAAGAATTCAAGCCAGGGTTTTCCGTCGGTTGTTTTTCCATCGGCATAACGGTACCACTGCCACTCGTTGGCCGGAACCGGACCAGATAGTTTGATGTCGGGATATTTGGCCCGGGCAGCTTTGGCTACTTTGAAATAAAGTTGCATAAATTCTTCGGCCGAACACTGCGTTTTCATCACATCGTCGTGTGTTCCCGACCAGATTTCGGATTCGTTATCCATGCTCCAGTACTGCATTTTATCTTTGTCGAAACCAAGTCCTTTTTCACCAAACCATTTATCCAGGATTCCAACGGTTGAGTCAGCCGGCCAGTCCATCAGATAAAGGTCCGGATTGCCTTCAACCAGGGCTTTTGATCCGCCGGTTGTATTGGGCTGACCGCCACCGGCCAGATTCTGATTAACGCCTTCCCACCATTGCGACTGGTTGTAAGCCCAGTCGTTGAAATTGTTTTGGGTATTTGCTGCAGCTTTCCCAAGCAGCTGAAACGACCACATTCCATGCACTCCCGGAAGTTTATTGAACATGTTTTTTGCAGCATTGTCCCAGTCGTTCGAATACACATTGTTATACCAATCCGGATGGCTCGAAAGTTTTAAACGCCAGTTGTATTTGGTACTGTTATTTCCGCCACCCTGACGGACAAACCGGACACCAGCTTCTTTGGCCCGGGTAACTTCAGTAGTCGTTCCGGAGTTTAAAAAAGTACTTGGTAAAACGTTGTTTTTACCATAAATAAAAGGAGATACCGGTTTTTGAGTTTTAGTAAGGTCGATGTTTATGCTGACAGGTGTTTGTGAAAAACAAATCGGTCCTGAAAGCAAAAGTAGAACCATTAGATTTATGTGGAAAAATGATTTCATGAATTAATTAATTGCAATTTTTTTACTGGTTTTCTTGTTTCCTGAAATAAGCTGAAGGATATAAATTCCTGAATGTAAATCCTGGGTTGAAACTTTCAAATCTGTTCCCGGACGGTTGATTGTCTTTATCAGGTTTCCTGAAATGGAAAAAAGTTTAAACTGATCAATCGGAACATTGGCTGAGTGAATGATAATTTCCTGATTCGTTTGACGGATCGAAATCGATTCAGATTTCTTTTCAGGAATAACCGAAGTTGCGATGTTTCTCGAAATATCCAGGTAGTCGATGTTAAACAGAGGCTTGTCGATGATGTTAATCCGAAGAACTTGTGTTCCGGCTTCGAGATTCATTTTAAAGCTCACACTTTTGGTGTTTATCCAGCTGTAGGTGGTTGGGGCTTTAATTGTATCCGATTCCGAATTACCGACACTTACTGTAAAAGTACCGCCACCGGCAAAGGCAGCGATGTATGCCGTAACTGAATATTCTCCCTTTTCGGCCACGTTTACGGTATATTCCAACCATTCGCCCGGGAAATTATCAGCTACCAGGTATTTGTCGTTTCCCAGATTATAGATGTCAATCCCTTCGTCGGGCCTGAGTTCTCCGGTGATGTTCTTTGAATCTGAATCATGGTAGGTATATCCTTCGCCCCCGATATCAAAGTTTTCAGCCTGAATAATTCCGGGAACAGGCAGGGCTTGTCCGGTATAAAATTTCCGTACCGGTGGTTCTTTTGGAACATAGACAGGCAGATATATTTTCTGTGGGTAGGAATACAAATTAGAATCGTTGACGTAATGAGCAACAACGCGATAATAATAATCCCGGTTTTGAGTCAGGTTAGTATCACGAAATGTTATTGCATTCCCCGGCAGTGTGGCAATCCTTTTATAAATGCTTGTTAACGATCTTTGTTCGATGTAAATGCTGTCGTAATCACTGGCTGGATTCGACCAGTCGAGTTTTATTATGGTATCCTGAATCAAAGCCAGACGTGGCATCCTTGGTGAGTTCTGCGACGAATGAGTTAAAATATCCATGATGTCAAAATCCCAGCTTTTACCTGCCCGGTTCATGATTCTGAAATTACCTCCGTCATCCCAGGCGGCAGGGGCAAAACCAAAAGAACTGGAAAGTTCGACATAGGTTTTGTAATGTTTCATTCTCGAATTGTAATCGGCTGTTTTTATTGAACCAAATTCGCCGAGGAACACCGGAATGTTATTTTTGACTGACCAGTCTTTGACAGCCTGAAATTTCGATTTCATCGCGTTGATGTCGGATGAAGTTCCCCATTTCCCCTGTCCTTCGAGGCCAAATAAATAGGGATCATAAGAATGGAATGAACCGATGATGAATTTATCGTCAGGGATTGCAGCCTTAATTAAAGCATCAGAGCCGCCCCAGTCAATTCCCTGGAAGATGATCAGTCGGGTAGGATTGGTTTTGCGAATGACGTTAATTGCACTTTTATGCATGGCATCGTTCTGTTCTTTGGTCATGTTTACCGGTTCATTGGCAACCTCGAAAATTAATTTTTCAGATTTATCCTTAAACCGAACAGCAACCTGGCTCCAAAGGCTATCGAATCGGGCGCGGTTTACCGGATCGGCATAACCGGTTTTGATCCATTCGTCGTGGTGTGAGTTTACCACCATAAACAGGCCTTTTGAAAGTCCCCAGTCAAGGATTTGTTCGACCCGTTTTAGCCAGACTTCCTCAATCTGATATGGAGAAGTCCGGCTCATGTGATTATCCCATCGAACAGGTACCCGGACGAAATTAAATCCCTCCTTTTTATACATGTCGAAGAAATATTCCTGTGTCAGCGGATTTCCCCAGTCACCTTCTTTGGGTGGCTCGAGCGTATTTCCCAGGTTGATGCCCATTTTCATTTGGATGATCGCTTCATGAGGTGAGATCTGCGAAATGGAGACTGCAGGAATCAGGAATAGAAATAAGATGAGGTGTTTGATATTTGGTGTTCTATTTTGCATGGTTGGTTTCGAGGTTGGCAACATTATTTTACCTGTTTTCAGGATGAAAACTGTAAAAATAAAATTGGAAAAATCCTGAAAATGAATCCGGTCAGGGAATTCTTTGTCAAAGATTTCTGGTAATATTCGGTTTGGGTTTGGTCTGATTTAGTGCAATAAATTCATTCGGAAGACCTGTAAATGATACAAGTATGTTAATTATTTTACAAAATACGCTTACGTTCATATTAAAAAGAAAGGGCCCTATCAAGGGCCCTTTCCTGTAATTTAGCTGGTTATCTCTTAACAATTTTTTGAATGCTTAAATGTTGGTTTCCGTTAGAAACAACAAACATATAAACACCTGAAGGTTGAGCAGCCAGAGAAACATATTCGGTTGAATTGTCAACGATTACGTCACGGAGTAACATTCCTGATACATTAAATACACGAACCCTGTTTCCTTTTTCAAGACCCTGAATGATTACACGACCATCGGATGTCGGATTTGGATACATTTTAATTGATTCGGCAGCAACATCAATCACTTTGGTAACTGATGAAATTGAATAAGTAGCAGTTGTTTTTCCATCGGCAGCAGTAACAAGCAATTTGTCACCTTTATTCAGGTTAGCTGATGTACTTACATGTCCATCTTTATCCAGAATAGATAAGGTTGCTCCGAATGATGGGTACAGTTTACTGAAGAATTCAGCTACAGTTGCAGTTTGAGTTCCATCAATGGTAAAGGTAACCTGATTAATCTGATAATCGTCAGAAATCACATAAGCCAGGTAAGTATTGACTTTTGGAGTACCATCTTTTGCGTTGGCAATCAACATAGAGAAGTAATAAGCTTTCGTAGTTTTACCATCGGCAGAAGTCACGATCAATTTATCGTCTCTGTATACATTACCGATTTCACGAATAAATCCAGCTTTGTCGAATACTACTATAGTAGCACCTGGAGCAGGAGTTACATTCGAAATTAAAGTTGTTACAGATGTACCTCCAGGAACAAAATTAATTAATGAACCGAACTGGTCAACGCTGTAAACGTCGGAAGTAATAAAAGCTTCGCTTGGATTCGAAGTTGGTATTAACTGGTAACTAATTTTAGTTAACCCATTTTCTGCAATTACTTCGAAATAAACTTTATCAGTTGCAATAACATTTACATAAGCTGAGTCATATCTCAGTTTTGTCAATGACATGTAAGCGTCATTTTCATCCGTCAATGTGATTGTAGCACCTGCAGGAACAACAACACCAGCCAATACATTCTTTAGCAGGGTCTTTTGTGGGAAACCACTTATTGTACCTGTAGATCCGCTAACTTCTATGGTGTAACTTGCTGATGTAAGTAGTGCATCCGAACTCAATCCGTTAGCTGTAACATTAAGAGTATATGCCGAAGTATTTGTACTGTCAGCTGAAAGTACATTTAGGATATCGCCATTGATAACTGCATCATTTTCTGTACGTTCAACACCGCCTGCTGATTTGACAGTAAGAGCTTGCAATGGATTTGCTTTCAGGATTTTGGCATAAAAGTCGCTAACTGTAGTTCCGGTTGTAATACCTTTAATGGTTTCATCCATTGAGTATCCTTCACTAACTTTATAAACCGTAGATGCGACGGTTGAACGATATATTGTAACATCGTCCATGATGTGTGAGCCAATACCACCAACGATAGAATAAATATTCAACGGCCACGGATAGTTTAAGGCATTAAAATAAGCATCATCTTTCATGGTCCATTCACTGTCATCCCAGTTTGTTCCCCATGAACCTTTCAGTTCCGTGTTTCCACTATAAATATTTGGTTTTCTGGTATAAGCAGTCAGCTGATTAACTGTTTTTCCACCAACAACCCAGTTATTTCCATCCCCACTTCCAAATACATCAACTAATTCAAAATCATTGATGTCGATGGCTGGTTTTAATCCACTGCTAACAGAATCGTTTATTATTTTATAAAGGTAATACGTGGTTCCCATCCAATCGTGAATAGCATTGTTCCAAGGCATATTGTAACCCCATGGGTTTTTTGAGGTTGCAAAATTGACATCTACTTCCTGACCATAAATATTCAGTGATCCTCCATCGCCATGTTGGGTAGCTACAAATACATCTCCAGGATATACAATGGCATTAACAGCAAGGTCTGGTTCCAGAATACGTGGCTGAACTGCCCAGTTGGCTTCATCCTGCCATTTTTTTCCAGGTACATATTTGCGCCATGGTCCATCAGAGTATGGTGTTGAAACAGCATTAAAAGCGTTAAATGCATCAGTTGGGCCTGAATAATTACAGAAGACCATATAATTGCTCAAATCCATAATTTCAGTTCCAGGATTGACAATCTCTATCCATGGAGCTCCCCACTGGTCTTGAAATACGATCTGTGAGAAGAATGGTTCACCTACCCAAGGTTGAATATTAGAAGGATCTTTTTCCTTTTCAAAACGAACGGTATAAACGTTTATGGTTTTATTATCGTCGGCGGTAACTTTAAAGGTTACAGTACGGTCTTCTGGTGAACCTGATAAAGTTTTAGCACGGGTAACAGCGACCTTAGAGTTAAGGTTTCGTTTGGTGAATACCAAGGCTGGTATTCCATTGTACTCTAATGGTATCCTAACAACATAGTCGTTTTTTGAATAGATGAAACTCGGGATAGTATCACCAGCCCATCCATACGCTTTTGCAATGTCACCTTTAAAGTAGGATGGCATATCCGGCCAGGTTATTGAAGCCAGATAAGCGTCAGAACTAGGAACATATGGCATGAGTTTTAGGTAATATTCCTTCATTTTTCCATTTTCTGAAGTTACCTGTAGTTTGTCACCTGTTTTGAGGTCAGGACGTTCAATTCCATCATTAAATGAAATTTTCCAACTTGCTTTTTCTGGTTTTTCCAAATATTTAAACAAGGTATCAACACGGG
This sequence comes from Prolixibacteraceae bacterium, assembly GCA_049277435.1. Taxonomy (GTDB): domain Bacteria; phylum Bacteroidota; class Bacteroidia; order Bacteroidales; family Prolixibacteraceae; genus Aquipluma. The sequence continues at coordinate 22,805 of JBASYJ010000213.1, forward strand.
TAGCAAAAGCTATGAAGCTAATCGTATCCATTCCCGGGACACCATCACTTATGCGCCATGCGCCACCATATGCAGCATTCCCGTATCCATAGCTGTTAGGATTGTAGCGTTTAGCTAAGAAGTTGTATGCGTTTTTACCAATAACAATATTGTCGGAAGGAGTTGGTTCCTGAACAACGATGTTGAAAGTTTTTACGGTAGCCTCATCACCACAAACGTAAAGAATCAATTGGTCGCCTGTACGAGAGGAAACATAAGCTGAGTCAGCAGAATTTGTTGACCAGATATACTCCCAGGCCAGACCGGGTCTTCTTTCGAACTGATACATTATGGAGTCGTTTCTACGGATTCCCCATGGTTCAGTAATTGTACTGGCATCCAAATCGACTTTAACTTTACCGGTTTTGGAAACAAGTGTATTGGCATCGAGTTTTGCTCCAACAGCCTGGTTGCCAACAGTCCAGAATACAGCACGCCATTGGAAAATACTCAACTTCGGTACGGGAATCCATTCTGAATCAGCAAAGTCAAGACCTCTGGCTGAATTGAAGTCAAGGTTTCCGGTTTTTACCGAGGCTTTCCGGATTAAAACATGAGTACCTGTAGCGTTAGCTACACCTGCCACATCGTAGGCACCGTCTCTATTCAAACCATTTGCCTGATCAAATACACCACCAACCTGGTCAATAACAACAGAGTCTTTTAAACCGTCCACTTCAAAATGATGTCTGAGGTACCAGGTATCACGTCCACCCCAACAATCCATGGTGTTGTAATATGGAGTTACAGTGTCAGCTGCAGTTGAGTTGGCCTCCCTTACATATAATAACTGATCAGCTAAAATAAAAAGTTCGGGTTTGGTAATTCGTTCTAAGTAATGTGTCGGGTCGGTTTTCCACATTTTAGGCCCAAAAATTTCAGCTGTAGCGATTACATACGATTTCCCGGGAGCTAATGTCTTATGTGGAAGCATGAAAAAATTATTAGCTTCCTGAGCATAAGGGGCTGGCGACCATGGGCTTGTGTGCCCGAACTCGAAATTGCCAAGGTCAATGGTTTCTGATCCCATGTTGGTAAACTCAACATAGTTATCACGGGTGTCATTTGTCAATGCCTCCGTAATAATAAGATTTCTGTAAGGCTTTGTTGTTTGTGCATTCACTAATGCATTAAAGCCTAATACGAGTAGAAATAAAAGTAAAAATTTTAATTTCATAATGTTTGATTTTTAATTAAGTGGTTCAAGTCAAAATTAAGTATTATCTTACCTTGAATGCCTCATGCAGGCTTGTGAAGAATGTAACGTTTCTTTCAAAGATGAAAGAAATCATACATCATGTCAATGTTTGCTCTTACTCAATGCGCTGATTTTCCGAATATGACAGATTTTTAAGTGTTATTTTATCCTTTGAAATTGCGATTGTGTGCGATATGTATTTGTATTTGTGATATTTACAGTTTTTTCAGGCATGATAAAAATGAATATTCCCGATTACAGGCATCTTTTTAACCTTTTTTTAACCTAACTTTTCATTGAAAATTAGTCTTGTCTTTTAGCAAACTTGTCTTTCCAGATAACTGGTCCCGAAATATTAAAATCAATGCAATCAAATCGATTCTTAGGAGTGAACCATTGGCAATTATATTACAACATATAATATTGGACTCTTAAATTTTAAAGGTGTTTTCCGGTTTGTTTATTAATTTCGAATTTTTCAAAAATAGTTTTGAGCCAATGTTTTTTACATTTCTTTTTATACCTTGATCCCCTGAATCTACACTGCTTTTGACTGACTAACTACTATGAAAAGAATCAATTTCAGCATCCTTTTTATTCTCGTATTTTTCATCAATTTCTGCTTTGGTGAAGACTTCAGGTATCTGCGAACAAATGAAGGTTTGTATAACGGGGAAATAAACTCAATTGCACAGGATCAATCCGGAAAAATGTGGTTTGCCACCTGGACCGGTTTGGCCAGTTACAATGGTTACGATTTTCAATTTTTTATGCCAATACTGGGAAATCCGAATAGCTTACCAAATAAAAAAACACACAAAATATTTATCGATTCATCGGATAATCTTTGGGTCGCTTCTTTATCCGGGGTATCCGTATTTCGAAAAGAAGATCAAACCTTTCACAGCATAAAACTTGAAGGAAATACCAACAATGATTATTACGTTTTCGGATTTTATGAATCAAAAGGACATGTGTTGATTCACTGTAACCTGGGGATATTTTTAATCTGGAAGTCTGGTTCGCCGGAAGGATCCGGTTATCGCACCAAAAAACTGAAAGTGTTCACGGGCAACACCGAATCTCCGGACTTTATTCATTACATGACTACGTATAATGATCGAATGGTGCTCATTTCGAATGCCTACCAGACCCGGCCAACACGTTTAATTATTTCTGATCTGGTAGTTAATCAAAAGGACACGCTGATACAAATTCAAAACCGGGTGGAAACCGGCCTGGCAATTAACTCGGTTATTTATTACAAAAACGAAAATAAATTGTTCCTGGGTACAACATCGGGTCTCACTGCCTTTAATTTGTTTGAACTCAGTTTTTCAAAGATCGAATTTTTTAAAGGTGACATTATTCAAAACATGCTGATCGCCAGTGATAAAAAACTTTACTGCTATTCAACTGATCCGGCTCTGAGATATGTTGATTTAAAGACTTCTCAAACCGGAGTATATTTACCAGATCCTGTAAAATACGGATCTCTCCTGGATAATAATATTACCAGTTTCTTTGAAGATTTTTCCGGAAATCTTTGGGTAGGACATCAGGGGCTGGGTTTGAGTATCCTGAATTTGAACCGGAAAGCATTCAATTCCTTTAAGCGTGATCCGGCAAATCCAAAATCACTCACCGGAAATATCGTGATGAGTATCAATGGAAATGGGAAAGATGTTATTATCGGATTACGTCAGGGAGGTTTGAATCTGACCTCAAAAAAAATTACAGAAAAGGGATCTGAAGACTTTCAGGTAATTAAATATCAGCAATCCAGTATTCCGAATTCAAATTTCAATACAATCTGGGATGTCGCCAGGGAATCCGATTCTGTATTCTGGGTATCCTCAAATAGCGGGGTTGCCAAATTGAAAAAATATGGATCTGACTGGAAGTACGGCAGAGTAGGTGAAAAGCCACTGTTTGAAGGTACTGTCAGGAAAGTGCTTGTCGATAAGGATAAGAATTTATGGATAGGAACATTCAGCGATGGCTTGTATTTCTTTCCGGCTTTGCGGAATAATCCAACGCGAAAATCTTTTCATTTTCCATACAATCCCTCTGATAAGGATGGTATTTCGGACAAAACTGTGCTTTCGATGTTTATCGACAGCAAAGACCGGTTTTGGGTGGGCACCAACAATGGCCTGAATCTTTTAAAAACACCGTACAGCAAGCTCGACCTTTCAGGAAATACAACTCCGGATGTAAAATTTACCCGGTTTATTGCTCAAGAACCATTAAAAGATTACCTGAATGCCAACGAAATCAACTGTATTTATGAAAACTCGGATGGAAAGATCTGGATCGCAACGCAAGGAGGCGGAATAAATATTCTGGATGCCGATTCGATGAAATTTTCGCATCTCACCACCGAAAACGGTTTGTCGGGAAACGATGTTTTAGGAATTCTTTCCGATAATTCTGGTACGAAATGGTTCAGTACAAATAAAGGAATTGAAAATTACGATCCGTCGAGTAAAACCAAACCCTTTACTTATTATAATTACAGCGATGGCCTGCAGGGCGAAACTTTTAAGGTAAATTCATATTATCAGTCGGATGATGGCGAAATGTTTTTTGGCGGTGACAATGGTTTTACCCGTTTTTATCCCGATCAAATCAAGCACAATCTGATTCCTCCAAAAATCGGGCTGACTAATTTCCGGATCGTCAACCGTGTTCTGAACGTGGGTGATACCATCAGTAAAGGAAATGTTATGACCACCGTGCTGAATGAAATGAGTACAATAAAGATACCATTTGATAAAAACACATTTAGTGTGGGAGTGGGGGTACATCATTATCAGTATCCGGATGGGAACAAAATCATGTATAAACTGGATGGGTTCAATGACCGCTGGATTACTGTTCCGGCATCAAATCAAAACATCTATTTCTCGAAGTTGCCTTATGGAAATTATTTGCTCCATATTTCGGCTCTCAGTGCCGATAATGTTATGGCTGAAGCGGAGCGCGTTCTCGAAATTCAGATTTTACCACCCTGGTATAAAACCTGGTATTTCCAGACTTTCCTGATGATCGTTTTGTTTTCGCTTTTGGGAATATTGATATTTTGGTTTGCCAACCGTCAGCAGGTCTCTTTCCAGAAAAAGATTGATGCCATTTCGATTGAAAACAATGAAAATAAAATGCGTTTTCTGACGAATATCGCTCACGAATTGCGCACCCCGCTTAGTCTGGTGATCGCTCCGATTGAGGATCTAAAACAGAATTATACAGATATCGATCCCAAATGGAAAAACCATTTACACCTGATTTACCGCAATTCGAATTATTTACTTACCCTGATCAATCAGATTATCGATTTCAGGAAATTGAATGCCGGTAAACTGCAACTTAATTTGCAGCAAACAAATGTCGTGACTTTGGTAAAAGACATCGTCGATAATTTCAGGGGCCTTGAAAGCCGGCGAAAAACCAATCTTCAGCTGCGGCTTCCGGAAGAGACAGTCATGGTGGACATTGACAGCCAGAAGATCGAAGAAGTGATGTATAACTTATTGTCGAATGCGTTTAAGCACACCAAGGAAAACAATATGATCGAGGTCTCACTTCAGGTGGTGTCAGCTCTTGAAAAGCTGAATGGAGCCGGAAAAGATCTGGTTAGGATAACTGTGTTTAACGAAGGAAAAGATATTTCGGATGAAGATAAAGTGAAAATATTTGAGCGTTTTTATAAGGTTAGCGAACAGATTGAAGGGGCAGGTATTGGTCTTTCATTTTCAAAATCTCTGATCGAGTTGCATGGTGGAACCATTTCAGTTGAATCGGTCGAAAATATGGGCGTTTCGTTTCATGTCGATCTGCCGTTTGATCACATCGAAATCGCCCAGGCTGCTGAAAATCTGAATAAAAAAGAAAACTTATGGCACGAAGATGTGTTCGATAAACATGAAGTGCATGTACTCGAAAACCGAGGCAAAGACCTGACAATTGTTATCGTGGAAGATAATATCGATTTGCGTTCATTTCTGAAAAGCACGTTATCGGGCACCTATGAGTGTTACGAAGCCGGCGACGGAAAAGAAGGATTGGAGATCATTAACCGCATTCTTCCGGATATTGTCATTTCGGATGTGATCATGCCCAAAATGGATGGCTACGAATTGTGTGAGAAAGTGAAGGGGAATACCAAAACATGTCACATTCCAATCATTCTGCTTACTGCAAACAATGCTTCCGACCACATCATTTCAGGGTATCAGAAAGGGGCAGATGCCTATGTTACCAAACCGTTTGATATGAACATTATCCGGACTCAGATTTTACGCCTGATCAAAAACAGGGAACTGATCAGGGAGAAATATATGACCCAGAATTTTATGGTTGAAGTGGCAACGTCGAACATATCGAAAGATGATGAATTTATTATTCGTCTGCGCCAGTTACTCGAGGATAATCTTTCTGAACCCGATTTTAATGTCAAAAAACTTTCCTCTGATCTGAATATCAGTACCACCCATCTTTACCGGAAACTAAAAGTGCTGACGGGGCTGTCGCCTGTTGAATTTATCCGGACTTTCAAACTACAGAAGGCTTGTGAACTGCTCTCGAATACCAATTATTCGATCAAGGAAATCGGATATGGCTTAGGATTTAATAACTTATCGTATTTTGTCAAATGTTTTCGTGAACAATTTGGCCTGACTCCGTCTACGTTTCGTAAAAACGGGCTGTCCGGGCATGAAAAAAATGATAGCACAAATCAATCAGAAGTAGTATAAATTAACCTATTTTAACACAGATATAACGCATTAGGCTGAAAATCAAACTACGGCTGTATTATGTACATTTGAAGCTTTTTGATTTTTAATACATTTGTCATGTCCGATTGTAAAGACTCTACTTGATTCATTCCAATTTATGATATAAAAAATGACAAAGAATAAACAACTAATCCTAATCGCATTGTTGCTGCTCATTGTTTCGAGCTGCAAAAAGGATGATTTATCCGGGAAATATGCCCGACCTGAGTGGTTGGCTGGAAAACTCTACACACAAATACTTACCAATCCCGAATTATCGACATTTGCCGATTTGCTACACGTGGCAGGTTACGATACAATTATCGATGTTTCAGGAAGTTATACCGTATTTGCTCCTACAAATGCTGCATTTGCAACTTATTTTCAGCAAAATCAGAAGTACAAATCTTTAGCCGATTTGCCTCAGGCGGAAGCGGTAAAACTGGTGAAGTATCACCTGGTACAAAATCCATGGAGTAAAAAACAACTTCGTTCGCTCGATATCTATGGATGGATCGACACGCTTGATTTAAGAAACAACCTGCCCAAAGGTTACAAGCGGGAAACTTTACTTCGTGGAAAGAATATGAAATATGGTGTTCAGTACAGCAGGTATAAAAAGCAAAACAGCACACTTAAACGCACCAATGTTATTGATACTACGCTGACTTCCTGGACACGCCGGGTATTTACCGATTCCAGAAAATTTGCACCTGTGTTTTACAAGGAATACTTCAGTATTTATGATTTGTCGACCAGCGATTATGCATTTTATTTTGGCCGCCAATTCGAAAATATGAATGACCTGTATTATTGTAACGGCAGGATTACCAGCGATGAGATCTTTGCTGAAAACGGATTTGTATATTCTGTCGATCAGGTGATTCAGCCCCTGAGAAACGGAATGGAAATATTATCGGATAAATCGTCTTCGAGTTCTTATACTCAATACCTGAATCTGGTCAATCAGTTCGCTGAAATGGATTATAATGCATCCGAAACGAACAAACAACCCGGTGCCGATCAGGGATTTAAAGTAGACTCACTGTTTAACCTGCGTTATCCACAACTTGTTTTTGACATCAGCAGCGAAAAAACAGTTGCACCCAAAGGTTCCTACGGACTTCCAGGAAACGTTACCATCCGCTACCATCAGGGAATTGTAGCCCCGACCGACGCCGCTTTAAAATCATTGGTCAGCCAGTACCTCGAAGGTGGAAACAACTGGGGAAGTCTTGAAGACTCCCCCGAAAATATTAAAAGGATTGTAGCCAATTCAAGTTTGTCGATCAATCCGGTTTACCCGACCGATTTTCAAAAAGGATTCCTGAATGGAGAATCGGATCTGATTAAAATTGATGAAGCTTCAATTGTTCAAAAGGAATATGGTAGTAATTGCACATTTATCGGAGTTAACCAGCCCATTGTTCCACGCGCATTCAGCAGTGTTACCGGACCGGTTTATACCCGGAAAGGTTTTTCGAAAGTAATGTATGCTATCGAAAAATCCGGATTATTATCAGCCTTAAAACGCAAGGATGCCAATTATTCATTTTTTGTTGAATCCGATGCCAATACTTCAATCGACTCTTCTTTTATTGTTGAAACCTTTAATAATATTCAACGATTTTCAGCAATTACCCTTGCTCCATCAGTTCTGAAGAAAGGCTTGACAGACGAAGATTTACGGATTTTATTGCTGAACCACATCGCTGTTGATCAACCAAAAGGATTGGCCCGGAAAGAATTTATCAGGAATCTGGCAGGGAATTTTATTACGTTTAATAATGTAACCACAGAGGTAAGTGGCACTGCACCATCGGTTTATGGATACCAGGGAAGTAAAAAAGTATCTCAATTTCCCAGAAAAATAAGTTCCAATACTGATAATGGAACAACCTATGAAATTGATAACTGGCTGAGATTTTCGGTAAACGACTTGTTTACAACAATTTCCATACAATACCCCAAATTTCATTATTTACTAAAGAAGGCTGGATTGACACAGGATAAGCTGTTGAAATACACTTTTATGTCAGATAATCAGAATTATACCGTGTTTGTTCCCAACGATTCCATCATGAATCTGACCAATACCGACACGATGACCATTCCTGAACTAAGAAGTTTTGTTTTATTGCATTTCATTCAAGGCGACCTGATATTTACTGATGGTAACAGACAGGAAGGATATTATGAAACGGCTCGTGTGGATGAAAAATCAACCCCTTACTCAACTGTTTATACCAGTATTCGCATTAAGCCCGGAATTGACAAGATTACGATTCCATCTCTAACAGGAAATATGGACATAGTGATAAATGAATCCGCTAAAACAAATATACTCACTGCCCGAAATTTAAGTACAACAGGAAGCGAAGCATATACCAACTCCATCAATAACGGAGTAATCCACGAGATAAAACAGGTATTGCGGTACGAATTAGTTGATACCAAATAAACAACCAGCAAATAAGACAATATTTTAAACCTAAGGTTTTTGAACTCATGAAAAAAATCAAAAAAACCATAATTCTGATCCTTTTCCTTTGCAGTTTTGTTGGAGCCTATTCGCAGACAAAAACAATCCTTCGGGGTAAGGTAATCGACCAGAAGGATAATAGCGCGGTTGTTGGGGCAACCATTGTTGAATCGGATAAGGATAACCGTGTTGTTAACGGAACCATTACCGATATGGACGGAAACTTTGTTTACGAAATGAAAAACCCGGCCAACTCGATGAAAGTTACCGTAATCGGTTACCAGCAAAAACCCTTTAAACCAACTCCCGGTAAAGCGATGGTGATCGAACTGGTTTCTTCTGACATCGAACTGGATGCCGTTACTGTTACCGCCCAGCAAAAATCGAATAACTCGCTGACAAATATTGATGAGCGTGACAACGCTTCCTCGCGTGTGAAAATCGATCTGATGGAAATGAAAGACAACGGGATCACTTCAGCTGCCGACGCCCTTCAGGGAAAAGTTTCAGGTCTGGATATTATCAGCGCTTCCGGAGACCCGGGTTCAGGATCACAAATCGTAATACGCGGTTTGAGCTCAATGGGGAATAACAAACCGCTGATCGTAATTGATGGTATTCCGCAGGATAAAGTTTCTTCGAGTTTCGACTTAAGCTCAGCCAACACCGAAGACATCAGTAACATGATCAACATCGCGCTTCAGGATATCAAATCGATTGAAGTACTGAAAGATGCCGCATCTACTGCGGTTTATGGTTCGAAAGGTGCCGATGGGGTGCTTTTAATCGAAACACATCGCGGTCGCATGGGAAAAGTACAATTCGACTACCAGTATAAAAACAGTTTTAACTTTCAGCCACCGGCAATCCCGATGTTGAATGGTGATGAATACGTGATGCTGCAGCTGGAAGAATGGCACAATGCCAGGGGTGTTTTCGATATTCCGAAAGAAATTGCCTACGACAAGGATTATGTCGATTTCTACAACTATTCGGCCAATACCGACTGGTTGGGCGCTATTACCAAGAACTCGATAACTAATGACCATTATTTTAAGATTTCAGGTGGAGGCGAAAAGACCCGTTATTTTACTTCATTCAGTTATGTCGACGAAGGTGGAACAACCATCAACACCGGTGCGAAACGTTTCTCTACCCGCGTAAACCTTGACTATTTTCTTTCTAAAAAACTGGTGTTTACTGTTCAGTTTAACTATTCGAACAACCGGATTGATAACAATATAGAAATTGAGGGCAAAAATATTCGTCAGATGGCCTACATCAAGGCACCCAATATGAGTATCTGGGAACATGATTCAAATGGGAAACTAACCGGAGAATACTTTAACCCGATCAACAGTTACCAGGGAAACGGTTATACATATTTTAACCCGGTTGCAGTTGCCAATTTAGGAAAACGCGATAAAATTGAGAATTCGCTGGAGAATTCATTCCGGTTAAAATACAACATCAAAGACTGGCTGATTTTCAAGGAAACTGTTTCGTTTCAATACTGGGGAAATAAAGATAATAACTTCCTGCCCTACAACGCAGTAGGAACTGACTGGTTAGCCTGGACCGTGAATAAAGCAGAAGAAGGAAACAGCCTCGGATCATCAATTAAAACTGAAAGTCAGCTTGTTTTCGATGCCCCGATTCAAAACAAAGACCACATTGTTTCCGGAGCAGCTTCCTGGATTACCAACCAGGGAAGCAGCGAATGGATGAACATACAAAGTAACCGTACCCCAAGTACCAACATTCAGGATCCGGCTATCGGCGGACAGATTAACTGGATCGGTTCCGGGTCAGGAGAAAACCGCGATCTTGGCGCTTTATTAAACGCGAACTACAAATTCAAAGACCGGTATATGGTGCAGACAGTTGTTCGTGCTGATGCCAACTCTGCTTTCGGTGCCAATCGCCGCTGGGGTTTGTTTGAAGGAGTTTCGCTGGGCTGGCGTTTTTCTGATGAACCTTTCCTGACCGAAACAAAAGGATGGCTGGGCGATTGTATGCTGCGTGCCAGTTGGGGAACATCAGGCCGTCCGCCGGGTAACCAGTATGCCCGTTTTGCAACTTATGAAACAACAGGTGCTGGTAGTTACATTACCAATCCGGCCATTACACCAACCCGTATCCAGTTGGATAACCTCAAATGGGAATCAATTACATCGACCGACATGGGTTTGGAACTGAACCTGTTTAAAGATCGTCTTTTCATTGAAGGAGATGTTTACAAGAAAACAACCACTGACTTACTTTTCAGCAATTACAAAATACCAACGACTTCCGGATTCGACCAGCTGTTGTACTTAAATGGCGGTGAAATGGAAAATAAAGGTTGGGAATTAATGATCAATTATAAGCTTATCCGGACAAAAGACTGGTTGGTGGCTCTTGATTTTAATACCTCACAAAACATCAATGCATTTACAAAACTTCCTGAAAACTTTAATACCGAAGCATCAACATCTATCGGAAACGGAGAGTATCCGCGCCGGGTTGTTGAAGGTGAACCTATCGGATCGTTTTTCGGATTCCGTTACCAGGGAGTCTGGGCATCCGACGAAGATGTTATAGCCCGCGATGCCGATGGAAATGCCCTGTACGACAGCGAACACAATCCGATTCCGTTAACTTACAAGGGAACCTACATTTTCAAAGGTGGTGATGCCAAATACGAAGACGTAAACCATGACGGTAAAATAGACCTGAACGATGTGGTGTACATTGGTGATTCAAATCCTGAATTTGTTGGAGGTTTTGGTACTTCATTCCGTTACAAACAATGGGATCTTTCATTTAGTTTCCATTACCGCATCGGTTTCGACATCATCAACATGATCGCTTCGCAAACCGAAGGTATGGATGGACGGAACAACCAGAGTAAAGCGGTGTTAAGTCGCTGGAGAACTCAGGGACAAGATGAACCCGGTTTGCTGCCACGTGCTTATTTGTATCATCCGGCCAATAACCTGGGATCTGACCGGTATGTTGAAAAAGGAGATTTTTTACGTCTGAATAATGTGAAATTCGGATACCAGTTCAGTCAGGCTTTATGCCGGAAACTGAATCTGCAAAGCGCGAACTTATCAATCAGTGCCCGTAAACTTTTTACCATAACGAAGTATTCAGGGCAAGATCCTGAAGTTGGACAAAATGCTGCTGATCCGTTCTGGGTAGGGGCTGATTATGCCAATACTCCGCCACCAAAGATTGTTACCATGAGTTTTGCTGTAGGATTTTAATTAGACTGACTATGAAAAATATATTTAAAAAACGATTTATCCTGTTGTTCTTCCTGCTCGGAAGCCAGATTTCATGTACGAATTATCTGGAGTTAATCCCTCCGGGCGGTTTGGTTCGCGAAGAATTCTGGAAAACAAAAGAAGATGTTGAAGCGGTGTTGATGGGTGCTTACCAGAACTTTGCTTCCATGGACGGATCACTCTTTATTTATGGTGAAGCCCGCGGAGATATGGTTAAAGCAGATTATAGCCTGGGAGGATCAGAACGAAACCTGATGGAAAGTAATATTTATCCGGATAACTGGTTGTGCAACTGGAATAACTTCTATAAGGTTATCAACTACTGCAACGATGTTATAAAAAATGCTCCTGAAGTTCAGAAAATTGACAATACGTTTACTGAGTTTCACCTGAAAGGTCTGATGTCGGAAGCTATTTTTATCCGGAGTCTGAGTTATTTTTACCTGGTACGTATTTTTAAAGATGTACCATTGGTTCTGGAACCTTCGGAAAATGATGCGGTTGATTTCTATTTGCCGCTAACCAATGGTGAAGCAGTGCTTCAAACCATGTTGAAAGATTTGAATGAATACCGCCCCTTTGCTACCGATGGGTATAAAACACTTTCGGAAGTAAAAGGTCGGGCAACCAAAGCAGCATTCGATGCCTTGCTGGCTGATATCTCGCTCTGGAATTTCGACTACAATGCGACCATCGAATATTGTAACCGGATCATCTCGAATAAAGATTTTGTATTAATGCCCTCACAACGCTGGTTTGAGTTGTTTTACCCGGGAAATTCGCTGGAAAGTATTTATGAATTTCAGTTTGACGATAAGTACAGCCAGAAAAACAGCATGTATGGGAAAACAAACCGGAACAGTCACAATTTTATTCCGAGCCAGAGAGCTGTTGAACTGTTTGCACGGAAATATGCGATTGAACTAACCAGGGGTGAGGATGCTTCAATTACAAAGTTAAGTGAAGACAATTACCTGATCTGGAAATTTATCGGACTTGCACCGGATGGAAAGACGGAACGTACCGGACAAGTTCAGAATAGTTGTAACTGGATTGTTTACCGCCTTGCCGATATTCAACTCATGAAAGCTGAAGCATTGTCGCAATTGGAAAGATACAATGAAGCAACCGACATTATTAATATGATCCGCGAACGGGCCAATGTGGTACCCGTAGTAATAGGAAATTCAGCTGTCGCTTTCGAAGATGCCATTATGGAAGAACGCGCTCTCGAGCTGGCTTACGAAGGAAAACGTTGGTTTGATTTACTGCGGATGGGCCGTCGGAATAATTTTAGCCGGAAAGATAAACTGGTTGAGATTCTGATTTCCAATGTGGCATCAACACAGAAACGTATTTTATCGGCAAAACTGACCAATCCACTTGGTTGGTATCTCCCGATCTACAAAGGTGAAATAGAACGTAACAAGAACCTGGTGCAAAATCCATATTATAAATTCTAACCATGAAAAGAATATTAATCCTTTTTAGTTTAATTATAATCCTGGTCGTACAGTTTGCCTGTAAGAAATCGCCGGTAACAGCTGGTTTCGAAGACATACAGAAATATACGATCTATGATTACATGGTCGAAAACAAAGCTGAATATTCAAGCTTTCTGTCAATTCTGGAAAAAGGCGGAATGGACAAGACTTTAAGTGCATACAATCCCAACGGAATAAATTACACTTTGTTTTTACCTGACAATGCAGCTGTTGATGCTTTTATTAAAAACAGTGGTCAGTTTAACTCGCTGAACGATTTACTGAACGATCAGAATTATGTTGATGCATTGTCACGGTACCACGTGATTAATATGGGAACCAGTACTTATGAATTTCCATTCGGAACTTTCTCGGAACCAACACTTACCGGAGATTACCTGAATGTGAATTTTATACTTGGAAAAGACACAACCTATTATAAAATAAATAACCAGGCAACTGTTACTTTGGCAAACATCGAAGTTTCAAACGGGTATATTCAGGTGATTGGTTCGATGTTGACTCCGATTACCATAAACAGCTATGAATGGCTGGCAAAAAATCCGGAATATTCTATATTCAAAGCTGCTATAGATGCGGTGGGCCTGAATAAGGTCATTGATGTGGATATGAAACAGGAAGGCCAAACATTGAAACCGTTCACGATGCTCATCGAGTCTGATGCCATTTACAAAAAACGAAGCATCAACAACTTTGATGATCTGGCTAAATCAATCAGTCCCGACCGGACTGATTATACCAGCACTACCAATCCATTGAATTTATTTGTTGGCTACCACATGCTGAATGAAAGTAAGTTCCTGGATGATCTGGCCGGTCGCTCGACCAATTACAACACCTTTGCCGATGTGCCTTTGACAATTAACGGTTTAGGCTTGGATATTGTGATTAATAAAGGGAAAGAGAAATTTATTAATGCACCGGGAGACACCACCGACTTTGTAGGTTTATACTACGACGAAAGTAACATCAATACACAGAGTGGTGCCATCCACTTCATCGACCAGGTGCTTAAACCACAAATTCCATCACGGGCAATTGTCACATTCGAATTTTGGGAAGAACAGGCTCTGAATAAATACCGGATTGATGGTGGTTCGTATTTGATTGAAAATGAAAAACTACTCGACTATGTGAAGTGGTCCGGCTCTAAATTATTTTATGTGAAATCGAACGATGATTCGGAACAGGCATGGAGTAAAGATTATATGCTGATCGATGGTGACTTTACTATTTCCTATCAGGTTCCTAAAATTATTCAGGGTAGATACGATGTCTATCTTCGGGCTGATGCTTTTGGGTCACAAAATGCACTGGTTGAATTATACATTGATGGAAATAAGATAGGCGGTCTGATTGATTTAACAAAAGGGGGAAATGCCAGTAATCCATACCAGACAATTAAGGTCGGAAATATTGACTTTAAAAAATACGCATCACATATTATTGAGATAAAATCACTGATCCCAGGTCGCTTGAAATGGGATGTTATCAGATTCGAACCAATTTAAATTAATCATACAATGAGACCAATAATTGGCATATTATACCTGGCATTAATTTTATTTGTTACCAGTTGTACCAAAGAATGGGATGATCACTACAACAAGGTTCCCGATACAATTAATACCAATGTTTGGGATGCAATCAAAGGAGAACCCAGCTTGTCGAAGTTTGCAGCCTTGATGGAAAAGTTCAAGTATGACACCTTGTTCCAATCCAATGATACCTATACTATTTTCGCACCGGATAATAATGCGATCGACGAGATTCAAAAGACTGAAGAAATTAGTGCTTCGATTCTGAATTACCATATTTCCACCATTTTTATTCAGCCTGTCGATATTCAGGGAAGCCGAAAACTTCAGACTTTGGACGAGAAATATTCAACTTTCGAGAATGTAAAAGGAAATCCAAGCTACGATGGTATTGCTCTAACTTTTGAGAGTCCGCTGTACATGAATGGAAAATTCTTTATCATGGGAAAAGTAGCACGTCCAAAATTAAATCTGTACGAGTATTATACCATCAATAATCCTTACCTCAAAGCGTACATCGACAAACAGGACTCGATCATCATCGACAAGGAAAAGAGTCGTCCGATTGGGTTCGATGAAATGGGAAATACTGTTTATGATACTGTTTCGGTTAAAGTAAACCTGTTTGAAGAAAAATATTTCCCGATTTCGGAAGAGTTTCGTGCCTGGACTGCCACCTATGTATTTCCACGAAAAGAAAAATATGAAAATGCACTGACTGAAATGGCAACGAAACTGGGTGGAAAATTCCACACCTATCAGGATATTCCGGTTAAATGGCAGGAAGATGTGTTGATCCCATATTTGGTTGATCATGGCACATTCCTGAATTCACTTGAAGTTTCAGAATTTAAACCAATCCGGATTAAAAATAACCGCAGGGTGTTCAATATGCTCAATATTGTTGGGGACAGTATCATTGCAGATTACATTCCAACCGACAGATATCTGGCCAGCAATGGGATATCGTATGATTATTCCAGTTTTGTAATTCCTGATTCCTTGTTTTCAGGTGCTGCCAAGTACGAAGGTGAATGGCTGGCCCGTCAAACCGGGGCAAATAAGTTTGCCTGGAGAAAAAATGTAGTTGTAAACAGCACTTCGTATTTTGATGTTTCGAATAGTTATATCAAGGGAGAATCAAACGATTCAATTTTGGTTGTAAACTTCGCCAAAGGATACAAAGGAACCTATAGCCTGCAATTTAAAATCAAAAACCTTTTCCCGAGAAAATACCGAATGATTGTTCATACGCACATGGATATTGGAGGTATTTATGAGGTTTATATCAATGATGTCCTGGTTAAATCATTCGATTATTACGACTATGTCAAATACAGGGGATTGATCAAAAGTGTGACCGGTGCCACATTAGTACCTGTTGGAAGGTACAATAGTTTTGACTGTTGGGTGGATAACATTACCGAATATGGACAGCCTACAGTTCGGTTTGAATACAAAGGACCTGGAAATGCTCCGAATAACGGATTAGTCCTGGATGTAATAGAATTCATTCCGGCTCCATAATAAAAACGAGAAAAAAACTAACCAATTCAGATTGACGAAGGAATAAACGAAATTAATTTTTGAGGATGAAACGAGCATTTAACTTTTTAGAAAACCGGAATCGTATGAATAACGATTCAAAAATGCAGGGCATTCAAAAATTTTATGTCACTGATGTGAACTGCGACTTATTCCGGAAAGTTGATCGGAACCCAATCTATAAAATGAAAATTGATAACATGATTAATAAACTATTTACCCTTGCACCCTGGAAAAAAGCTGCGCTGATCGTTCCTGTGCTGCTGTTCAGTTTATACTCATCACAGGCACAAAGTAAGATGCCCGCCGACTCGATACTTGTAAAAGGTGTAATTGTTTCAGAAGCCAATGCACCTTTGTCAAACATCACCATCAGTATCGAAGGTTCGGCACAGATGCCTGTTGTGACAAACGATGCGGGTGAATTCACAATAAAAGCAAGTTCAGGCAATAGCTGGTTTGTTGTTTCTCCGGTTAGTGATTATAAAACCAAACGAATTTTCCTGAATAACCGGAAGCAATTAAAAGTGTTTTTAACTCCGGTTGATATGGCTGCAGGCGAAGACCAGATCACGATTCTGGCTCAGACCAGAAACAAAAAGGACATGGTTTCTTCCTACTTTAATCTTGATCCGGACGGAAATTATAAATCCTCAGCCATTTCAGTCGATGAATACCTTCAGGGTAAAGTATCGGGATTAAATGTCATTCGCAGGGAAGGTTCTCCAGGTACCGGTGCGGTCGTTTTTATGCGGGGTGTCAATTCCATCAATACCAATAATCAGCCTTTGTATATTATCGATGGAATTCCGATGGAAAATCCCGGATTGTTTGGTTCAAATATGGAAGGATTTGCTTATGATCCGCTGATGGCTGTAAATATGTTGGATATTTCGAGTCTTACAGTGGTGAAAGATCCGACGATTACTGCAGCATACGGTTCAAAAGCGTCAAATGGAGTCATTTACATTGAAACCCTTGATCCAAGTGCAACACAAACTTCGATCGATGTGGATCTTCGTTCAGGATATTCGCTTGCTCCTTCCAATTTTATTCCCCAGTTAAATGCCAATCAGCACAAAACACTTGCAAACGAGGTCTTGTTTTCTTCCGGAATGTATGGTGAGGTTATTCGCGAAAATTATCCGAATTTATTTCTGACCAAAGAAGACGACCGTTTTATCGATTATCAGCACAACACCAACTGGCAGGATCAGATTTTTGGCGATGCCATGTTTACCAATGTTAACCTGAAGGTAAAAGGGGGAGACGCAATTGCACGATACGGTCTGTCGTTCGGATACACCACCAGCAACGGAATTGTTAAAACAACCGGCTACGACAGTTACAATCTTCGGTTTGTCAGCCGCCTGAATATTTTCAGATGGTTGAGGATGAATGCCGGTGTGGCATTAAATTACAGTACCTCGAATATGAAGGAATCTGCCAAAGTTCATGAAACAAATCCGATTCTGGCAGCTTTAAACAAATCACCACTGTTAAATCCATATCAGTATGATATCGATGGAAATGAGCTGACTGCCTTAAGTGAAGTTGATGAACTTGGAGTCAGTAATCCGCTGGCAATCATTGAAAAATATTCAGCAAAAAACAGTAACTACCATTTTGTAACTACTATGGGATTCGAGGCAGACCTGAAAAAGAATCTGAAACTCAATACCAATTTCAGCCTGACATACAATGCATTGAAAGAACAGATTTTTATGCCAAATCATGGGATGTCGCATTATTACAACAACGAAGCATTCAACGTATCAAAGGCAACAAATAATCATCTGTTTTCACTGTATAACAATACCTTTATATCCTATAAAAAAGTAATCAACGGAGTTCATAGTTTTAATTCGAACACAGGTTTTAACCTGTTGACAAACAATTATCAGCTCGACTGGGGGCTCACGATGAATTCTCATGAAAATGATCAATACCAATCGCTAAATGACGGTACAAATAACCTTCGCCGGATTGGCGGAGCAAACAGAACCTGGAACTGGCTTTCGCTTTACGAAAAGCTAAATTACATTTATCAGGATAAATACCTTTTAACTGCAGGTTTTTCACTCGATGGTTCTTCACGGATTGGCGACAATGCGATAAATACATTTAAAATCGGCAACAATCCTTTTGGTTTATTTTATTCAGCAGGTATAGGCTGGAGAATTTCAAGTGAATCGTTCCTGAAAAACTTTGGTTGGCTTGATGAGTTGAAAATCCGTGCCTTGTATGGTAAATCCGGAAACGATGACATTGGCGAATCCAATGCTTCCGATTATTATCAGTCGGTTAAATTCCGTGAAACAGTTGGTCTTTATCCTGCGATCATTCCAAACAAAGAACTTAGCTACGAAAATATTTCACAATTCACCACTGGTGTTGATATTGCGTTGTGGGGAAACAGAGTTAGTGCGACTCTGGATGTCTTTAATTCGACTACCGACGACATGCTGATTATGACCCCGATGAAATCGTACACCGGGTACAGTTTCAGGCCTGAGAATGCCGGACAGATGAAAAATAAAGGAATTGAAATCAGTACTTTCATGCGAGTTATCGATGGAAAATCGTTTAAATGGGATATCCGGGCAAACCTGACACAGGTAAAGAATGAAATTACTGAATTTAAGGGCAATCAGCAGATTACTCAGATTGTAGGTGGTGAGATTATCAACAAGGTGGGTGCGTCTGCCAATAGCTTTTATGGCTACCTGTTCGATGGAGTCTACAATTCTGAAGCAGAAGCAACGGCAGCAAACCTCCGGAATGATAAACTGGCTAGTTACCAGGCTGGAGATGTGAGATTTGTCGACATCTCCGGACCTAACGGAACCAAAGATGGTATCATCAACCAATATGATAAAACTGTTTTGGGATCGTCGATGCCAGAAATGTTTGGGGGATTGCAAAGTACAATTATTTACAAAAGATGGACATTGGACGCTTATCTGAATTTTGTTTCAGGCAACGAAGTATTTAATTACGTGAGGTACCTGAATGAACGGATGACCGGACTGGAAAACCAGAGTGCCAGTACCTTAAACCGTTGGCAGTACGATGGACAGGTTACCGATGTTCCACGCGCACTGATGAATGATCCGGTTGGTAATTCAAGCTTCTCGTCACGCTGGATCGAAGATGGTTCGTACCTGAGAATTCAAAACATTTCACTGGGGTATAAAATCCCGAACAAATTTCTCCAGTTCCGAAATGCGGAATTTTATGTGTCAGCCAATAACTTGTTTACTTTTTCAAAATACCTGGGATATGATCCTGAATTTGCAACCTCTTATTCACACGATGAGCAAGGTGTAGATTACGGACAATCACCTCAGGCACGTCAGTTTGTTGTTGGAATTAAACTTGGATTATAAAAATTTATTAAATCGATATCATGCTTAAAAATCTGAAATATTCCGGAATTCTAATCCTGCTGGTTATCGCCATGGCTTTACCTTCCTGCGATACCTTGCTGAATCCGGAACAGGACCTGAATGTGACTAAAGACCAGATGTTTGACGATTGGTATGAATACCGTTCAGTAGCCATGGGACTGTATGGACTTCAGCAGGAACTGGTGGAACAATTGGTTGTTTTGGGCGAACTTCGTGGCGATTTGCTGACAGTTACCCCAAACGCGGATGCTGACCTGGTTGAAATTTATAATTTTCAGGTTTCCAAAACCAACAAGTACGCCGACCCGACGAATTTTTATAAACTCATCTCGGCCTGCAACAGTTTTATTTCTGTCCTGAAGGAAAAACATCCGGAAGTAATGGATAAAAGTGTGGCAGTTTCCAATTACGACAAATTGTATGGTGAAGCACTTTGTATGCGTGCCTGGGCCTATTTTAATGCTGTTCGGATTTATGGAAAAGTTCCGGTCATCCACGAATCATTAACCTCAGTTGGTGAGATCGAAGATTACCTGAATTCATCATCGACCTATGTCGATAAAATAAATGTTGTTTATGCGCAGGACGGCTTTCACAACGACACCACCTACAATAAAACGATCACGCTTGAAAAGCAATTTTATGATCTGGATATGGTTGACCGGGTTTTTATCAGACAACTTGAAGATGAGGTCAAAGCTGTTGGCGTAAACCATTACATCGATAACAATGACCAATCCTGGGAAGTGACAGTCTGGAACACCTTTGCCTGGCATGCTCTGTTGGGCCAAATGTACCTGACTGCCGGAGATCTGACTCAATCGGCCAAACATCTGAATGCGATTGCTTTCACAACTTCAGATAATTACCGGTATCAGCTCGATCAAAGTTTTTCGAATAATCTGTGGAGGAATATTTTTACCGGGATCGATAACCGTGAGCACATTTTTACCCTTTGGTTCAATAAAGCCAATCAGCAGCAAAACGATTTTCAGCGATTGTTTGAACCTTGGGAACCTCACGATTATATGTTGAAACCGACCAAAACAGCCATTCATTTGTGGGAAACAACCTGGAGAGGATACAATCTGATTGTGAATCAGGCTAAGCCGGAACTTACCAAACTGGATCCGAATAATCGCGGAATTCCAAGTGATCTTTACCGGGGATATGGAACTTCGTACCTCTATTTGAAAAATGGAACATACATGCCGAGCAGTTTGCCAATGCTGTTTATGAAAATGGAAAACGATATCCGGAGTTATACTTCTTTGATGGAAGGGGTTGATACGATCGTATATAAATATTCAATTGGAAGAGACCGTTACGACCAGGATGCCAATTTTATCGTTTACCGTGCCGGAGGTATTCAGTTGTATCTGGCCGAAATTTATACCTGGTGGGCTTTTGAGCGAAACGGACTTATTTCGACATTTACAACCAATGCGGTGAATATCGTAAACGATGGAAGCAATTACGATCCGTTAGCCAACCGGCGCCAATTAGGAATTCGTGGTCGCGTTGGTTTTAATTATGGTCCTTACGATGGTATTCAGGTGGGTAACATCAATTATACTCACAATCCGTTTACGAACGAAGTAACCGGTTATACCGATCTGACCGGAAACCTGTATGCGAAACAATTGTATCTGGAGGAACTGATTCTTGATGAACGAGCCAGGGAACTGGCTTTCGAAGGCGAACGTTTTTACGATTTGATACGGGTAGCAAAACGTCGGAATGATCCTTCTTTCCTGGCAAAAAAAGTCTCTGCGAAATATCCGTCTAGTATGCGCCAGGAAATTTATACCAAGCTGATAGACGAAAAAAACTGGTACATCAACATGTTTGATTAATGGTTTAAAAATGGATAAATACGAATTGGTAACCCGAATCTTGTTTCGGGGTACCAATTTTTTTTTATGTATTTTTAGATCTCTAAAATCTCCTAACCCGATGAACCACAAACCGAAATTATCTGTCCTGTTTTTCATTCTTCTGAGCTTTTTTTCCCTGAAGGCGCAAGTTCCATTTTCGAAAGGTGTAAATCTTACTTCCTGGTTTCAGGCCGGAACAGCCCGGCAAATTCAGTTTACCAAATACACCAAAGAAGATTTTATCCAAATCAAAAATTTAGGTTGCGACGTGGTCCGGTTGCCAATCAATTTGCATTTCATGACCAATGGAACTCCGGATTACCAGATCGATCCTTTGTTTTTTAATTTTCTGGATCAGGTTGTTGATTGGGCCGAAGAACTTCAGGTTCATCTAATCCTCGATAATCACACCTTCGATCCAAATGCCAACACCGAACCTTCGGTTGAAACTGTTCTCCTGAAAGTATGGCCGCAAATGGCCGAACATTATAAAAACCGATCGGAATACATCTATTACGAAGTTCTGAACGAACCTCATGGAATCACGACTGCTGTTTGGTGCCAGATTCAGCAAAAAGTGATTGATGCCATCCGGTTGGTCGATACCAAACATGCCATCGTGGTTGGCCCTTCAGGATACAATGGATATGGCGAATTAAAGAACATGCCGGTTTATACCGATACGAACCTGATTTATACTTTCCATTTTTACGATCCTTTCATGTTTACACACCAGGGAGCTACCTGGACCAATTACATGCAGGATGTTTCGGGAGTTCCTTTCCCGTATGTTGCAGCGAAAATGCCTGCAGTACCGGCAAGTGCAAAAGGCACCTGGGTCGAAAGTTCGCTAAATAATTATAAATACGACGGAACGGTTGCCAAAGTAAAACAACTGATTGATGTTGCTGTGAACTTTAAAAACTCGCGAAATGTGAACCTGTTTTGCGGCGAATTTGGTGTTTACATTCCCAACAGTCCTCAGCCCGACCGGGTTTATTGGTACGATGTTGTTCGCAAATACCTGGAGGAAAAAGGAATTACCTGGACCATCTGGGACTATCAGGGAGGTTTTGGCTTATTCAAAAAAGGAAGCAATGAATTGTTCGATTTCGATTTAAATACGGATTTGCTTCAAAGTTTAGGATTTAACATTCCGGAACAAAAAGAATTTGTGATCGCTCCGGATAACGAACCATTTGATATTTACTCCGATTATATCGGTAAAAATCTAAAGGAATCGGGCAGTGCCGGTGGAGGTACCATCGATTATTATGAGACAAGTGCCCAATCCGGAAATTATGCGATTCACTGGACTGGAAGCAGCCAGTACACCGGGCCGGCATTCACTTTCCAGCCCACAAAGAATTTGGCATGGCTCCGGACAAAAAATTACGAACTCGATTTTTGGGTCAGGGGCGACACTCCCGGAACTAAATTTCAAATCCGGTTTGTGGATACAAAGACAGCGGATCCGGCCGATCATCCGTGGCGGATGGGTTACGACATCGACCAGACTAAAGTAACCTGGGACGGAACCTGGCAGCACCTCAAAATTCCTTTAACCAGTTTCAGGGAAACAGGCTCCTGGGACAATGCCTGGTTTGGCCCGGCTGGTAAATTCGACTGGACTGCCATTAACCGATTGGAAATTATTTCAGAATTCAATGCTTTGGGCAGCCAGAATATCTGGTTCGACGAGCTAAAAATCAATGGAACCCCGTTTACTTCGGTCGGCGAAAACCACATGGCAGAAGAATTGGGTATAAAAGTATATCCGAACCCGTTTCACGGCCAGACAACAATTTTCTACAATCTGCAGGAAAGGGCTTTGGTTGATGTCAGCATTTTCAATCTGACCGGGCAAAAACTGCAGACTTTGTCTCATGCTGTTGAATCGGTTGGAATGCACCAGGTCAAATGGGCACCCGAAAATCTTCCTGATGGAATCTATTTGAGTAAAATTACCTTTTCAGGAAAAACGAAGATTGCAAAACTGATATTGAATTAATTTTCAGGATGAATATTAAACGCAGATTATTCCGGACGGAAAATTCGTTGATTGATTATATTCACTCAAAAATGTCTATTTTTAAAACCTGTTGAATGTGACCCAAAATAGAGTCCGGATTGGCAATAAAAGTGGATATCTTTAGTTTATTATGGGTCATAAATATGGAGAATCTAACTAAATTTTAATGAGTAAAACTTTACTTTCAATTATTATTCCCGCATACAACGAAGAAAAAACCATTTCTTCGATTTTAACTAAAGTTTCTGAAGTTGAACTGATTGGAGGAATTGAAAAGGAAATTGTCATCGTCAATGACTATTCAAAAGATCAGACTGTCGTAGCTGTCGAAGATTACTGCAAAGCAAATCCGCAAGTTAATATCCGGCTTTTTCATCAGCCCGAAAACAAGGGAAAAGGTGCTGCAATCCATCGTGGGATTGCCGAAGCAACAGGCGATTACCTGATTATTCAGGATGCCGATCTGGAATATGATCCGCGCGAATACAACGATTTGCTGAAACCGATTGTGGAAGGTTTTGCCGATGTGGTTTATGGATCGAGATTTTCAGGAGGGAATCCTCACCGGATCCTGTTTTTCTGGCATTCGATCGGCAATAAACTGCTTACTTTCACTTCGAACATGTTTTGTAATCTGAACCTGACTGACATGGAAACCTGTTACAAACTGTTCCGAATGGACATCATTAAATCCATCCGTTTGAAAGAAAACCGGTTTGGATTCGAGCCTGAAGTTACTGCCAAGGTTGCTCGGGTTCCAAATGTCAGGATATATGAAGTTGGGGTTTCCTATTATGGAAGAACTTATGCTGAAGGGAAAAAAATTAACTGGAAAGATGGACTGAGAGCATTTTATGTGATTCTGAAATATAACGTATGGGCAAAGTAAACAAACAAGATCCTGGTGTAAATGATGTTTTTGGCTATTCGACCCTGGCAAACATTTCGGGTGCCGATAAATTTAACCGCTGGATGTACGAAACGATCAGGCCATTTTGCTCAGGACGGATTCTTGAAATTGGTGGCGGTATCGGAAATATTTCGGACTGTTTCCTGAACGACCGCGAAGAATTGGTGGTTACCGAAATGCAGGAAGAATATTGCGAAATTATCCGAAGTAGATTTAAGGATAAACAGAACCTGAAACAGGTTATTGCAATGAATATTGTTGATCCGGATTTTGATGTCAGATACGCTGATTTGTTCGGAAGTTTTGATGCCGTGTTTGCACTGAACGTGGTTGAACACATTGAAGATGACAAAAATGCACTGGCGAATTGTAAAAAACTATTGAAAAAAGGGGGACATCTGGTTATTCTGGTTCCGGCTTTTCAATCCATTTTTAACCATTTTGATACCGCACTCGGTCATTTCCGGAGGTATACCATAAAAACTCTTCGGCCCGTTTTTGAAGCCAATCAGCTGACCATAATTCATCAACAATATTTTAACCTGATTGGAATTGCCGGGTGGTGGGTGAGTGGTTCGTTACTTCGTAAAAAGATCATTCCTGAAGGCCAGATGAAGTTGTATAATTTTTTCGTTCCGGTATTCCGGATAATCGACAGGTTGTCGAGCAAGTGGCTGGGTTTGAGTGTGGTTATGGTTGGTTGTAAAGATTGACGAAAATTATCAATACGGAATAATTAATAATGAATAAAATGAATCGATCTGAAATCAGTAAATTGATACGATACGGTTGGGTATTCCTGATGGTTGGTTTGCTTGTCAATTACATCTATCGCCTGGTTTTTCATGCTATCCCGATTGATAAAATTATCGTTGGTTCCGACATGGAAGGATATTATCAGTACCTGTTTCATTTTTTCATTAAAGATTGGGAATTGTTCGACCGGATGCCCTGGGTAATTGGCTACGGAGAGGGCAAAACATTGAGTGTATTTACCAGCGGATTAGCTATTTTATGGTCACCGTTTTTCCTGATCGCTCATATTATCAGTCTTTTTCTGGGTCTTCCGGCTGATGGAAAATCCAGCCTGTATTATGGTTTTATTGAAGTGGCCGGTATCTTTTACACATACGTTGGCCTCGTTTTCCTTTATAAATTTCTGCGCGAATTCTTCGAACATCAGGTCAGTCTAATGGCAACCGTACTTTTCTTTCTGGCAACGAATGTTTTCTTTTATTCGGTTTTGCTTGGAGCTGGAATGTCGCATGTTTATTCGTTCTCGATGATCGCCATTTACCTTTATTATACACATCAGTTTTCGAAAAAATCGTCGCTCAAAAACATTATTTTGCTGGGCGTTCCGTTTGCCATGGCGGTGTTGATTCGTCCTACCAACATAATTTCAGGATTGTACTTATTTCTGTATGGGGTTTCGGATTGGGCCACTTTCAGGGAAAAAATCACTTTCTGGATAAAAAACTATTGGACAATTGTTGCTTTGTTTGTTGTTGGTGTAATCGTGTTTATACCGCAAATGGCTTACTGGCATTATGTGACAGGTAAATTTCTCGTTTATTCGTATCAGGAATATGGCTTTCCAAACTGGAATGCACCTAAATTTGGAATTGTGCTTTTCGGAAAATACAATGGCTGGCTCACTTATACCCCAATTGTAATTTTTGCTTTGGTCGGTCTGTTTATTCTGCTTTGGCGCAAACAAATGAATAGTCTGTCGGTTTTGTTTATCCTGCTGTTGTGTACCTATATCAATTCAAGCTGGTGGGTTCCAACATTCAGTGCCGCTGTTGGTCAGCGGGCAATGATCGATTTTCTTCCGTTTCTGGCTATTCCGCTTGCGTTTGTACTAACTCAAATTAAGGCCATGAATCAGGCGCTGAAAATTTCATTGGGCCTGATTATGATCATCTTTATTTTCTATAATATCCAATTTGGGTTCCGGTATGAAGCCGGTATGTGGTGGGATAGTCCGATGACCTGGACCAAATTCTGGACGGCTCTGAAGTTCTGAGCGGAAATCGATTTAGTGATTGAATTTCAGGCTGGCCGGTAAAACTGGTATTTGTTGTGTTTTACCAGTT
>JBASYJ010000214.1:0-1791 GCA_049277435.1 Prolixibacteraceae bacterium
GATGTAACCAAAACCATCCGGCGCGCTAAAGAAGCGGGTATGCAGGTGATGCTCGATCTGCATTTTTCCGATTTCTGGGCCGATCCCGCCAAACAACTCGTGCCCCGCAACTGGATCGGAGTCGCTACCAACAACGACTTGCTTCGGGACACCGTTTACAATTACACCAAACGAATTCTGACTGGTTTAAACAAACAGGGATTGATGCCTGAAATCGTAAAAGTTGGAAACGAAACCAATGGCGGAATCCTGAAACATATCCCTGCTGACAACAACAGTTTCGAAATAAAATCGACACTCAGCAGCAGCTGGAGCCGGCATGCCATTTTTTTCAATGCGGCCATAAAAGCGATTCGCGAAGTTGGTGCCACAGCAACAATAAATCCGAAAATTGCCCTGCATTTCACCAATAAACTTTCAGGCCAGGTAGGCAACTACCAAAATGTGATCAACAGTGGAATTACCGATTTCGACATCATGGGAATTTCCTATTATTACTCCTGGCATGGTGGAAGTATTAAAGAGTTGCAAACAACCATCGCCAGCCTGAAATCGAATTTCCCGAAGTATCAGCCCATGGTGGTGGAAACCGGTTATTTGTGGTCGACTCAAAATTTCGATTCCATGGGAAATATCATCAACACTCCCGATCCTGAATATTTGCCGGTTTGTCCTGAAAAACAGCTGGAATACATGATCGATTATACCCGGGCGGTGTTGAGGGGCGGTGGAATCGGGGTTATTTTCTGGGAGCCTGCCTGGGTTTCAACATCCTGCCGGACACCCTGGGGTGTAGGTTCTTCACACGATCACGTGGCCTTTTTCGATCCGGTGAATACCGATTTTATGGAAAACGGTGGCGGCCGCTGGACCGAACCTCAGTTTTATACCGACATCACGGCAAAAAAGGTTGTATTTCAGGTCGACATGACCGGGAAGGATGTGAGCAACGGCGTGTATATGACTGGTGATTTCACTGCCGAAAACGGAAACTGGAAAATTGTTCCGATGCTCAGCGAAGGCAATGGCATATACAGTTTTTATACATTCCTGAAGACAGGTACAACAGGGGCATATTATTTTTTGAATGGCAATGACTGGGCAGCCCGCGAAACCGTTCCGGCAACTTGTGCCAAAGCGAATGGCACCGACCGCCAGTACGAAATTCCGGAGACAGATGTGAACTATTTAACGGGTTTTGGTGCCTGCGGTGTTCCCGATGTTCAACCGGTAAAGGTTACATTCAAGGTCGATATGACCGGACAGGACCAGTCGCGCGGAGTATATATTACCGGTGAGATAAACAATTGGGCGATTGAGAAAATGAATTCGGAAGGAAGCAACATTTATTCGTACAGCACCAATCTGATGCCCGGCGATTCGCTGGCCTATTATTTCCTCACCACTTCAGGTTGGACCGATTATCTGAAATACCGCGAAACGGTTCCTTCAGAATGTGCCCTGAAATGGAACTCCGACCGCCGGATAATTGTGGCCAATAATGAAATGCAGATTGGTGTAAAATGGGCTTCATGCGAAGAATTTCTGAATGTGTCCAGCCGTCAGATAAAACAACCCGGACCGCTTCGCATTTATCCGAATCCTGCCAGTGGTAAAGTGATTATTGATGCCGGATTCAGTCTCGAAAATTCAGTGTTGCGCATTACCGATTTCTCCGGAAGACTGATGAAACAAATGAAGCTGAAATCTGCTGCCGGCAAAGAATCCATCGACTTATCCGAAATTCCTTCCGGTCTTTGTATCTTCAGGATTCAGGGAAATGACTGGCAG
>JBASYJ010000215.1:0-2501 GCA_049277435.1 Prolixibacteraceae bacterium
GTTTCGTATTTACATCGATGGTCCAGACCCGGTCTACTTTATGCCAGGGACCTTCGTGGCAAAACATCAGTAAATCGGGATTTACCGATGAAAACTGAACGTGATTCAGCCAGGCACTGTCAGTAAATAGTTTATTCAGTTCGGCAGTCTGTACGTTGATCGTAAATAAGGTTTTGGGAAGTTTTGCTTCGTAAATCAGGTTGAAAAAATCGCTTTTCTTTGGATTATTTTTCAGGATCTCCTTTTCTTCTTCAGTTGCCCTTGAACCGGCAAGCAATGTCCCATCGGCATTGACTGTGGTAATCGAAGCTTTAAAATCTTCAGGAAAAACATAAACCAGTTTTATTTCGTTTGTTTCGTGCTGCAGGGAAAATATGCTGTCTTTGATCTGAAAAAAGATTGTTTTCGTTTTTTCGGATACAATTTCGCCGTTCATGGGTGAAGAACTGAAGGTAAGCTGTTTAATATTCTTTGAGTCTAAATTAATGGAGTACAGTTGTTTGTTTTTTATATTCGTGTTGTAAGTTTCTTCTTTTTTCATATCCGTCACTTCATTCGGATCTTGTTTGCTGCTGTTGTAAAAAACCATATCATTTCCGATAAACGGATTGTTGTGGAAATAAAAACTGAGGCTGTTTCCTTCCATTTTTGAAGTTAAGCGGACTATTTTGTGGTGGGTATCCTGATCGATCCATTCGTCAGGCATCGGTGAAACGGAACCGGTTTCAAGTACGGGAAGTTTTTTGGTCTGACAAGCAACAGCCAGAAGCAATATAAAGATTGGCAATAAAAAATTAGTTTTCATCTGATTTAGTATTAGTGGTTGGTTAGTTATTCGAAAAGTAAAACGAGCGATGAACTGATCATCTTCATGTTCACAATTTACCGATTGCTGTAGTCAAAAGTTACCTGTACTATCCTGTGTTCGTTCTTCAGGAATAAAAGGAAAGCAGTTAATTAAGTAAATTTCAAGTTTGGTAATACAACAAAATTGAGCTGGCAGGATTAAAAAAGGTGGGCCCAAACACCCACCTTTTCAACTATTTATGATTTTATCAGGCGAACCATTTCTGGTATTTTGCTGATGAATTAATAACCTGTATTTTGAGTGTACAGTCCTTTTTTCACATCCATCTGAGCCTGTGGAATTGGATAAATGATGTGGTTGGCATTGATTGAAGTTGCCATTTGACCATCCACATTTTCCTTTGGAATCCAGGCATTCATCACATCCAAAACTTTTCCGGTACGAACCAAATCGTGCCAACGGAAACCCTCGGATAAAAATTCCCTGCGGCGTTCTTCCAAAAGCTGATCAAGAGTGACATTAGTTAGCGGTGTTAATCCGGCACGTGTACGAACATCGTTCACAATTTTATCGACTTCGGTTTTTGAGCCTGAAGCGCCCTGAAGGATACACTCAGCTTTCATCATCAGAACATCGGTAATGCGGATGACCGGAAAGTTAGTCGGGAAATCAAACCGATCGACACCCCAGGTGGTTGGATCGGGTTTACAAAATTTAATACAAGCCGGATCTTCAGTAAATTTCCCACTGCTGGCATCGATGTAACCCATCTGAATATTGGATGCAAAACGTTTATCATCTGGTCCGTATGAATCAATCATGTCTTTCGAAACATCTTTATTCTCGAGTCCGATAGCAAACGAAACACCGGCTGCACGCCAGAAGCTCGATCCGCAAAATTCGCCCGGATAGGCTGCCCCAACACCAAATCCACCGCTTGAATACTGAATATCAAATACGATTTCAGCATTGTTTTCATTTTTCAGGTCAAAAATGTTGGCATAATCAGCCAGCATAGAATAAGGTCCTGAAATCACCTCGTTCAACAAGGATAAAGCTTTGTCGTATTCGTTTGTACCCAAACAAGGACCGTCAGGATTCAGTACCGGACCTGAACGGGTTAGATACACGCGTGCCAATAATCCTTTTGCTGCATACGAAGTAGCGCGTCCAATTTCTTTCGCGCCATACGATTTTGGTAATTTCTGTGCGGCAATTTCAAGATCTGAAATAATCAGGTCATACACATCAGAAACCGGACTGCGTGGAATTTCAAGCGCTTCGTTTGGCGATACCAAACGATTGATAATTGGAAGTGGTCCAAAAGTCTTCACCATATCAAAATAAAACAAAGCTCTCAGGAAACGGGCTTCACCTTCAAACTGATCTAATTTAGCAT
Source organism: Prolixibacteraceae bacterium (assembly GCA_049277435.1). GTDB lineage: Bacteria > Bacteroidota > Bacteroidia > Bacteroidales > Prolixibacteraceae > Aquipluma. The sequence continues at coordinate 2,208 of JBASYJ010000215.1, forward strand.
CATCAGGAAGGGCATCCGGAGTAATTTTATCCAGCACAGTATTGGCTCTAAGCACACCGGCATAGTTTGCGTTCCAGGCTTCGGCCATGTATTCGTTAGTAGCCAGAGTTAAAGCAAAATTGTTAACCGGTTCGTGCGAACGAACACCCATGGAACCTACTCCGTAAATATCATCAGAACGAACTTCAGACAAATGGAACTGGCGTTCAGGATAATTCTTAAGCGAGGCATAAATGCTGTTTACAGCTTGTGAAAAGTCGGTTTCATTTCGGAAAAAGCTCTCAGAACTCATTT
>JBASYJ010000216.1:0-2371 GCA_049277435.1 Prolixibacteraceae bacterium
ATACCTTGTTCCCTCTTTCGGGTTAAACGGGGGGCTTAATTTTAAAATGAAAAATATGAATATTGAATATCAATACGTTAACTCTAGATTTTACCGACTTTGAATTTTAGTCGGTTTACAATGATAAATAATCTATGTATTCTATGTGCCTATGTAGTTTAAATACTAAAATATGAAAACATATAATTTTGACGAAGTAATTGTCCGCGAAAATACCAACTGTATAAAATATGATTTCAGAAAAACCTTTTTTGGCAATCCTGATGTGTTGCCGCTTTGGGTGGCCGACATGGATTTCAGGACTCCTGATTTTATAGTGGATGCCATTAAAAAACGTGCCGAACACGAAATTTTTGGCTATTCATTCCGGGCCGATTCGTACAATCAATCTATCGTAAATTGGTTGAAGCGCCGCCACAACTGGGAAATTAAACCCGAATGGATTTCATTCAGTCCTGGCGTAGTAGCTGGATTAACACTGGCCATTGAAGCGTTTTCGAAACCTGGTGATGGTGTCATTATTCAGCCACCGGTTTATTTTCCGTTTTTCGATTCGGTAAAAGGAACCAACCGCGAAATGATTGAAAATCCGCTGAAACTTGAAAATGGCCGGTATTATTTCGATTTCCAAGACCTGAAACAAAAAATTACACCTACCACGAAACTCTTGCTTTTAAGCAACCCGCAAAATCCGGGCGGTATGGCCTGGAACAAGGAAGAATTAAGCGAACTCGCTCAAATTTGTCTTGACCATAAAATCATGATTATATCCGACGAGATTCATTCTGACCTGATTTTCAACGGTTACTATCATACTCCGCTGGCCGGAATTTCGGAAGAAATTGCACAGAATACCATAGTTTGTATGGCGCCGAGTAAAACATTCAATACCGCCGGTTTGACAACGTCATTCCTGGTCATTCCAAATAAACGGCATCTAGTGGCTTACGAACGGGTTATGCGGCTTCCGCATTTACACATGGGCAATATTTTTGGTACTGCCGCGCTGGAAGCTGCGTACACCTATGGCGACGAATGGCTTGGACAGTTAATGAACTATCTTCAGGAAAATTACCAGATGCTTGAAAACTTTTTTCAGGAAAACCTTCCGGAGGTAAAAGTGATGAAACCGGAAGCCACTTATTTAATCTGGATCGATTTTTCGGCTTTCGGGTTAAGCGATGAAGAACTGAACAAGAAACTGATAGACGGTGGAGTTGGTTTGAACCGGGGAACGCAATTTGGCAAACAGGGCATTGGATTTATGCGCATCAACATTGGTTGTCCGCGATCTGTTCTGGCAGAAGCATTAAACCGGATTAAGAAGACATTTCAGGAATAGAAGGAGAAGGGAATACGAAGATTGGATACCGGAAAACTAACCCATTTCCAGTTCAGGGAAAACACTATTTCAACTGATTTTATAGTAATTATCCGTGAAATATTAAAATTTGATTTTAGTATTTCACGGATAAAACAGTATATTTACCGTGAATATTTAAAGTTGCGGAATATACATAAACTGTAATGCCATGATCAACAGAAAAATATTAGTTGAGATAAAAGAATCATTAGGCTTTTTTCCTGTTGTGGCGATTATTGGCCCTCGTCAGGTTGGTAAAACAACCCTGGCTAAACAGATTATGCTTCAATCTGAAAAACCGACACTTTATCTCGATCTGGAACGACAATCAGATTTGTTTAAGCTTAACGACGCGGAATTGTTTTTGTCCCAGCATTCGGATCACCTCATTGTAATTGACGAGGTTCAGCATAAAAAAGAACTTTATCCACTTGTACGGGCCTTAGTGGATCAAAATCGTGAACCGGCAAGATTTCTTTTATTGGGTTCTGCTTCTCCGGAATTGATCAGACATTCATCTGAATCACTGGCAGGACGAATTGTTTACCACCAGTTGCATCCGCTGGATCTGACTGAAATTCCTGAAACTGTTTCTCAAAATGAACTATGGATTAAAGGAGGATTTCCCAGTATATTATTGGCCGAAAACGATGAAATGGCCCAGAGATGGATGGAAAATTTTATAAGCACTTATCTGAACCGGGATCTGTTGCAGCTGGGATTAAATGCTTCTCCCAAAATTATCCGCAATTTGTGGAACATGATGGCTCATTTAAACGGACAATTATTTAATGCAAGCACTTTAGGTAATGCCCTTGGAATTTCAACCCCAACGGTTAAACGGTATGTAGATTTCCTTGAAGACGCATTTTTACTGAAAAGTCTGCACCCATTCTCATGGAACATGAGCAAAAGATTGGTTAAAACGCCTAAAGTTTACCTGACTGATACGGGCATTTTACATCACTTGTCAGGAATAAGCGATTTTAATAATCTATCCGGAAATCC
>JBASYJ010000217.1:0-1918 GCA_049277435.1 Prolixibacteraceae bacterium
GGAAATCCTATTTTTTTATCCATTTTGCAATCAGGATGGAATAAATCCCTTAATTCTTGTTCGATAAGAATCCGTCCCTTTTGCCTTACAAAAGCAGTGTAGTGAACAAAAATTATTACTTTCCCATTGCAATTTTTCACCCAGCAATCTTTTTTGTCATGATTTTCGATCCTGGTTCTCAATTTTGAACTTTCACCAACGTCGATTAAAAAATATTCTGTATCAACTTTGCAGACTATAGCATATACACCAGCCTTTTCCTTGATTTTATCAATTGATGTGATTGGCCCGGTAAATGAATTTTTTCCCAATTTGATAGACATCGTACGTATTTTTTAAATTCGCAATTCTTGTTTTAATGTGGTTATTGCAAACTATCCTGAATTGAATTCAAATAACTCAGAAGCGCTCTTTTTTGATCTTTTGATAATCGGGCATCACGATGGATAAGCGTGTATGAAGAAAGTGGCATTTCATCTTTTTCAACCTGATTGACCATTGACTTTAATTTGCTTTTTTGTCTCCTTGCGGAATAGGATCCAAATTCACTCAAATTCAACTCCTCCTTTCCTTTATTTATGTGACTCTCCAAAAACCAACCTACCGGCTGCACACGACTATACCATGGGTAATCCGTATTGTTACTGTGGCAGTTGTAGCAAGATGTACGCAGAATATTTCCTATATTTTCAGGAGCCCGATGAGACAATATAAAGTCAGTTGTTGACACCTCAGTACTTTGATTATTTCTGGCAGGGAAGAATTGAACCCCTACCAGAATAACCAATATCACTAATCCGATGCGTTTAAGTACTTTCATTTCACTGTAATTTCAACTAGGACTCTGCCACATTTCTTCTTTTCACCAATAAAAAAGGGATTCTTTATCTTATCGGATGTACTCAACCATTTGCCACCTTTGTTGTTGTCATACATCGGGCAAAATAACTGATATAAGTTTCTGTCTGCCCCGGTAATTACGATCAGGTCTTTAATGTCTGTACCCAATATTTCAAAATGCTCCCTTTGATGGTCGATTTTATCGCCATTTTCCGAAATATGCTCCGCATTTTCTTTGGCATCATCCAGAATTTCTTTCAATTCTTTTTGCTTTGATTCTAGCTGACCTGAAAGGTCGAATTTTCCAAGGGCTTCGAACAGCATTTTTCCTGAACTGGCCGCTTTCTTGCTGTTATCATCAACCAATGCATCTTTTAAAGACAGGTAATTATCGAGAATAGAAGTTACCGATAGAGATTGTTTAACCCTTAATGTAGGTATAACACGTGGTTCCTCTTTCATTTTTGGTGTCATATTGGAATGGCTACTTCCGGACCCACCCATGCTTGAATGATCGTGCTGGGCGCTTGCTCCCCAGCTAACGAAAGCAAGGCAAAGCATAAAAATTATTTTTCTCATTGTTTTTACTTTTAAAGATTAAAAATTGATATTAATACTGATTTTAATTTGCTGATTTTAAGAACTCCAGAATTTTCTGCGATTCTTCGGCAGTTAAATTCGCACGAATCTTCATGTGCATGCTCGCTGTTTCCCAATTAGTGTTGTTAAAAGCTGCAGGTGTTGGGGTGCTGTGGCAGCGAACACAATTTTCTCCCCACAACTGAGTTCCACTTTTTTCTGCAATATTTGCGGTTGTTGCACAACTGTTCAAGAAAATTGAAATTGAGACGAATGCAAATACACTTACAAGTCCTAATATTATCTTTTTCATTGCCTTAATTTTTAATGTTATGTTTAAATCAAATACTTTTCTTTTAGAATCCAAATGCTAACTGCACAAATAGGGATCCTTCGCTTGCTTCATTATCCAATTTATTTGACAGGTAATCAATCTTCAAAACAGAATTCCAGTTTAACCAATAATTAACACCGAATCCGATTTGTTTTTGATTGCCAG
>JBASYJ010000218.1:0-11096 GCA_049277435.1 Prolixibacteraceae bacterium
AGCCTAGTTTTGTAGAGCATACCAGAACAGAACGGTTTTACAGAAAGAATGGCAGTAAATCTTCTCAAAAAAAAATCAGCTGCTGTTTGAAAATGAAAATCAGGAATCAGAATCTAAACTTTAAACAATTGACTTTAAACTCTATAACATGTATTTATTAGGATTCGACATAGGAAGTTCATCCGTTAAAGCCTCATTAATTAATGGCGAAACCGGCAAATGTGTGGCTACTGCCTTTCATCCGAAACAGGAAATGAAAATTACAGCTGTTCAGTCAGGCTGGGCTGAACAGGAACCAGAACAATGGTGGGAAAACCTGAAATATGCTCTTGCTGATGTTTTGGTTCAATCTAAAGTTGATTCAAAATCGATCGACTCCATCGGTATTTCGTACCAGATGCACGGGTTGGTGGTTGTCGATAAAAACCAGCAGGTTTTGCGTCCGTCCATCATTTGGTGCGACAGCCGTGCTGCCGAAATCGGGAATAAAGCATTTGCCGAACTGGGCGAAGAACAATGTCTGGCCAGTCTGCTAAATTCACCGGGGAACTTCACCGCTTCGAAATTAAAATGGGTGAAAGACAACGAACCGGAATTGTATGCCCAAATTGACAAAATCATGCTTCCCGGCGATTACATTGCCATGAAACTTTCAGGAGAAATTAAAACTACCGCCAGTGGCCTTTCTGAAGGAATCCTTTGGGATTTTCAGGAAAATAAAGTAGCCGGAATGTTGCTTGATTATTACGGTTTTGATCACTCATTTATTCCTGAAATTGTACCGACTTTTTCGGTTCAGGGTACAGTAAATGCCTCAGCAGCTGCTGAATTAGGTCTGGCTGAAGGTACAAAAATCAGCTACCGCGCCGGCGATCAGCCAAACAATGCCCTTTCGCTCAATGTATTGAATCCTGGAGAAATTGCAACAACCGCAGGAACTTCAGGAGTCGTTTACGGGGTAAGCGGCGAAGTAAAATACGATCCGTTTTCACGGGTAAATACGTTTGCTCACGTAAACCATTCGGCTGATGCCAACCGTTTGGGTGTTTTGCTCTGCATCAACGGAACCGGAATTTTAAATTCGTGGTTAAACAAAAATGTAGGGAACAAAGCCTTTTCTTACGAAGAGATGAATCAAAAAGCTTCGAACATTTCCATCGGATCAGAAGGCGTGAGCATTCTTCCATTTGGAAATGGAGCAGAACGTGTTCTCCGGAATAAAAACATCGGAGCGCAGATCTCAGGATTGGCATTTAACACCCATGATGAAGCACATTTATTCCGTGCAGCGCAGGAAGGAATCGTTTTCTCTTTCAAATACGGAATGGAAATCATGGAGGAAATTGGCATTCAGGCAAAAATTATCCGCGCCGGAAAAGCCAATATGTTCCTCAGTCCGGTTTTCCGCGATACACTGGCCGGAATTTCAGGAGCAACCATTGAGTTGTACAATACCGATGGTTCGATTGGTGCAGCACGTGGTGCAGGAATCGGTTCGGGATATTATGCCTCGGCCAAAGAAGCTTTTGCAAGCCTGAAAAAACTGGATACCGTTACGCCGGATTTAAGCAAAAAAGCAGAATACGAAGCAGCTTACCAGAATTGGAAGAGCCAATTGGAAAAAGCGATGTAAAAAGCCCCCTCCCAACCTCCCCCAAGAGGAGGAGCAAAGAGCGATAGCATATAATATTAACTAAATTAATAATCAGCCTTTTTGAGTTCTCCCCCTCCGGGGGAGTTAGAGGGGGCTACAAAATTTTCAACAATGGCAACTTTTAAAGGAAACAAAGAGTATTTCCCTGGAATCGAAGAGATTAAATTCGAAGGACCGGGTTCGAAAAATCCAATGGCATTCAAATATTATGATGCCAATCAGGTAGTTTTAGGCAAAACCATGAAAGAATATCTTCGTTTTGCAGTAGCCTACTGGCACACCTTCTGTGGCGATGGTGGTGATCCATTTGGTCCCGGCACTCAGATTTTCCCATGGGTAGGCGCAGCTGATCCGATGACTGCAGCAAAAGAAAAAATGGATGCCGCGTTTGAATTTATCAGCAAACTTGGAGCTCCATTCTATTGTTTTCACGATACCGATGTGGTTGGTAACGGAACGGTTTTCGAAATCGAAAAACGGATGGCCAACATGATCGACTTCGCCAAAGAACGTCAGGACGCTACCGGCATTAAATTGTTATGGGGAACCGCAAATGTATTCAGCGATCCAAGATACATGAATGGCGCATCAACCAATCCTGATTTTAACGTATTGGCCAATGCTGCAGTACAGGTTAAAAACGCTATGGAAGCTACCATCGCTTTGGGCGGGACCAACTATGTTTTCTGGGGAGGACGCGAAGGCTACATGAGCCTGCACAACACCGACACCAAACGCGAACTCGATCACATGGGTAAATTCCTTGGAATGGCCCGTGATTATGCCCGTGCTCAGGGTTTCAAAGGTACGTTCCTGATCGAACCAAAACCAATGGAACCAATGAAACACCAATATGATGTTGATACCCAAACAGTGATTGGATTCCTGAAAGCTCATGGCCTGGAAAACGATTTCAAACTGAATATTGAAGTAAACCACGCCACGCTGGCCGGTCATACTTTTGCTCACGAACTTCGTTTTGCAGCTGATGCCGGAATGTTGGGTTCGATTGATGCCAACAAGGGAGATTACCAGAACGGATGGGATACCGACGAATTTCCAACCAATATTTATGAAACAACTGAAGCGATGATTGAAATTATTCAGGCTGGTGGTTTCACAAACGGTGGAGTAAACTTCGATGCAAAAACCCGTCGTAATTCAACCGATCTGGAAGATATTTTCATCTCACACATTTCAGGAATGGATGTATTTGCACGTTCACTGATGATTGCAGATAAATTATTGAAAGATTCGGATTACCTGAAACTGAAAGCGAACCGTTATGCTTCTTTCGATTCAGGCAAAGGTGCTGAATACGAAGCTGGTAAATTAAACCTCACCGATCTTTATAACATTGCCAAAGAAGTTGGTGAACCAAAACAAATCAGTGGCAAACAGGAAATGCTGGAGCAACTGATTAATTGCTACATTTAATCCATCTTAAGTCTGCCTGAAAAGATTTAAACCCGAGTCATCCTGAACTTGTTTCAGGAACTCAAAAGTTGAAACGACAGATCCTGAAATAAATTCGGGATGACATTTTCACTATTCCGGAAAAACTTTTCAGGCAGCCTATTTTACCTAACTAAAACTAAATAATTACTAATGAAAGAACGTAACACGTTATACATTGCGGCGATCACCCTGGTAGCAACCTTGGGTGGTCTTTTATTTGGATATGACACCGCTGTAATTTCCGGCGCTGAAAAATCGGTTCAGGCATTCCTGATTATCCCACTCGGACTTGGATCACTTGCACACGGAGCAACCATTTCGAGCGCGTTGATCGGTTGCATTATCGGCGGAATGCTTTCAGGAATTCTTTCCTTAAAGCTGGGCCGGAAAAGAGCCATGATGCTTGCCGGAATTTTATTCTTTATATCGGCGCTGGGATCAGGTTTTCCTGAATTCCTATTCTTCCAGAAGGGCGAACCAACCATGGGATTGCTGTACATGTTCAATTTCTACCGTATTATCGGTGGAATTGGCGTTGGACTGGCATCTGCCGTAGTTCCGATGTACATAGGTGAAATTGCGCCTGCTGATATTCGTGGACGTTTGGTTTCAATCAACCAGTTTGCAATCATTTTTGGTATGCTGGTTGTGTATTTTGTCAACTATTTTATTGCTCAGGGGAAAACCATCGAATACATCAACGAAATCGGATGGAGATGGATGTTTGTATCTGAAGCAATTCCAGCCGGAATTTTCGCGACACTCTTATTTTTTGTTCCAGAAACCCCACGCTATCTGGCACTTACCAACCGTGAGGGAAAAGCCCTGGAAATCCTGACTAAAATCAATGGTGTCCAGCAAGCGAAACTGATTATGACTGATATTAAAAAATCAGTGGAAGCCGCTTCTGAAAAACTATTCGCTTTCGGAAAAGTGGTCATCATCATCGGTATTTTGCTGTCTGTTTTCCAGCAATTTGTTGGGATTAATGTCGCCTTGTATTATGCACCACGCATTTTCGAAAGCATGGGCGCAGCCAAAGATTCGTCGATGCTGCAAACAGTGGTCATGGGTTTAATCAATGTAATTTTCACGGTTGTTGCAATTATGACCGTTGATAAATACGGACGCAAAATCCTGCTTATGATCGGTTCCATTGGGATGGCCGTTGGTATGTTTGCCATTGGTGGATTGGCTTTCATGAAAGTGATCGGTATCAGCACGCTGGTTTTCATTATTATTTATACCGCTTCATTTATGATGTCGTGGGGACCTATTTGCTGGGTTCTGATTTCGGAGATATTTCCGAATAAAATACGTGGACGGGCCATTGCCATAGCAGTTGCAGCCCAGTGGGCAGCCAACTATTTCATTTCGGCAACATATCCGGCCATGATGGAATTCAGCGGTGGTTTAACCTACAGTTTTTATGGATTGATGAGTCTCCTTTCATTCTTTTTCGTCTGGAAAATGGTTCCTGAAACCAAAGGAAAAACGCTGGAAGAAATGGAAAAACTTTGGAAAAAATAACATCACACAGAAATTTAAAAAGCCGCTTCTTCTCAGGAGCGGCTTTTTTAGTTTCACAATTGATTTATTACCAAACAATTCCGTGATTTATTTATTCATAATCTGATTGTTATATGCAGATAAAAAAAAAGTAAAAACGGCACATAGGCTCATCCTACAGGAGAGCAGAACTAACGGGAAGTTTCTGGAATAGGTTATTTTATTCTTCCGCAACAAGTCAGGAATTCACGAAAATGATCCTTTAAAATTCAAAATTTCTAATATATTTACATGAAATTGGAATTTGTATTGTAGAATCTATGAACTTATAACCTGTAAGAAAATAAAACATCAATTTTAGATGAATAATCCGGTTTCCTTACGGTCTCAAAATAAAATTACTTTTCGGGAAAGTCTTTTTTTCATATCTCTGGTAATCATTGGGATAGTATATATTGCCCATATCTGGAAAGATACCAAGAAGCAACAAAACTTCCGGGCCCTTCAACTTGGTCTTTCAGTTGAATCAAGTCTGATGGATAAAAACATCAATCTATTAAATGCCAGTCCTTCAGACACTTCGCTCATTTTTTATAAACAAATTAAAGAAAAACTACATACCCTGGTTCTGGTAAATCCTTCTATACAATTTGCTTACTATTATTTGCAGCGCGACGGGAAACTTTATTTTATGGTCGATTCAGAACCAGAAAACTCTCCTGATTTATCCCCGCCGGGTCAGGAATTCTCTGAGGCAGACCCCATTGATTTTAAACCATTCGAAACCGGAAAAGCCCAGATTACCAATCCGGTAACCGACCGGTGGGGGACCTGGGTAAGTGTTGAAATTCCGGTTTTTAATCAGAATAAAGAAGTAATGGCCACATTCGGATTAGATTACGATGCCAGTACCTGGAAGAAAGAACTTTTTATGTCTGTTTTTCAATCCGGAATATTAGTTCTGATTACACTGATTTTGGTCATTACACTGCGGATTATCTGGCTAAGAAACGCATTCCTGAAACACGAAATGCAATCGAGAACGATAGCCGAATCCGAATTAAGAAAACTGTCAAAGGCGATCGAACAAAATCCGGCTTCGGTTTTTATCACGTCAACAAATGGTACCATCGAATATGTAAATCCAAAGTTCACCGAAATTACCGGTTACGAACCTGCCGATGTAATTGGCCAAAATCCCCGAATGTTGAAATCGGGGAAAATGGATGAGCGGATTTATTCTGAATTATGGTCAAAATTAAGTTCAGGACAAAGCTGGAATGGAGAACTGATCAATAAAAACAAAAAGGGCGAATACTTCTGGGTTCATAAATCGGTATCCCCGATTTTTAACGAGCAGGGTAAAATAACCAATTTTATTTCAGTTGCCGAAGACATTACTGAAAGAAAAAGAAATGAAGAAGCCTTAATAAAGGCAAAAGAAAAAGCTGAAGAAAGCGACCGGTTAAAATCTTCGTTCCTGGCCAACATCAGTCACGAAATCAGGACTCCGATGAACGGAATCCTGGGTTTTGCCGATTTGCTGAAAACACAGGACCTGTCGCCTGAAAACCAAAAGGAATTTATCGATGCGATTGAATCCAGTGGCGAGCGAATGCTTGATATCATCAGCAACCTGGTTGATATTTCCATCATTGAAGCAGGTGAAGTTATCCCGAAAATTTCCGAGGTAAATCTCAACCGGCTTCTTCAGGATATTCACCAGGAATTTAAACCTGAATTTGACAAAAAATCGATTCTTCTTTCCTGTTCGACTGATTTGAACGATGAACAAAGCCTGATAAAAACCGACAATCAAAAGCTAAACCAGATCATCAAAAACCTGATTAATAACAGTCTGAAATTCACGGAAAAAGGACAGGTTGAATTTGGATATTTAAAGAACGAATCGAAGCTGGAATTTTTTGTAAAAGATACCGGAGTGGGAATCCCGGAAAACCAAAAGGAATACATTTTTCAAAGCTTCAGGCAAGGAAACATCGGATTAAGCAAAAAATACGAAGGAGCAGGACTTGGATTGACCATTTCGAAAGCATATGTCGAGATTCTGGAAGGACATATCTGGATCGATTCTGAACCGCATTCCGGAACAACAATCTTTTTTCAGTTACCATACCGGCCGGCAGGCGGAAGAAATATCGAAATCAACATTTATCCGGAATCCAGCATTCAAAAATTCAATATCAACCTGCTGGTTGTCGATGATGACCAGAATAGTCGTCTTTACCTGAAAAGTATTCTTCAGAATTCAGTCAACTCAGTCCTTTTGGCTAAAAATGGTGTCGAAGCCCTTGAAATGGTTAAATCAAATCCTTCGATTGGATTGGTTTTGATGGACCTGAACATGCCGGAGATGGATGGTTTTGAAGCAACCAGAAGAATTAAAAAACTTTTTCCTGAAATGCCCGTGATTGCCCAAACGGCCTTTGCATATGCTGAAGACAGAGATCAAGCGTTAAAAGCCGGCTGCAACGATTTTATTACCAAACCTATCTACCGGCACGATTTATTTAACACGATTACCGCAAATCTCGCTAAACAATCCGTAAAATTATAGACCGGACATGTGTTTCAACCTACATATTTTTTCAAACCGTCCAACTGGAAAGAATTTTGCTTCCCCGGTCTTCCTCGTTCACAATGCGCAAATGCACGTCAATTTCCTGCTGCATCTCCTCCACATGCGAAATGACACCAACAATGCGGTTCTCTTTCCGGAGCGATTTTAGCGCATCAAAAACAATCGAAAGCGATTCTTTATCCAACGAACCAAATCCTTCGTCAAGAAAGAAAAAGTTCTGGTTCGATTCGGTAATCTGTTGAATGTTATCGGCCAGAGCCAGCGCCAGGCATAATGCCGCCTGAAAAGTCTGTCCTCCTGAAAGTGTTTTTACGCTTCGAACCTTGCCCCCATTCAAATAATCGCGGACCTGAAAATTATTGTCACCACTAATTTCGAGGCTCAGCTTTTGGCGGGTCAACTGGAAAAAACGATCATTCGCTGCCTGGCACAAATTCTGCAAATAAACCGACGAAATGTAATTAACAAAACCACTGGCGGTAAACAGAGACTTCATCGTTTTGATGTTTTCAGCTCTAAGCATCAGTTTTTCAAGATTCGCCCGCAGATCCTGCTGCTCTTCCATCGCCTTCAGGATGTCGGCAAGCGATTTTTCTATCACTCCGGATTCACGGTTTTTAAGGTTCAGTTGTTCCTGATCTTTCTCCAGCTTCAACCTGATTTCCTGGTGAATTTCAAGGTCGTATTTCCGGTCTCCAATCTCAGTGATCAACAGTTCCAGCTGATTGCGTGTATTCGAGATTTCCTGTCTGAACTGATTCACTTTCTGCTTCTCTGCAACCAGATTTAGCTCTTGTTTTAAAACCTGAAGGACAGATTCCACAGATTCGAATTCAGAGTTTTTAACCGCAGTCTCTATCTGTACCGAAAATTCCGCAAGTAGAGTTTTCTCCTGCTCCAACTGCACCTGATTCGCAGAAATACTTCCCGAAAGAATATCCTTGTTTTTCCGAAGTGCTGTCAACTGATTTGTTACCGCTTCAAAATCCTTGACTGTTTTCGCATACTTTTCAAGTAACCGTTCCTTCTCACGCAGTATTTCTTCAGTTGATTTTTCGGAATATGCAGTCAGGTCAATCAGTTTTATCTGTGCTGTCAAAGTATTTATCTCGGTTTTGGCTGCAATTGAATCAGACTTCAGCTTTTCGATATTCAGGGCAAATTTTTCTCTGTTGGCAATTTCCTGATCGAGTTTTTTGGCGGTCGAATCCAGTTGTGTTTCAAACTCAGCAACCGATTTTCTCAAATTCTCAGCAGTAACAAAAGCCCGGCTAACATCTTCTTCGTTCCTGAAATTGTCCCATTTAAAAAGCGATTGATGGGCCGCGGTTTTTTCATCCAGCTCTTTCTTCCGATTCAGGATACTTGTCAATTGCTGTTCCGTTGAATTCCGGTAATGCTGTTTTTCAACCAATCCTGAAATCTCGTTTTCACAGTCCGAAATTTCTTTTTCAAGTCCTTTTTTTTGGTCCAAAACCTTAGACAGTTCATCCGAAACATGAGCAGAACTAAATATTTCAGGATGGTGCAGCGAGCCGCAAACCGGACAGGTATCTCCCTCTTTTAAAGCAACGGCATATTCTTCCAGCTTCAATTGCACATTGAAATGCTGAATCCGGGATTCAAAACCCGAAACCTGATTTTTTAGTTCGAAAATTCTCTGTTTCAGAAAATCGATGCCGGCAAATGTATTTTTCTCCCCTGAAAAAGAAGAGAAGAGTGCAGCATCAAAAATTCGCAATATCACCTGATCAGCAACTTGAAGATCAGCCTTGCTTTTCAGTTCTTCTGCTGCAGTTGAAATTTGTTGCTGCTGAAGATTTTTATGCAGTTCGTGCCAGCTTTTTACATTCGAAAGGACCAGCATATCAGGTTGTTTAGCCTTTTCTTCCTTTAATCCGGCTTCCAGTTTCGTTTTTTCCTTTCTGAATTCTTCGATCTTTTGGTTCGTTTCACTGACAAACCCCTCGCCTTTTTTTACCCGATCCTCCAATTTTCCTGCAGAAACTTTCAGGTCAATTAATTTCGCCAGCTTCTCCAGTTCCTCAGCCCGCCGTTTATAGTTGTCGAGCTGATCATATTCAGTTTTTATTTTTACGAATTCCTGTTCGTTGAGCTCGATCTGATCGTTCGCTTTTTTCAGATTTTCCGAATCTGTCCGTAGCTTTTCTTCCAGTTGCTGTATTTTCTTTTTTGCCGAACCTGAAGCTTCAAAGAGGTTTTTGAAATGAATTACACCATATTCGTAATCCGCAATTTTATTTTCGAGTTCTGTAATTTCCGGAATCCGGTCAGATAGAACTTTACTTTTCAGCTGGGTTTCATCTCTTTTCCGAACCAGTTCCAGCAGGTTTTTCATATCAGCATCCAATTTTTGGTTAGTATGAATCTGTCGGTTCAGGACCTCAATTTCAACTTTAAGCTGATTCAGTTTTTCAGCAAACAATTTTGCCTGTTCAGGATCGATCTCGCCCAATTGTTTTAACTGTCCTTCAAGCGTTTGTTTCTCTGCATTGTTTTTTGTTTCGAGCGAAACCACTTTGTAATACAACTCAAACTTCTGAAGATTAAACAGTTCCTTCATCATTCGAGTCCGGTCGGTACTTCCCAGCTGCAAAAATTCCTGAAACTGCCCCTGTGGAATGATTATCGTGCGTTTGAAATTGTCGTAACTCAAACCAATCTCTCTGACCAGCGTTTCGGTTTCTACAGGCATCCAGGTTCCATTTTCATTCTGGTAGGCCGTTCGTTCGAAAGTCTTCACATCTTCGAACTTTTTACTGTTGCGCCGGCCTTTGACCACTGCCCGGTAGGCTATCTGATTTTTCCCGGTCTCGAATTCAAAATCGATCAGCAATTCGTTCGATTTCAGGTTCATCATGTTGTAATTGCGGCTATCCCGCGAATTCATCCTGTCGGTATCGCCATAAACAGCAAAAGTAATGGCTTCCAGAATGCTTGATTTTCCGGAGCCAACCGAACCGAAAATACCAAAAAGATGAGCCGAAGTCAGCTTCGAAAAGTCGATGGTTTGTTTTTCCTGATAGGAATACAAGCCCTGTATGCTAAGTTTTACTGGTATCATAAGTTTCTTTTACACCACAGATTACGCAGATTTTCACAGATTATTTTTGAAAAACTGATAACTGCAGCAAAACAATTTACATAACTATTCTTTTTATCCCCAATTTGAGATCACGCACATTGAAATTTATAAGTAATCCCAGTTTTATTTTCGACAATTTCAAATATGTTAATAACTGAGCATGATGAATGGGTAAAACATCTTCGACCGATTTAAGCTCAACAATTACAGAATCCTCAATGAGTAAATCAATTCTATATCCTGCATCAAGTTTTAAATTTTCATAAAAAACGGGAAGAGATTTTTGTCGTTCAACTTTGTACCCGAGTTTTAATAACTCATGTACCAGACAAACTTCATAAGTAGATTCAAGTAAGCCCGGCCCCAATGCTGAATGAACTTTATAAGCAGCTCCAATGATATCGTAACTGATCTGATTCAATGTTTCCATCGTATTTGTTTTTAACCACAGATTAAATTTTTTTTTATCTGTGAAAATTTGTGTAATCTGTGGTAAAAATTATTCCTCTTCAGCCAGGATTTCGGTTAACAGACTCATGATTTCAGCATTGGGCTCCTGCCCTTTCTCGTGCATGAAATAATCGGCAAAAAGCTGTTCCATATTTTTGCTCAAATCGATTCCTGATTTTTGTCCATCCCCTATTTCACCGGTATTTTTTACTTCCGGAATAATCGAAATTATCCCGTTGTGTGCGGCACTCAATTGTTTGCGTTCCTGTGCGGTAAGAAACGTATCAGTGACCATAGTCAGTTCGACCAGACAATCC
>JBASYJ010000219.1:0-2352 GCA_049277435.1 Prolixibacteraceae bacterium
GGAAATATACGGTCAGGGAATCTGGGCGCCAAGTTTCAGGTATCACAACGGTACATATTACATTTTTACCAATGTTAACCGCTATGGAACACAGGTTTACACTGCCACAAATCCGGCAGGTCCATGGACACATCATAAGTTGAATGCCACTTTACACGATCTTTCGGTTCTTTTTGACGATGACGGAAAAATTTATGCCATCTGGGGATACAACGAAATCCACATGGTTGAACTCAAAGCCGATGTTTCGGGTATCATTCCTGAAACGGAAAAAATCATTATTCCCAAGGATCAGGGAGCGGGTGAAGGAAGCCATTTTTACAAAATCGATGGAAAATATTTTATCACGATAACTAATTACGATCCGCTTTGCTACCAGGTAACCGCCCGTGCCGACAAGCCTGAAGGCCCGTACGAAATTGAAGTTACCAGCGCCGAAGAAAATCTGGGTGTTGCAACCACCTTCCGGATGCCTCGTGTGAGCCTTGAACCTCCATTCGATATTATCAAGCCGGATGTGAACTTTGTTGGGTGTGTTCCGATGCACCAAGGCGGATTGGTTCAGACCCAAACCGGCGAATGGTGGGGATTTTCGATGATGGATTTTAACTCGGTGGGTCGCACGCTCAACCTTTCACCGGTGATCTGGCAGGATGGCTGGCCATATTTCGGTTTATCCGGAAACCTGACCCGCAGTCCGAAAACCTGGGTGAAACCAAATACCGGTCACACAGAATTACCACATGCACCATTCGAACGCAGCGACGATTTTTCAACGAACACGCTAAAACCTATCTGGCAATGGAATCATGTTCCGGATGAAACAAAGTGGTCGCTGAGCAAACGAAAAGGTTTTTTACGCCTGAACTCGCTGCCCGCTAAAAATTTCTGGCAGGCCCGCAATTCCTTAACCCAACGCGCTATCGGACCGCAATCAACAGCCACTGCCGAAATCGATGTTCAGGGCTTAAAAGAGGGAGATGTTGCCGGTCTGGCTTTACTGAACTTACCTTATGCCTGGATTGGAATCGTAAAAACTGCCACAGGATTTGAACTTCAGCAATTCGATCAGACCAGCGGAAAAATAAATTCAGTTCCTGACCTTCTTCGGATTGACAAAAAGTATAAAACTGCAAGCATTTGGTTACGTGCCGAATGCGATTTTGATGTCGATAAAGCCAGATTCAGTTACAGCACTGATGGAACGAATTTCGAAAATATCGGTGATGAATTCATAATGGTTTATCAGCTGAAAACCTTCCAGGGAGTTCGCTATTCGCTGTTCAATTACAACACAAAAGGTGAAAATGGCGGTTTTGCCGATTTCAATTCCTTTGAAGTTTACGAACTTCAACCTGGCGGCTTGTCTCAGCCGATTCCATACAACAAAATCATTCAGCTGACCAGTCTGGGTGACAACACTCTTCTGGTCAATTGGAGAGGTTTCGTTCGTCCGGTTTCTGCAACCGACCCGATGGCAACTGGAAAGACATCCTACTTTCAGGTAATCGACAAAGGCAATGGACGTATCGCACTCAAATCAGTTTCAAATGGCGGATATGTAACAGTGAAAGGTCTTGGCCTGATGGCTGATATTCGTATTGAAGCGGAAGATCAGGGTGAAGCCTCAACTTTCCAATGGCAGGATATGCTGCGTGGAGACCTGATGCTGATGTCGCTGAAAACTCACCGCTACCTTTTTGCCGATCCGAATGCCCGCAGTCTTTCTTCAGCAGATTCGCCGGGAACACGACCTGACAGACAGGATGGTTCCTGCTTTTCATGGAAAATTGTGGGAGAATAATTTTACAATACCGAAGAAAAATTAAAACTAACGATAAAACTTAAATCAATGAAAACAAACCATTTTGCCTTTATCCTGATGATGGTTGGATTGGCTGCCTGTCAGACCAAACCTGAAAAAGTGGATTACAAAATCACCGGAGTTCCGTTCAACGAAGTAAAAATCGAGGATCAGTTCTGGTTGCCAAAAATTGAAACCAACCGCACGATCACCATCCCTTCGTCGTTTGCCAAATGCGAGGAAACCGGACGCGTGGAGAGTTTCGTGAAAGCGGCAAAAAAAGAAGGCAAATTCGACACTGAATTTCCTTTTGACGATACCGACATCTACAAAACCATTGAAGGTGCAGCTTATTCCATGAGCGTTCATCCGGATCCGAAACTCGATCGGTACGTGGATAGTTTAATCACGATTGTCGCAGCAGCTCAGGAACCCGATGGATATTTGTACACCGCTAGAACCATAGATCCACTGAATCCGCACAAATGGGCTGGCAGCGAACGTTGGGTTCAGGAATCGGTTCTAAGCCACGAATTGTATAACTCCGG
>JBASYJ010000220.1:0-29660 GCA_049277435.1 Prolixibacteraceae bacterium
ATGTGGCCCAACCGCCTGATCGGCGACAGTAAATTGCCCGAAAAACAGCGTCTGACCAAAACCAACATTAGTAAATTTAATGGTCCGGATGCCGATGAGTTTTTACGTATTTCAGGATTGATGGGGCCGGTGAAGATTAATTTGGTTAATGAATATGAGTTGAAATAATTACCTGAATGGTTGTTTAACCGCTACGCGGTAATATTTCGCAGGGTTGATATTATTAACAAAACTTCAAACCCTACGGGTTTGCCAGACAAGTTTAACTGGCTGAAATCTTGCTGTGTGATATTTCTTTGTGAAAACTACCGCGTAGCGGTTTCAGTATTGTAGCAAAAGAATTGCCATGTACCAGTTACCGTGTAGAGGTTAGAGTATTATTCTTATGTTCTCAGAACTTACAAGTTATCGGTTTTCTATGGTTGAATCCGATATTATTCCTATTTTGCCAATGCTTTTCATAAGTGTTGAAATGATACTTATTGAGGGTTTCAACAAGCAATATTTCAATCCATAACGATAAAAAATCAATCATGTCAAAATTGCTAAGTCTCATTTTGTGCCTTATTTCGCTTAATTCTTTTGCGCAGAAAGAAGTTTATGTGTTTTCCTATTTTGTCGGAAACGGGGAAGATGGTTTGCATCTGGCAACCAGTACAGATGGATTGAAGTGGACAACTTTGAACAATGGGAAATCGTATCTGGCACCCACGGTTGGAAAAGACAAACTGATGCGCGATCCGTTTATTCTTCCCGGGCAGGACGGCCTGTTTCACCTGGTTTGGACCAGCGGCTGGTGGGATAAAGAAATCGGTTATGCTTCGTCGCCCGATCTGGTTCACTGGTCGGAACAAAAAGGTATTCCGGTGATGGCACACGAACCAACAGCCAGAAACAGCTGGGCTCCGGAAATGACTTACGATCCTGAGACAGAAGAATACATCATTTTCTGGGCAACCACCATTCCCGGACGTCATTCCGAAGTTGCTTCCTCTGAAAAGGAAAAGGGATTGAACCACCGGATGTATTGCACCAAAACCAAGGATTTCGCAACCTTCAGCCCGACAGAACTGTTTTTTAATCCTGATTTCAGCACCATTGATGCCAATATTCTTCCGAAAAACGGAAAGTTCTACATGTTCCTGAAGAATGAAAACCCAAATCCTCCGCAGAAAAATATCCGGATCACCATTGCCGATAAAGCTTCCGGGCCATATCCGGTGAAAGTTTCTGAGCCAATTACCGGCAAATACTGGGCGGAAGGTCCAACCGCCCTTGAAGTTGGAGAATATGTTTATGTGTATTTCGACAAGTACCGCGATCGTAAATATGGTGCCGTCCGTTCGAAAAACATGACCGATTGGGAGGATGTTTCGGAGATGGTTTCGTTTCCTTCAGGAGCCAGGCACGGAGCCACGTTTAAGGTTAGTCAGCAAATTTTTGAAGGGCTGAAATAGAACCTGAAATTCAAAAATAACCGGTTGTATATGAATACAGCCGGTTATTTTTTTGCAAGTTTTGTTTTTCTAAGTTATTCGGCCAGATGTTTCAAAAATTGCCGCACTTCGGTATAATCGGCCAGATGATATTTTGCACTGGTTTTTCCGGTTCCGACCTTGATTGAAACACCTTCCGGAGGGATGACACCAAACAAATATTCATCCGTCCAGTCGTCACCTATTCCGGCTATAAAATCGTATTGATTTCCCTGCATGAATTGTAGGGCAGCCTGTCCCTTATTGACTCCCCGCGATTTGATTTCGATCACTTTGTTTCCTTCCATAATTTCCAGATCGTCGTTGGCTGTCAGGTTCGACAATTCATCTTTCAGTTCGATGGCACGCATTTGACCTAATTCCGGATCGGTTTTGCGGTAATGCCAAACCAATGAGTAGTTTTTTTCTTCGATGAAACTACCTGGAGTCCGGTCGACATAGTATTCAAGGGTGTGGATGATCTTCGATTTCCAATCGTTGCTGTTCTGAATCAGGAATTCCCACTGACCACCGATTTTCTTCAGCCAGACTCCATGTTCAGTGATCAGGTGAAAGTTTTTATCCAGGAACCATTTGTCGAAAGTATCCCGGTCACGGCCACTGATAATTACCACTTCGGTGTTTTCTTTTCCTGAAAGTATGTCGAGTAAATTATACAATTGGTTATCGGGTATCGCTTTTTGCGGATCGTCTTTAAATCCGGTTAATGTGCCGTCATAATCGAGGAAGAAAAGCGCTTTTTTACTTGATTTATAAGCTTGAATCAGGTTGTTTTCAATTTCTTCGGTAAGATCGATGCCAAATGAAATTTTGCGGTTTTTGCGGGCTGCCAGAAGACTGTCGACAAAATTATTGGCCCATTTGTTTACATCGTATCGTTTCAGTCGTTTTTGAAGGTGCCTGTTTCGCTGAATTTGTTCTTCGTCAGGCATTTCCAGGGCGGTTTTAATGGCTTCGGCAATTTCACGGATGTTGTTCGGATTAATGATAATTGCTTCATTCATTTCTTTGGCAGCGCCAGCCATTTCACTTAGAATCAGTACCCCTTTACGGTCAATTTTTGAAGCGACATATTCTTTGGCAACCAGGTTCATTCCATCGCGGACCGGTGTGATCAGGGCAACTTCGCTGGCGCCGTAAAGTTCAATCACCGATTCGAGTGGCAGCGAGCGGTAGAAATACCAGATCGGTGTCCAGTTTATTGAGGCATATTTTCCGTTGATTTTTCCGACCAGCTCATCCACTTCCTTTTTCAACAGTTGGTACGAATCAACGCTGTCGCGCGAAGGAGTAGCTACCATGACCAGGGTGACTTTTCCAATGTATTCCGGATAGGTATCCAGAAAGAATTCAAATGCTGCAAGGCGGTTCGGAATACCTTTGGTGTAATCGAGCCGGTCGATCGAAACCACAAGTTTCCGCTCAGGCGACATCAGGAAATATTTGTCTATTTCTTTCTGAATGTCTGTTTTGTCTTTAATGGATTTGGTCCGGTTTTCCATCGTTTTATTCTGAAACCAGTCGAAATCAATTCCCATTGGAAAGTTATCGGCAACCACGTTGCGTTTGTTCAGTTTTATTTGATTGAATGAGGTTTCATGACCTAAAATCCGTCGCACACAACTGTTAAAATGTCGCTGATAATCGTAGGTATGAAATCCAATCAAATCGGCGCCAAGGATACCTTCAATGATTTCGCGTCGCCAGGGCAAAAGCCTGAACACTTCATACGAAGGGAAAGGTATATGCAGGAAGAAACCGATGGTAATTTTCGGAAAGCGTTCACGGATTAATTGTGGCAACAGCAGCAACTGGTAATCGTGAATCCATAAAATATCATCTTCGCTGATGTGTTCCGAAATCACATCGGCAAATTGTACATTCACTTTTTTGTATGCCTCCCAGTGCGATTCGTTGTATTCGGTATACTGCATAAAATAATGGAACAGCGGCCAGATGGTTTTATTGCTGAATCCGTAATAATAATCGTCGAATAGAGCAGTATCAACATTTACCGGAATATAGTTGTTGTTGCTTAACTGAGTGTTTATTTTCACCTGAACATCTTCGGAATAATCTTCCGGATTAATTCCAGGCCAGCCTATCCAGCGACTGTCGTATTTTTCGTGAATCGGACGAAGACCGGTGGCAAGACCACCTACACTTGGCGTGATATTTATATTTTCATTATCTGTTTGGATACTTATTGGCAATCTGTTGGAAACAATCAGAAATCTTTGCATATTATAGGATATTAATGGATTCACACAATTTACTATGATTTTATGGATGAATCAAATTTATTCGTGCAACGTGATAAAATAATAATATATGAACAATTTGAACTACGGAATAATTGGTAATTGCAGAAGTGGTGCTCTGGTGTCGCAGCAGGGGAATATTGAGTGGTGTTGTTTGCCTGAATTTAACTCTTCGAGTGTTTTTGCAAGCATACTCGATAAAAACCGGGGAGGAAGTTTTGACATTATTCCGGAAGAGGGAACCGAAATAACACAGAAATATGTGAACCGCACCAATGTTCTTAGAACCCGTTTCAGAAAAGGTGAAAATATTTTTGATGTATTTGATTTTATGCCTAGGTATGTGATTGAAAATAAAGAGCATTATGCACCGCCAGACATTATCCGGTTTTTCCAGCTGGTGAATGGGAAACCAAAATTCAGGGTGAAATACAATCCAAAGCTGGAGTATGGCGTCCAGAAAACATATAGCGAACTTGAGGAAAATTACATTAAAAGCTGGACCAAATTAGGGGTTTACGATTCGCTTTATTTATATACCAGTTTCGACCGGCAAAAAGTATTGAATGGAGAAGAGCTGGAATTGTTGGATGACGCTTATTTTTTACTGAGTTACAACCAGAAGCTATTTACTCAAACTATCGAACGTGCAAAACTGAAGTTTGAACGGACTAAAGTTTACTGGCTGGATTGGTCGGAAAAAACCAGACGATATTCAATGTATAACGAAGAGATTAATCGTAGTGCGCTGGTGTTGAAATTATTAAGCTACGACAAGACGGGTGCGGTTTTAGCTGCATTAACGACTTCTCTTCCTGAAAGTATCGGAGAAGTAAGAAATTGGGATTACCGGTTTTGCTGGATTCGCGATGCCTCGATGATGATTAAAGAAATGACGACACTGGGTCATTTAAACGTGGCATTCCGTTACCTGAAATTCATCATTCAGCTTTTACCTGATAAAGATGAAAAAATCCAGATCATGTATGGAATTAACGGTGAGAAGAAATTAACAGAACATATACTCGATCATTTTGAAGGATATGAAAAATCCGCCCCGGTTCGGATTGGAAACGCGGCGTATAAACAGAAACAAAATGATATCTACGGAATCCTGATGGATGTGATCTATCAGCATTTTAATATTTATAATGTTACTCTTTCACTAAGTGAGGAACTTTGGACTATTGTGCGGTCGGTTGTGAAAATCGTGGAAAAAAACTGGACTAAACCAGACCGCGGAATATGGGAATTACGAAACGATCAGCAACATTTTACCTTTTCAAAAGTGCTATGTTGGACTGCCATCGACCGGGCAGTAAAAATAGCCAGACTGGTTAAAATGGATAATTACGCTAACGAGTGGTCGAAGCTACGCGCTAAGATTAAAGCTGATATCATAAAAAATGCCTGGAATGAAGAATTACAGTCATTTACCCAGTATTATGGCAGTAGAGAACTTGATGCTTCTGTTTTACTGATGGAAAGTTACGGTTTTCTGCCAGCTACTGACGAACGATATATAAAGACCGTTCTGGCAACTAAAAAACACCTGATACATAATGGCTTAATGTACCGTTATAAAAATAAAGACGATTTTGGATTACCGACTTCTTCGTTTACTATTTGTACTTTTTGGATGATAAACAGTTTATTTAAAATTGGACAGAAAGATGAAGCACGTGAAATGTTCGACAAGCTTCTCACTTACAGCAATCATTTAGGCTTATTTAGCGAGGACATCGATTTTGACACCAAACGGCTTTTAGGGAACTTTCCACAGGCCTATTCACATCTGGCACTGATAGAAACTGCTATAAATTTGTCGGATGCAGAAATCAGTCCAGATCAGGAACTACTTGACGAAATACATTGAGATAAGAAGTGTTAACTGATTTTTTTTGCTGCATCCTCATCCAGATGCCATTCTGCAGTGGTAGTTAACGGAGCAATATAAAAGGCCGGGAGGTTCCTTGCTTCCTTCGTTTTATGAAATATTTCGGATACGCGTTCAATCTTGCTTTCACCGGTTACCAAAAATACAAGTTGTTTTGCCCGATTGATAACTTTACCGGTTAAAGTGACCCTTTTTTGTCCGCTTTGCGGATGAGTTGCCACAGCACAAATCGAATCGGAATGTAACAATTCCATTTGGTCAGGAAAGATCGAAGCAGTGTGTCCGTCATCGCCCATGCCCAGTAAAATCAAATCAAATACCGGCCAGTTTTCCTGAAGAGGTACCTGTTCCTGAATTTGTGCTGAATAAGAGTTTGCTTCGGTTTCAGGATCGTTTTCACCTTTAATCCGGTGAATATTTTCTTCAGGAATAGAAATTTGTGAGAAGAGCAGTTTGTGTGCAATCCTGAAATTGCTTTCAGGATGATCAGGCGCAACCATTCGTTCGTCGACCCACCAGAAGTGAACCTTGTTCCAAAGTTCTGAATGAACATATTTTTCAGCCAGAACAGAAAAAAGCAGATCCGGCGTTTTGCCTCCTGAAATTGCCAGATGAAACTTTTCTCCGGAATGGGTTTCAATTATTTTCATCAGCTGGTCAGCAAATTGACCGGCTAATTCTTCCGGAGTTTTAGAAACGTTTATGTTCATATTCGCAACGTTGAAGATTATTTTTGGAATTTGAAACCTGGAATTTGAAACTCATTTCAGAGTTCGCAATATTCGCCGTCGTGTGCCAGATTCTTGCACGGATAGCGCCAAGCGCCATCCTCCATCAGTTGATCGACAACATCGGGGCCCCAGGTTCCGGCCGGATAACCATAAATCGGGATATCCGGATTGTTTTGCCAGGCATCCAGAATTGGCTGGGTAAATTCCCATGCTTTTTCGACTGCATCGCCCCGCGAATAAAGTGTGGCATCGCCCTGCATGCAATCGAGCAGCAATCGTCCGTAAGCCGTAGGCAGATAAACATCTGACAATTCATCGTAATGAAAATCCATATTTACGGTCTGAACACGAAATCCTGCACCCGGTACTTTCATGCCAATTTTAAGTAATATTCCTTCATCCGGCTGAATCCGGAGGACCAGCTGGTTGTGCATGGGAGACGAATTATCCTGATTTCCGAACAGGCGGTGCGGTGTGTTTTTAAAATTGATCACTACTTCGGTTACCCGGGCAGGCAATTTTTTACCGGTCCGGATATAAAACGGTACTCCGGCCCAGCGGAAATTATCGATAAAAAACTTGAGTGCCACAAAGGTTTCGGTTCTCGAATGATCATCCACTCCGTGTTCATCGCGGTAACCTTTGTGCTCTTCTTTTCCGATGTGTGATTGAGTGTATTGGCCACGAATAACCTGATTGACCACATCATTCTCGGTGATCGGACGTATCGACTGAAAAACTTTCAAACTTTCGTTCCGGATCGCATCGGCTTCGATCACAACCGGAGGTTCCATGGCTATCAGTCCAACCAGTTGCATCAGGTGGTTCTGGACCATATCACGCAGGGCTCCAGAATGGTCGTAATATCCTCCGCGGTCTTCCACGCCCAGTGTTTCAGCAGAACTGATCTCGATGTGATGAATAAAATTGTGGTTCCAGACCGGCTCGAAAATACCATTCGAAAAGCGGGTGACCAGCATATTCTGAACTGTTTCTTTTCCAAGATAATGGTCGATCCGGTACATTTGATCTTCGCCGAAATAATTCAACAGATTTTTATTCAATTCGCGGGCGCTTTTTAAATCAGTTCCAAATGGCTTTTCAATGATCAGCCGCTTGAATCCTTTTGCTGAGTCATTTAATCCGACTTTGGCCAGACTTTGTGGGATAACCTGATATAAATTTGGTGGTGTCGACAAATAATAAATGTAGTTCTCCGGAATCGAGAGTTCTTTTCCCATCGATTCAAGCCGCGATTTCAGTACCGGATATTCCGAAGAATCGGCAGTTGAAAGTGGCTGATAAAAAAGATGTTTCATGAATTCTTCAATGTCTTTTTTATTTTGAGCCTCTTTCGGCAGGAATTCGAGCATTTTATCCCTGAAGTTTTGATCCGAAAGTTCGGTACGTGACACACCTAAAACGGCAAAATTTTCGGGCAGAAACTGCTGGGTATGTAATTCGTACAGTGCCGGTATTAGTTTTCTTTTTGTCAGGTCACCCGATGCTCCGAAGATGACCAGTATATGTGATTCAGATTGTTTCATTCCTGATCGTATTTGTAACTGTGAATTGTAATAAACATTTATGAATTGAAATTGATCAACTACAATGATTCAAAGTTCATTCTTTTTTGTGCTGAAAAACGAAAACACAGCTCAAAACTGATCGTTTTCGTCACAAAGCCAAACCATACCATGATTGTCAAATGTCTGGAAATGCGCCAGATAGGATTTTCCTTTGCCCTGAATTAAAAACTCCACCTTAAATTGATTTTCTTTTTCAGGATTAAAGGGTGAAACATGAATTTGTTCCCTGAATTCAATACCATCTTCAGGAACAAGTTTAAACACTGCCTCTTTGGCGCACCAGTAAAGGCATTGAAGCAGATTATCCCCGTTAACGGTTATTAATTCTTCCGGAGAAAGGTATCGTTTTTCGATGGCGGAATAATTCCGGTCGATGCTTTCAATATCGATTCCGACTTCAGCCGTTTCGTGTAAGATAACTGCCACATATTCGCGCGAGTGGCTGATGGCAATGTAGCTGAATCTCGCATGATGCAACACCGGTTTGCCTGTGTCCAGGTAGGTAATCCGGTATTCGGTCCCGGCCAGAAGCCGGATTAAAATGCGGGTAGCCAGGTATTCGGCTTTTCTTTTTTCGTAGCTGTATTTCTGAAATTGCGGAGAGGAAATTTCTCCCGGAGCTGAACGTGGCATCAATTCATCCGAAGTTTCAGTAAGTTGCCAGATTCCCAGAATTCCACCTGCAATCGGTATGGTTTTATAAAGCGGCATTTAGTTTTTCCATTCAGTTGTTTCAATCAGGCGGATCACGTCGGGTGTCAGATAATCGATGACCGGGCGCAATGAATCGATGTTTGGAACTTCACGAAGGTACAAAGCTCCTCTCAGGAAGTTGTGTATGCTGTCGGTCAGGTAGAACTGAAGCGGTGAAGCTGCATTCCCATCGATCAGGTATATTGTTCCGTATACGTTCTTTGCCGGATTTACAAAAATACGTTCATTTATCGCATCGGCTTTAATGCTGTGTTTATAGGCCAGAGTCCGTGAATCTTCGATGAGTTGGGCGAGATTGTTATCCACCTTTTTGAAGCTGATATTCACTTCTGCTTTGTGAGCCGGGATTTTTAAATTGACCCAATATGGTTCCGAAAGCCGGTCGTGATCTGGCAGTAATTTGCTGTAGTCCGGAATTTCGAACCGGTATGGAAGTCCGGTTGAATCAATCTGGTGGTATGATTTTTTCTGGAATTCTATTCTGAAAAATCCTCTTGGTTTCGGGATATAATCGTTGTTACACGAGGCAACCAGGAATAGCGAAAATATATAAAAGATCAGTTTGGTTTTTCGCATGACAGCTTATGATTCCGGATTTTTGATTTCAACCTTGATCTGTTTTATTCTGCGGTTGTCGACCGCTTCAATGGTGAAAACGTAATTTTTACATGTTATAGTATCGTTTTTAACCGGGAATTCGCCTTTTAATTCAAGAATCAACCCGGCCAGACTATCTGCTTCTCCTTTGACATCATCGAAAATGGTGTCTTCCGAGTCGGTAACCTTGTAAAAATCGTTGAGCATGGTTTTCCCGTCGAACAGGTACAAGTTCTCGCTTAATCGGGTGTAATATTTTTCTTCTTCGTCAAATTCATCAGTAATTTCTCCAACAATTTCTTCCAGAATATCTTCCAGGGTTACAATTCCCGAAGATCCGCCATATTCATCGACTACAATAGCCATGTGAACCTTGTTTTTCTGAAATTCTTCCAGAAGGTCATCTATTTTTTTTGTTTCAGGAACATAAAATGGTGGTCTAATGGTATTTTGCCAGCGAAATGTTGCACTTTTCTGTGCGTGTGGTAGCAAATCCTTGATGTATAAAATTCCTTTAATGTTGTCGAATGTTTCGGAATAAACCGGAATTCGGGAAAAGCCTGTTTCAGTAATCATGTTCATGATTTTGCTGTAATTGTACTTGATGTCAGCAGCAACAACATCTACCCGCGAACGCATGATTTCGACCACACTCTTGTTCCCGAATTTTACAATTCCTTTCAATATTTCCTTATCTTCCTTTAATTCGGTTTGTGAGGTTAATTCGAGGGCCTGGGAAAGCTGATCAACTGAAATATTCTTGTTGTAATTGTGGATCCGGTTGTTGAGAAACGAGGTTGAGAAAATAAGAACCGAATTGAGTGGCCTGAATATTTTAATTAGAAAATGAAGCGGGAGAGCAACAAACCGGGCAAACTTCAAGGCATGGTGGTTGGAATACACCTTGGGAATAATTTCGCCAAACAGGAGAATGATAAATGATATAACAATTACCTGAACAATAAATCCGACAACAGGCTCCTGCGAAAAATCAACAAGATTGTCGACGATAAAGCTGGATAGAATGACGATGCCGACATTAACAAAATTGTTGACTACCAGTATGGTAGCCAACAATTGTTCCGGATTTTCCAGATTTTTTTGTATGTGGGAATATGCCCTGGATGGACTTCCTGATATTTTATGCTTTTCGGAAGGGCTTAACGAAAAATAAGCTACTTCCGAACCGGAAATTAAGGCAGAAATGATTAGTAAAACAATTAAAACTAGCAGACTGATTGCTATACTTCCTGTAAAAGGAAAAAATTGAATGTTCCAGGTAATCTCAGAAAGTACAGGTAATGGATCTGTTTCCAATTAGTTAAATTTTAAGGTTAAAATGGTAAATCATCTTCTTCGGATGTGCTGAAATCAGGTTCGTTAACACTTTGTGCTGATTCGTTTTGAACCGGAGAACCATTTCCTTCTGCCTGTCCTTCACGTTTGCCTAACATATGCATGGTGTCGGCATATATTTCAGTTGCATAATGTTTTACACCGTCCTTTTCGTAGGTGTTAGTCCGGAGACGGCCTTCGATGTAAAGTTGTGTTCCCTTTTTTACATACTTTTCGATGATTTCGGCTAAACCCCTCCATGCCACAATGTTGTGCCATTCGGTATTGCTTACTTTTTCACCTGTTTTTGCAGTATAACTCTCTGTTGTAGCAAGAGAAAACCGGGTAACGACTACACCTTTGTCCAAATGCCTTGTTTCCGGATCGCGGCCAACATTACCTATTAAAATGACTTTGTTTACTGACATAGTTATAAATTTTTAAAGTTAGACAGAATTAAATTTACAATAAAAACTGTCAGCTTAATCTTTCATTTTGAATTAATATACGGAATTAATGAAAAATGAGGTTGAACGCTACTATATAATAAATGAATCAAATGATCATCCAGTTTTTGTCCAAATACTTCTCAATTAATTTCGGAACAGCAAAGTTAAAAATATCTTCCTTATTCACCCGAACTAAACTCTCCGATACAAAAAAATCATTGGATATCTTAATTTCTATAAACCGGTAATGAATTCGCTGATGACTTAAAATGTGTATTTTCCAGTCACTGGTTTTTCGAATGGTAATCTGCTTAATTTTCAATTTGTCCTGAAACAAGTCCATCAACGGCAGGGTTCCGATGTCAGTTTTACAGGAGGTTTCGAATAGTGGAAACTCAAAAAGATTTCTCCAGATATCATTTTGCTTGCGCCGCCGGATCCAGGTGTTTAGTTCGTTCCTTATTATTATATAAGTGAAATAGCGATCCCGTTGTACAGTTTTCCCTCTTTTTGCCGGAAAAAAACTGACGCTTTTTTTATTGTAGGCAAAGCAACGCTCCTTTAAAGGACATTTATTACAGTCCGGATTTCTTGGTACACATTGCAGAGCCCCAAATTCCATTAATGCTTGATTGTGCATTCCGGGATTGGTGCCTTTAATCAGTTCGTTTGCCAGTTCTGCAAATTCTTTTTTTCCTGAATTGGTGTCGATGGGTTCCGAAACGCCAAAGAATCGGGATAGAACCCGGTAAACATTGCCATCAACAGTAGCATATTCAAGATTGAATGAAATGGATGCTATCGCAGCGGCAGTATAATCACCAATTCCTTTTAATGATCGGATCGAATTATAATCTTCAGGAAACTTACCCTGGTAATTATCCTGAAGATATCTGGCTGTAAAATGAAGATTCCGGGCCCGGGAATAATAACCTAATCCTTGCCATAATTTCAGAATCTGATCTTCAGATGCGTTTGCAAGATCCTTAATGTTAGGAAATTCGCTCGTAAATTTGAAATAATAGGACGTTCCCTGATCAATTCTGGTTTGCTGGAGTATAATTTCCGATAGCCAGATGAAGTATGGATTTTGGGTATTTCTCCACGGCAAATCTCGCTTGTAGAAAGAATACCAGGTATGTATCCGGTCGTTGAAAAATTCCATATTTTATCTAACTACTTTAAAATCTTTAGAAATTGTAAAAATAATCGTTTTTAAGTTGCTCTAATTTTTAAATAATTTTTATTTTTGCACACCAATTGTTTAGGAATTATAAATTGTTGAAAATTAAATATTTTTAAGAGATGACAAAAGCAGATATTGTTAATGAAGTAAGTAAGAACACAGGAATTGAGAAAGTGACCGTACAAAAAGCAGTTGAAGCTTTCATGGAAACTGTGAAAGATTCCTTAACTGAAGGAAGAAATGTGTATCTTCGTGGATTCGGTAGTTTTATCGTGAAGAAGAGAGCGGAAAAAACTGCACGTAATATTTCAAGAAATACTACAATTATTATTCCTGAGCATTTTATTCCATCATTCAAGCCAGCGAAAACATTTGTAGCTCAAGTTAAAGACCAAGTAAAATAAATTATTATGCCAAGCGGAAAAAAAAGAAAAAGACATAAAATGGCTACGCACAAGCGTAAGAAAAGACTAAGAAAAAACAGACATAAAAAGAAAAAATAGTCTTGCTTTATTGAGCATTTGCTAATAAAGATTGTTTAAGGATTAAACCTAAAGTGCTATGGCGTTTTAGGTTTAATCTGTTTTTATGTGTGGTAAATTTAAATGTAAATAAAAACGTAGTGAGTAGCGATTTAATTGTTGATGTCTCTCCCTCGGAAGTTGTTATCGCATTGTTGGAAGACAAGCGCTTAGTCGAACTTAACAGGGAAATGACAGGGGCTAAATTTGCTGTCGGAGATATCTATCTTGGACGTGTGAAGAAAATAATGCCCAGTCTGAACGCTGCATTCATTGACGTTGGATACGAAAAAGATGCTTTCCTGCATTACCTCGATTTGGGGCCGCAATTTGCAACACTGAATAAGTTCCTGAAAATTGCCTCTTCCAAAAACAACAAGATTACCTCAATTTCAAAAATTCAATCGGAACCCGACATCGATAAAGAGGGAAAAATCACCGATGTTCTTAAAGTTGGTCAAAGTGTTTTGGTACAGGTGGCTAAAGAGCCGATCTCGACCAAAGGACCGCGTTTAACCTCTGAGCTTTCTATTGCCGGCCGGAATATGGTGCTAATGCCATTTAGTGAAAAAGTCAGTATTTCACAGAAAATAGCTTCAGCAGAAGAAAAGAGCAGGCTTAAGAAACTTATTCAGAGCATTAAACCAAAGAAATTCGGTGTTATTGTTCGTACTGCGGCCGAGGAAAAACGTGTTGCTGAACTTGATCAGGAACTAAAAAGACTGGTCGGTAAATTCGATACTACCTTTCAGAAATTAAAAAGAGTTAACGCACCGGCTCTGATTGTCGGAGAATTGGGACGGACCACTGCTTTGCTCCGGGATATTTATCATCCTGATTTTAACAGTATCATCGTTAATGATGCCATTGTTTGTGAAGAAATTTCTGAATACATCGGTTCAATAGCTCCTGAAAAGAAAAAAATTGTCAAGCAATATAAAGGAAATCAGTCGATCTTTGAATATTACGGGGTCGATAAGCAATTAAAGGCATCTTTTGGAAAAACAGTATCCTTCAAGAATGGAGCATACCTAATTGTCGAACACACTGAGGCATTTCACGTTATTGACGTGAACAGTGGTAACCGTTCGAAAGCCGGAATTGACCAGGAGACCAATGCTCTTGAAGTGAATCTGGCAGCTGCCGATGAAATTGCCCGTCAACTTAGGTTGAGAGATATGGGTGGGATCATCGTCGTCGATTTTATCGATATGCATCAGGCAGAAAACCGTCATAAAGTGTATGAACGGATGAAAGATGCCATGGCTGTTGACCGCACCAAGCACAACATCCTGCCATTAAGTAAATTCTGTCTTTTACAAATTACCCGTCAACGGGTTCGTCCTGAAGAACATGTTGAAACGGCAGAAGTTTGTCCGGCCTGCAATGGAACCGGAAAAATTACCCCAACTATTTTGTTGGTAGATGAATTGGAGAGTAAAGTCAGCTATATTTTTAAAGAGCTGAATAAGAAGAGTGTTCTGATAAAGGCTCATCCTTATTTGGCTGCCTTTTTAAATAAAGGTATTTGGTCTTTAAAACGTAAATGGTCTTTCCAATTTCTAAAAAGAATTAAAGTTGAGGAAATGAATTCATATTCACTGGTTGAATATCATTTCTTCGATGAAAATCAGGAAGAAATAGTATTTTAATTTCAATAGAAATCCCGGGAATTGAATCCCGGGATTTTTTATTTTCCTTCGGATTAGATTTCTCGATCAGTTAATAGAGTAATTCTATGATTGTTTTCATACATGGATTAAAAGCAATGTGTATTTTTGTTTCGTTTAACTTTAAATCAACGCATGAAACGGTTTTTCCTTTTTATCAGCATTTTACTACTTATCGGGTTTCAGTCGCAGGCACAAATCGCTAATCCGGTAAAATGGTCCTTCGAATCCAGACAGAATGGAACTGAGGTAACTTTAATTTTCAAAGCAGTCATTGATGAGGGCTGGCATTTGTATGATACTGAATTGCCCGACGGTGGCCCGCAAAAAACTTCACTGCATTTTAATGACTCAACCCTGTTCGATTTTTCAGGAGAATTAGGAAAAGAACCAATTCCTGAAGATGTATTTGATAAAAATTTCAACATGACCATCAAATACTTTACAAATCAGGTCATTCTCACCCAAAAGGTAAAACTTAAAGACGAAGCAACGCCCTCGATAAGTGGATTTGTAGAATTCATGTCGTGTAACGACGAAACCTGTACACCTCCAACAGAAGTGGATTTTAACTTTGAACTGAAATCCGCCGGAACTTCGCTAAATACAAATACATCGCCAATGCAAACGGATACCCCGGATCAGCAGGCAAAAACCGAAAATTTACTTTTCTTTTTATTCTTTTCGTTTCTTGCCGGACTTGCAGCGATTTTAACCCCATGTGTTTTTCCAATGATTCCGATGACTGTTTCGTTTTTCATGAACAGTGGGGGATCAAAGCTTAAATCTCGGTTGTATGCTGCGTTTTACGGCTTTTCTATCATTGCTATTTATACTGTAGTCGGCACCTTGGTTGCAGTACTTTTTGGGCCCGGAGCTGCCAACTGGCTTAGTACACACTGGTTACCCAATTTGATCTTCTTCACTGTATTTATCCTTTTTGCCTTTTCATTCTTCGGAATGTTTGAGATCGTATTGCCAAGCTGGTTAGTTAACAAATCAGACAAGCAAGTGGATCGCGGTGGATTTATGGGATCGTTTTTCATGGCGCTGACTCTCGTTTTGGTATCCTTTTCGTGTACCGGTCCAATTGTTGGAGCAATTCTGGTGCAATCAGCAGGAGGTCAGGTTCTGAAACCGATTATCGGGATGTTTGGCTTTTCACTGGCATTTGCATTACCATTCACTTTATTTGCACTTTTCCCGGGCTGGTTGAATAATTTACCCAAATCGGGAGGTTGGTTAAATTCAGTAAAAGTTGTTCTCGGATTTCTGGAACTCGCTCTTGGGTTGAAGTTCTTAAGTGTGGCTGATCAAACATACCATTGGGGAATTCTTGACCGCGAAATTTATATTGCCATCTGGATCGTAATTTTTGTTTTACTTGGTTTTTATTTACTCGGGAAATTAAAGTTTGCACACGATAGCGATGTGAAACATGTCACAGTTCCACGTTTGCTGTTGGCAATTTTTACTTTTTCATTTGTAGTTTACCTGATTCCTGGCATGTTCGGGGCTCCATTAAAAGGCATTTCCGGATATTTACCTCCTCAGGCCACTCATGATTTCGATTTGCATCAGATTATCAGAGATGAAATAAAACTTGGAACTTCACACTCTGCGGCTTCCGGAACATTTGTCGCTCCTGATGAAATTTGTGATAAGCCTAAATTTGGGGAATTTCTGCATCTTCCACATGGGTTGGAAGGCTACTTCGATTATGAACAGGGAATGGCTTGTGCGCGCAAACAAAATAAACCTGTCTTTATTGATTTTACTGGCCACGGTTGTGTGAATTGCCGTGAGATGGAAGCAAGTGTCTGGTCAGATCCACGTGTTTTGGAACGGCTTCGAAATGATTTTGTCGTGATTGCCCTTTATGTCGATGATAAATCGACCTTACCTGAAAGTGAGTGGATCACATCAACTTATGACGGAAAAGTAAAAAAGACGCTGGGTAAAAAATACGCTGATTTTCAGATTTCAAGGTTCGGCGTAAATGCACAACCGTATTATGTGTTGCTGGATGGCAAGGAACAATTGCTGGTTCAGCCCCGGGCGTATGATTTAAATCCTGACCATTTTGTCGAATTTTTAGATTCAGCACTGGCCGAATTTAAAAAGGGAAACTAATTTAGTTTTATATTTGCTGAAGATTTAGTTTTAATAGCAGGAGAGCTGCCAGAGTGGTCGAATGGGGCAGACTCGAAATCTGTTGTACCCTTCGGGGTACCGGGGGTTCGAATCCCTCGCTCTCCGCATATTGTGTTGATTGCCAGGATTGTACGATAGCAAGGGGTCAAATCGAATCCTTCGCTTTTCGCTTCTGACTTGATTTTCAAAAAAAAAGGAGGTCTGAGAAGACCTCCTATCAAAAACCCCTAAAATTAACCCCTAAAAAAAAGTGCTTTTATAATGTGCGTGGCCATTTTCGGATTTTCTTTCAGCCTTCGGGTTGAATATCCGAACCATTCTTTACCAAAAGGCACATATACACGCATTTTATGTCCTTGCTGAACAATGTAATTCCGAAGTTCCGGAGTCACTCCGTAAAGCATCTGAAACTCGTATTTTGATTGATCAATATTCTTTTCTTTAATCATATTAATGGCCTGGTCGACCAGATATCTGTCGTGAGTCGCGATTCCTACATACATGTTATTGTCGAACATATATTGCAAATCGTCCAGGTAATGTTCGCGAACCTCGTCATATGCTATAAAGGCAATCTGTTTAGGTTCAATGTAGATCCCTTTACAAAGCCTGAAATTTAACGGGGTGCCATTCGAATGTATGTTATTCAGATTAGTCAGGTCATTTTTTGTTCTCCGGAGATAAGCCTGAATTACCAGTCCGACATTTTTCGGGTACCTGTGCTGAAGTTTTTTGTAAATGCTCAATTCGGTATCCACACATTGCGAATCCTCCATGTCGATCCGTACAAATGAATTCTTTTCAGCAGCTTTCCGTACGATCGCTTCAATGTAATTGTAGCAGATTTCCTGATCGATAAGCAATCCGAACATGGTTGGTTTGAGCGAAAAATTACCAATAATCCCCTCAGAAGTAAAACGGTCAATTATGGTTAGGTATTGATTTTTATTTTCTTCTGCCTGTTCGATGGTCGAAATGAACTCGCCAAGTAAATCAATGGTGACTTCCACACCGTGCTGATTTAGTACCCGACTGGCTTTCAGTCCGTCTTCAATGGTTTCGCCGGCAATATATCGTTTCGAAAAGATCCAGATTAATTTTTTCGGCATGTATGGAAGTGTGTTCGCAAGTAGTTTATTAAACATCGTGAAATGGTTTGTTTTCTGATTTTATGAAGTAAAAATACTTCATATTAAAGCTTGATTTTTATGATGTTTATCAAGGTGAACTTATGATTTTACGCAGGTTTAATCTGGATTTTTCAATATTAAATTGGATGCCTTACAGAATGGAAAAATAATGTACATAAAAGGTGGATACTGGGATTTAATTTTTATTTTTGGCAAAATTTAATTGTTTCGAAGCATATGAAAAATACATCGTTAGTACTTATTGTTGTCTTGTTTATTGCGGTAGCAGGTCTTTACATTCTCCATTTCACCGGAGGAAAATCAAATGGTTCAGTTGCAGGTGCTGAAGATGATGGTGCTTCTTCCGGA
Source organism: Prolixibacteraceae bacterium (assembly GCA_049277435.1). GTDB lineage: Bacteria > Bacteroidota > Bacteroidia > Bacteroidales > Prolixibacteraceae > Aquipluma. The sequence continues at coordinate 18,100 of JBASYJ010000220.1, forward strand.
TTAAAAATTGCATACATTAAAGTCGATTCACTGGTTGTAAATTACGATTTTGCACAGGAAATTCACGACGGTTTTACGAAACAACAGGAAGCTTTTACCAAAGAATATGGCGAAAAACGCAGCAAGTTTGAATCTCAGGCTATGGCTTTTCAGGAAAAAGTACAGCGTGGTGGTTTTCTTTCGCAGGAACGTGCCATGCAGGAGCGTGACCGTCTGGTTGGCGAAGAACAGCAGATTGGTAAACTTGATCAGGAATTGTCGGCAAAACTCGCGCAAATGCAGGCTGATAATAACAAACAATTGCTTGACAGCATTATGAATTACCTGAAAATTTACAACAAGGATAAAAATTACAATTATATCTTTAATGCCGGCGAGATTTTGATTGGCGACGATGCGAATAACATTACCAAGGAAGTCATGATTGGCTTGAATGCCCGTTACGCCAGAAATAAACAATAATTGAACATCAAAATATGAATTAAAAATCCGAAGCAATTCGGATTTTTTTGTTTGATAACCATTCAACTAATTTAAGGCTCATGTTTGCTGACAGGTATATCGAAAATAACATTGTATATCCGGCATTTATTTCTGCTGCAGTATTGCCTTCCCTTTCCATGATTGTGATGATACCGTGTTTGAATGAACCTGAAATAATCCGCACGCTCGAATCTTTGTGGGCCTGTGATCCCGGCAATTCTGTCTGTGAAGTTATCGTTGCAGTAAATAATTCTTCAGAAAGTACTCCTGAAATTAAAACATTTAATACCAGGACGTTTGCTGATTTGCTCGAATGGAAAAGGAAAAATGATCGCCCTAATCTGGTTCTTCACCCCATTTATGCGGATTCGGTTTTGCCTAAATTTGCTGGAGCCGGAATGGCCCGTAAAATTGGGATGGATGAAGCCATTTGCCGGTTTGCACGGGCCAATAATCCTGATGGTGTAATTGTTTCGCTGGATGCAGATTGTTTTGTTTCCGGTAATTATTTGTCTGGAATTGAAGCTGTATTTGCAAATAAAAAGTGTTTTGCAGCAACTTTGAATTTTCGGCACAGATTTGACGAACTTGAAGATCAGAAACAAAGTGAGGGGATACTGTTGTATGAAAACTACCTGCATTATTATAAAAAGGCTCTTGATTATACCGGATTTCCGGATTCGATTTATACCATCGGATCCGCTTTCGCGGTTCGTGCTGAAGCATACGTTAAGCAGGGTGGAATGAACCGAAGACAGGCTGGCGAAGACTTTTATTTCCTGAATAAATTGACCCGTCTGGGCCGGGTAACTGAAATCAATGAAGTATTTGTTTATCCTTCAGGTCGTGTTTCCAACCGGGTTCCTTTTGGAACAGGCGCTGCCATGACCAAATGGATGTGCGATGCCGATAATTTGGCTCTGACCTATAATCTTTCGGCTTTCCGGGATTTGAAACAATTGTTCGATCGGGTAAATCAATTGTATGGAATCGATGCACGTGAATTAAATCAATTCATGTTGAAATTGCCGCCTTCAATTCAGGAATATCTTCAACTCATTCATTTCTCAGGGAAAGTCCTGGAAATCAATCAAAACAGCTCGTCAGCTGAAGCATTCAGAAAAAGGTTTTTTCAGTTTTTTGATGCATTCATTGTTCTTCGCTTTTTAAATCTGGCGCATCAGAATTATTATCCGAAGCAAAATCTCTCAGATGCTATTTCGGAACTAGGTTCCAATTCCTGATTCAGTAAAAATAAAAAGCCGAAGAATTACTTCTCCGGCTTCCTGAGGGAAATGCTATCGTATCTTATTTTAATCCGTTTGAAAGCATGTAGTACATTTCATTCCATTTTAATTCTTTTTTGAAATCGGCAATGACAGTGTCTTTGTTGATCTGTACCAGTTCAATGTCAGCGATATCGCAAAAATCTTCGATGTATTCAGCAGTAACTGCCTGGCTAAATGCGTTGTGGTGTGCTCCACCTGCATAAATCCATGCTGCAGCACCGATTTTTAGCGTTGGCTGTGGAATCCACATGGCACTTGCAACTGGTAGTTTTTCGAGTTTTGCTTCAGGCTCAACACATTCAACATCATGTACAATCATTCGGAAACGGTTACCCATATCAATCAAACTGGTGCAGGTTGCAGGTCCGGTCAAGGTATTAAATACCAGTCGGGCAGGAGCTTCCTTACCACCAATTCCCAATGGATGAACTTCGATTTTTGCTTTTCCTTTGGCAATTGAAGGACAAATTTCGAGCATGTGTGAACCCAAGGCTTTTTGTCCGGATGGGTTGAGGTGATACGTATAATCTTCCATGAACGAACATCCACCTTCGAGACCTGTACCCATAACTTTAATGGCGCGAACCAAAGCAGCATGTTTCCAGTCACCTTCAGCACCAAATCCAAAACCTGCATCCATCAAACGCTGAGAAGCTAAGCCTGGAAGTTGTTTTAATCCGTGAAGATCCTGGAAAGTTGTTGTGAACGCTTTAAATCCACCTTCAACAAGGAATGATTTGATACCTGCTTCCAAACGGGCCTGGTATCGCACACTTTCATAATATTTTCCGCCTTCTTTGGCTTCGTCAGCAAAATCGTAAGTTTCGTAATATTCTTTGATCAGTTCGTCGATTTCAGCTTCAGTAACCGCATCAACAATTTTTACCAGGTCGCCAACCGGCCAGGTATTCACCGAAAGACCAAATTTAATCTGTGCTTCAATTTTATCGCCTTCGGTTACGGCAACTTCACGCATGTTATCGCCAAAACGGGCCAGTTTTGCACCCTGCATGTCGTACCACGCAGCAGCTGCACGTGTCCAGATTCCAATGTGTTCCTGGACTTCGTCTTCTGACCAGTGACCAACCACCACTTTGCGGTTTTTGCGAAGACGGGTTAAAATGAATCCATGTTCACGGTCGCCATGTGCAGCCTGATTCAGGTTCATGAAATCCATGTCGATTTCGCTCCATGGAAGATCCCGGTTGTACTGGGTATGCAATTGGAGCATTGGCTTATTTAAAATCTTAAGGCCGTTGATCCACATTTTTGACGGCGAAAAGGTGTGGCACCAGGTAACAACACCGATACATTGTTTGGCTGTATTTGCCTCAATACAAATGTTGGTAACTTCTTCCAGGCTTTTCATCACCGATTTAAATACAATTTTTACCGGAATTTTTGCTGAAGAGTTGAAAAAGGCAGCAATTTCTTCTGAGTTTGAAGCAACTTGTTTCAATACTTTCGTTCCGTATAAATCCTGGCTTCCTGTCAGAAACCAAACTTCCAGTTCTTTTAAATTTATCATGATTTGAATTTTAGTTTAATTCTATTTTGAGTTTGTAAATGTAATTAAAGTAAAATAAATGTAAAAACAACACTTATGATTTTTTTGCATCGAAAGCTTGTTGTTGAACATGTTTCTAATTGGCAATTATTCTGAATAAATCATCAGTTCGTATCGATCATTGATATTGAACCTTTGTCAGCAGAATTAGTTTTTAGCTGTTTTTTAATTCATTGGCTGTTTCCTGAATGATTTTCCATGCTCCCTGAACGTGTTCAAACTGAGTGTTGGTTTGACCGATACTCATCCGGAGAATATATTTTCCGTTGATGACCGTATGGGTAAAATACATGGAACCTTTGGAATTAATTGTTTCAAGCAATCTGCGGTTAAAATCGTTGCCATTTTTATGAGCAAAGCAAATTAAATTGAGTGGGGCAGGAGCTGCAAGTTCAAAATCCGCCGAAGACCGGACCCATTCGGCAAATTGTTGTGCAATCCGAATGTGTTCCTGAATGTGATATCGTAAACCATTTACACCATAATGCCGGATAACAAACCAAAGTTTTAGCGACCGGAACCGGCGGCCAAGTTGAATGTGCCAGTCGCGGTAATCGAAAACCGCACCGCTTTCAGTAGCCTGATTTTTCAGGTATTCAGGAAGAATGCTCAATGTTTTAATTAATGTGGAGCGATCGGCAACAAAAAAGCAGTTGCAATCGAAATTGGTAAACATCCATTTGTGCGGATTAAACGAAAAGCTATCGGCAAATTCCACCCCATTCAGGATATGCCGGTATTCAGGGCAAATGGCGGCAGTTCCCGACATGGCAGCATCGATGTGCAACCATAGTTCATGTTTGCGGCAAATTTCCCCGATTTCAGGAAGAGGGTCAATGGCATTGGTCGATGTCGTTCCAACTGATGCGCAAACGAAAAAAGGAACCAATCCGGCTTTTAAATCTTCCTGAATGGCGGTTTCAAGTTTATCGGTACGCATGGCCAGGTTTTCATCAACGTCGATTAACCGAAGATTAGACCGGCCAATTCCGGCTATCTTAACCGCTTTTTCGACCGAAGAATGGGTCTGGCTTGAAACATAGGCAACCAGATTTCCGGAGCAACCTGATTCGTTTGTCTGGTATGCGGTTTTTTTTTCACGCGCTGCCAATACCGCGCTGAGTGCCGCACTCGAAGCTGTATCCTGAATAACAGCTCCGCCACTTGAAGTTGAGTTGAACTTTTCGGGTAATTGTAACATTTGTGCCAGCCAATCCAATACCTGTGTTTCCAGTTCGGTACAGGCCGGGCTGGTTGCCCAAAGCATTCCCTGAACACCTAACCCGGACGAAAGCAAATCACCTAAGATAGAAGGTCCGGAGGCATTTGCCGGGAAGTAGGCATAAAAATTTGGCGATTGCCAGTGTGTGATTCCGGGCATGATGATCGAGTTGACATCAGTCATTATTTGTGTGAAGGATTCTTTTTCTTCAGGCGGATTTATTGGCAGCTGACTCTTTATTTCGCCGGGCTTAACCTGGGATAAAACAGGATATGTTTCTATATTCTGGTAATAATCGGCGATCCAGTCAATCATTTCTTTGCCCTGTTTCCTGAATTCTTCCGGCGACATGTGGTAATTCTTCATAGGATAAATCAAATATTAGAAGTCAAAAAATTATAGTTTGTTTATTAAGAGTGATTAACGAATAGTGAAACTTTTATATCCGGATGTTATGGTTTCTGAAATTGAGAATTGTTGAATCACCGACCTGGCTGGTCCTATTTTTAACCAGCTGATGAAGCTGTCCAGGTTTTGTGAATCACCTTCGGCTTCAATTTCCACATTTCCGTCGGGCATGTTTCTCACCCAGCCAGAAATGTGAAATTCGTCGGCTTTGTATTTGGCAAAATAGCGGTACCCGACACCCTGAACGCGGCCGCCAATATTCAAAAACACTGCTTTTTCGGGCATTAGGTTAAAATTTACTGCAGATTAATGAATTAGGATTTTATTTCAGGATTAGAACTTCGCCGGATCATTTTTTTCAGGATTATTGGTGCCAAAGGCATTAACGGTTTCAGGCTGAATTAAAACCCAAATGGAATAAATTCCGATTGCTGTTCCAAACGGGAAACTGAAGATTTCAATAACTGAAAGAATCAGAGACAGAATCCGGGCCCATTCCTGACGCTTATACAAACCCATTCCGGCTAAAATGCCCGGTACTGAAAGAACGATAAAGACGATTGCGATAACATTTGCAACGATTGACAATACAAATTCGCCGTTGGCATCGTCGACAAAACCAATAACCAGTTTTAGAATGGTGAAAATTAGAAAGGCGATCAAGAGGTTGAAAATACTTAACCCAATCTGGAGGGCGGCAACAATGTTCAAGTGTTTCTCCATGGTGTGATGTTTAGAAGGTCTGGATGAATGAATAAAAATACTGATTCTATACTATTTCATCAATATTGTTTTCAGAATTTATACCTTGTTAAAAATGATTAATTGGTTAAAAAAATAGATTGAATCTGTATTAGTCACAATATCAACACTATTTCTTATTATCTTCGCAATTCTAAAAGGGAGGGAATTATATGGAAATGTTGAAGGTTTTCTTATTGTCGGCTGGAATTATGGCTTTTGTGTTTGTTGGGATGTCGGTTAAGATTTTATTGAAGAAAGGTGGAAAGTTTCCAAATACTCATATTGGTGGCAACAAAAACATGAAGGCCAGAGGTATATCATGTGCCCAAACCTACGATAAAATTGAACAGGCAAAAGTGAGAAAGGAGTTTCGATTCAAACAGATTTCTGAGGATCTTGAATCGAACAGTTACTGCTAGAATTGAGCATTGATCGTGATTAAAAACCTCGTTTTTCTTTTTTATCAGGATCATTTTTTGTTTAGACTAATTCTCAACCCAGTGGCAATCCATGAAAAATTATCTCAAGGCGAAATTATTTGACCGGTTGATGGGATTGATTTATGGTCCTGATGCAAGGGCTTTTGAACAGCGGGTAACCTTGATTACGACTTTACTCATGGTTTTAATCCTGATCATTGCAACCTTATCAAATTATCTTTTGGGATTAAAGTCCTCCATAGTTTTATCCACAGCTGCAGGAGTATTCACTTTTTCTTTAGTGTATCTGTATGGCCGCTTTTACTCTGTTGGTATAAAATATTTATGGACAGTTAGTTTTCTATTCCTTTTTTTTATTGATATCCTGTGGTTCGTTAATTATGGAACTCATGGTCCAAACATGCCGTTTTTTATTATCCTATATGCTTTCTTTATTTTAATATTCGATAAAAAGTATTTCTTTCTGATAACTAGTTTTTTATTTGTGAACCTGGTCATACTTTATTTTATCGAATCTCAGTATTCTCAAAAAATTGGACAGTATACCGATAATTCCATACGTTTACTTGATATTTATACCTCCATGTTTTTTAGTATGGTGGCTGTTTACGCATTCATGACTGCGATTAAGCGTAACTATGTATTTGAATTTGAACGGGCAAAAAAGGCAGATCAGCTAAAGTCAGCTTTTCTGGCCAATATGTCGCACGAAATAAGAACTCCCCTAAATGCCATTGTCGGCTTCTCGTCGTTAATGTCAGATGAGTATATTTCCGATATTGAAAAGAAAAAATTTGACAAACAAATCCAAAAAAACAGTGATTATCTTTTGAGTTTAATCGATGATATTATTGATGTTTCAAAAATTGAATCCAATCAGCTTACTGTTAAAAATGAACAAGTTGATGTTGTCCCCTTGATCAGGCAAATTACACAATCGTTTCAATTAGGTATTCCTGAAGGTAAAAACATTCGGATATACGAGAACCTTTCCATGTCGGAACTTATTGTCCACACTGATAAAATCAGGTTTGAGCAGATTCTTCGTAATTTGCTTGCCAACGCAGTTAAATTTACAGAGAAAGGTTATGTTGAAGTTGGGTGTATCAGAAATAACGATTATTATATATTCTCGGTTAAAGATACCGGACTGGGTATTCATACTGATGATCAGAAAGTTATATTCGAGCGCTTTATGAAAGTGGAAAATGATAAACAACATTTATATCGGGGAACCGGAATCGGATTATTTCTGACCAAACAACTTGTTGAGTTATTTGGAGGAAAAGTTTGGCTCGAATCTGCGTTGGGTCAGGGAACCATTTTTTATTTTTCGATTCCGGTTTAACGAGAAAGCCAGCCTTCCATTTTCTAGATAATTTAAGACTGTGACACCAAGTATTTGTTTGCTTAGTGTCTGCTGAAATAAGACAAATTCACTGATAATAAATCGTTTAGTTGTCAATTTCAAGGAACGATGTGCAAGCATATTTAACGGAATACCGAAAAAGGCTAGCACTTGAATTTTCAAGTCCGTCCGAAAATATCCCAGTGGGTTAAAAACTGCCTCACCGGTTGGCGGGTGTTTATAGAAAATGGATCATTCGAGCTGAAATTCAACCCCGGCTGGGATTGTACAGCTTATTAATCATTATTTTCTATAAATATATGACCTCTCTGAGATCCTTCCAGCTTTTAGCGGGTTTTTCAGCAAACCCTACTTAATGTTGTTGATTTTAAATACTTTCATCACTTTTAAAATTCAATAATATTTCTAATTTTAATGTTTAATGATGAATATCTGAACTTCGATAGCTGTCTCCGGATTTGCAGTCGGACTGAGTCTCAATTTAATTACAAGCTGAAAGGTAAATGATCACATCGGGAAAGGGTTTGAATAAGTTTCAGAATCTGATTTTTGGGAAGCGAGTCAATTGCTTTGAAGAAAGATTATTGTTATCATCGACACTTTTTATTTCCTTTTTTCAATTCATAAGTTTTGGAATTAATATCTTTCTGGACCTGAAATTTTCCATTGTATTAACTTCTGCCATTGGCTTTTTTATCTTTATAGGTCTATATTTTCTGGGCAGATTGGTGTCAATTGGAAAAAGCATGTTTCTTGTTTCAGGAATCGTGATGCTTTTGTTCCTCGATTTGGTTTGGATTGTTAATTATGGCGGTTTTGGCCCAGCTCTGTTATTTTTTTTCGTCTTGTATTCATTCCTGATTTTGTTGTTTGAACAGAAATACTACTGGCTGATTACAGTTGTATTTCTGATTAATTTTATTGGATTTTATATTCTGGAGTCAACATATCCTCAAATTACCGGTCACTATCCTGATACAGAAACGCGTTTAAGTGACTTATACAGTGGAGCAATTCTCGGCATTATGGTGATTTTATCCATACTTTCCGCCATCAAACGAAATTACCTTCATGAATTTCGGCGAGCCCAAAAGTCTGACCAATTAAAGTCAGCGTTTCTTGCCAATATGTCTCACGAGATTCGTACACCATTAAATGCCATAGTTGGCTTTTCTTCCATACTTAGTGACCCGGATATTCCTGAAGCCAATAAAAAAGATTTTGATGAACATATTCAGCGAAACAGTGATTATCTTTTACAGCTAATTGAAGACATTATTGATGTTTCGAAAATCGAAGCGAACCTCCTTGACTTTAAACCTGAAAACATAGATGTTATCCCGTTAATCCGAAAGTTGACTGCATCGTTTCAGCTAAGTCTACCAAACGATAAAAATTTGAAAATAGTTGAAAATACTCAGCTTTCCGATCTTTGGATTCTTATGGATAAACTCCGGTTTGAGCAGATTCTTCGTAATTTAATTGCCAATGCGGTAAAGTTTACTGAAACCGGATCGATTGAAGTAGGATGTAATAAGGGAAAGGGATTTGTCACTTTTTCGGTGAAAGATACCGGACTGGGTATTCATCCGGATGATCAGCAAGTTATTTTCGAGCGATTTATGAAAGTGGAAAATAATAAACAGCACTTATACCGGGGAACCGGAATTGGATTATTTCTGACCAAACAACTGGTCGAGATGTTTGGAGGTAAAATCTGGCTGGAATCCGAATTGGAAAAAGGAACTACATTTTATTTTACTGTTCCGGCCTAAGAATTAAATCGTTCTGATTTCCTTTATGGCCGAATTCAGGTTGATAAAATGTATCGAAATTTCATTAAAAACGCCAGCCTGGTCGAGGTTGCAGCAATGACCACTGTTTTTAATGATTTCAAGTTTTGCATTCACCTGTTTTTTCACCAAATCAGAAACCATCGGCAAAAACATATGATCTCCGTCGCCCATCAGGTATAAAACTGGGGCACTGGGCTCTCTCCGGATGAATTCATTCAGGTTCCATTTTATTTCATGGGTCATTTTCATCCATTTCCTGAATTCTTTTTCACCCAATTTAATGGCTTCCTGAATAAAGATATTCCGTGATTCACGGTGCCGGCGGTAAGGCATCAGGATGAGCGCATTCAGCTTATATAACCACATGTACGGCAACACGGAATTCAGTATTTTAGCCATGCTGATTAAGACCTTGATGGTTTTGTTGAACTGAATTATTGCACCGCCCAGGATAATCGATTCAGCCCTGCCCGGGGCCAGTTTATCGATGGCACGAATGACAATGCATCCGAGCGAAATACCTACCAGATGTGCTTTCTGAATGGAAAGATGATCCATGATGCTGATCACATCCAAAGCAACTTCATCGAAAGAGTATTCCGAATCTTCTTCTGTAATGGCTGGTTTTGATTTCCCGTGACCGCGCAGGTCGACCAGTAAAACATTAAAATGTTTCTTAAATTCCTTTAACTGCCGGAACCATACATTGTTGCTTCCACCGGCGCCATGTACAAAAACAACCCATGTTTTTGACTTCGGATGTATAAATTGACGGTGATAAATCATTGAATCAGATAAACAGTAATAGACCGGATAAGTTTTTATTCATTCACTAAAAAAGACGCAATGCACAGGCAAGGCGTCTCTTTTAGTGAATATGTTTTCAGGAATTAACCTCCAAAATCATCAAATAAGACATTTTCGTCAGGAACTCCAAGATCGTAAAGCATCTTATTGATTGCGCTGTTCATCATTGGCGGACCGCAGAGGTAGTAGTCAATTTCTTCAGGTTCTTCGTGTTTGCTTAAGTACTGATCGTAAATAACCTGATGAATAAATCCTTTGTGTCCGGTCCAGTTATCTTCCGGTTGAGGATCAGATAAGGCCAGATTAAATGTAAAATTCGGGAAGTTTTTTTGGATATCCATAAACTGTTCATAGTAGAATACTTCTCTCCACGAACGGGCACCGTACCAGAATGTAACTTTACGTTTTGTTTCTTTTACGGTATGGAACAGGTGGAACAAATGCGAACGCATCGGCGCCATACCGGCGCCACCACCAATAAACATCATTTCATTGTCGTTGTTTTTAAGGAAGAATTCTCCGAATGGTCCTGAAATCATCACTTTATCTCCCGGTTTGCGTGAGAAAATGAATGATGAACAAATACCCGGATTTACTTTCTGGAAGCCACCATTTACACGGTCGAACGGAGGAGTTGCAATACGAATGTTCAGCATCACGATATTTCCTTCGGCTGGGTGGTTAGCCATCGAATAAGCTCGGAAAGTTGGTTCCGGATTCTTCATGTGGAGATTGAACATGCCGTAATGTTCCCATTCCGGACGATATTCGTCGCCAATAATCATGTCTTTAAAATCGACATCGATTTTTGGAACATCAATCTGAATGTATCCTCCTGATTTGAAATCGAGGGTTTCACCTTCAGGAAGTTTAACCACAAATTCTTTGATGTAAGTGGCAACGTTGTTGTTCGAAACAACTTCGCATTCCCATTTCTTTACACCCAGAATTTCCTGGTGGATATGCATTTTAATATCTTCTTTAACCTTTACCTGGCAAGCCAGACGCCAGTGTTCCTGCTGCTCTTTACGGGTAAAGAAACCGGTTTCGGTAGGAAGAATTGATCCGGCACCGGATTCAATCTGACAACGGCACATACCGCAGGTTCCACCACCACCGCAGGCTGAAGGAAGGAGAACTTTGTTGTTACCCAAAGTTGTCAATAAAGTGTTTCCCGGTTCGGTTTCTATAACTTTAAACTCGTCATTGATGTTAACCTTTACCAGTCCTTTTGGGGTTAGTTTGGCCTTTACGAATAATAACATTCCTACCATAATAATGATGGCCAGAAGGAATATGACTATACTGAAAAGGATGACTGTTGTTTGAGAAGCTAAAAATATCATCGTAAATAGGTTTAATTCGATTTATAATTTAATTCCCATGAATCCCATAAAGGCAAGTCCCATCAAACCAGTGATGATAAATGTGATACC
>JBASYJ010000221.1:0-1580 GCA_049277435.1 Prolixibacteraceae bacterium
AAGATAGCAGAATCATGGTTACAGTAATCAAAACAGGACACTCTATTCACCGTATTTTCAACTACAATGAAAACAAGGTGAAGGAAGGAGCGGCGCAGTGTATCGGGGCCGGAAATTATCCCATTGATTCGGATAAAATGAGCCTTTCTATGAAGCTGAACCGCTTTTTGAAACAGATGGAGTTGAACGAAAATGTGACACGAAACAGTGTTCATATTTCTCTGAATTTTCATCCTTCCGAAAGTCATTTCTCAAAGGAAAAGTTAATGTCTATCGCAGAGACTTACATGGAAAAAATCGGCTTCGGAAAACAGCCCTATCTGGTCTATCAACATCACGATGCAGGGCATCCACATATTCATTTGGTGACCACAAATATTGAGGCAGATGGTAAGCGGATTGACTTGCATCACCTGGCCATTCGCAAATCGGAACCGGCACGAAAAATCATCGAAAAGGACTTTGGACTGATGGCAGCAGAAACACAAAAAAACCAAGAACAATACCAAATTAAACCGATAGCAGTTTCAAAAGCTTCGTATGGCAAGTCGCAGACCAAAATGGCCATTCAAAATGTTCTGGAAGCGGTATTAAACCAGTACCGCTATACCAGCCTTCCGGAGCTAAATGCTGTGCTCAAACAATACAATGTAATGGCTGAACGGGGGAGTGAAAATTCAAGGGTGTATCAGCACAACGGATTGCTGTACCGGATACTTGATGCTGAAGGAATTCCAATTGGCGTGCCGATCAAGGCAAGTACGTTTTACAACCAACCAACCCTTAAGTTTTTGGAAGAGAAGTTTAAGCAAAATGAATCAAAGCGGATACCACACAAAGCACGGATTAAGAATGCCATTGATATGATATTAACGAGGGAAAAGGTAACTCTTCATAAATTGATAAATGCATTGGAAAAACAGGGTATTCATATCGCCCTACGCAAAAGTAATACAGGTTTGATTTATGGCATCACCTATGTTGATCACCAAACCAAATGCGTATTCAACGGGAGTGTATTGGGTAAACAGTACAGTGCAAAAGCCATTCAGGAACGTTGTCAACAAAAAATAGTTCATGAGCAGAAGTTGCCTCCGCATTCAGCTCAGGAACCGATTGGATTTCAGCCTCAGGCTGGCGCCGAGGCAGAAACCAAGGTGCATCCAAACGCCATGCAGATTGCTGCACCTTTCAAAGAAATTGAAAATTTACTAGATACCTTGATGCAAGCTGAGCAGACATCAAATTACCTGCCTCACCAATTAAGAAGGAAAAGGAAGAAGAGGAGAAGGAAAAATCTGAATAACAATCAATAGCAACCAATAACAGTCAATAAAATCTTAAAACTATGGCAATGCAGACAGGGGAGAACGAACAGGCGATGAGGAAAATCCTGGATATGACCAGGCTGATTAGTATTGTGATATTAGTAATTCATTTTTATTATTACTGTTACGTTGCTTTCCAAGAGTGGGGATTGAGCAACCAACTCAGCGACCGCTTACTGGGCAATATTTACAGAACAGGATTGTTTGGAAGTTTTCATAAATCTAAGTTCATCGCTTTGGGCTTTCTGCTTA
>JBASYJ010000222.1:0-21228 GCA_049277435.1 Prolixibacteraceae bacterium
TGTGCCCGATTTTACCAACGGAGCCTGGAAAACCAACCCACCTGTGGAACTGACTTTAAAAGGTGGGGGAACAACCGGAGTTCGCGAAGTAAAGAAAGGTTGAATTTTAATGAGGAGGTGACTCAAAGTCTCCCCCTCACTATTTTTATGAGGAGGCTGTCTCAAAAGTCGAAATATTCGCGAACCTCGTCACCCCGAATTTATTTCGGGGTCTGATATACAATGCGTTGAGATCCTGAAACAAGTTCAGGATGACGGGATTAACGACTTTTGAGACAGCCTCTCGTGATTCTTCAAAACTCACAGGCAGCGGATTCTCGAAAACTGGAAGTGAGCTACACTGCTGAAGCTGTTCATCTTGCCGGAAGATGGAGTTTGATTTAGAAAAGAAGAATTACGCAACTAAACGGATGAATTTTTCGTCTGAATAAAAAAAATGCCATGAAATCGTTTTATCAATGTCTGGCTTTTATTTCATTACTTTTCTTTTTGATTTCCTGTTATAAAGATCATGATTCAGAAGTGGATTCTATTTTTCATACCTGGGAGGCAAAAAATTTTATTTCGATTGAATCGGTTGCTTATCCCAAATTTGAAGGGCATCAAATTCTGATAACTTTTAATCCGAATGGAACTTATCAGTTGCAACTCGATGTGAATCAGTGTTTGGGAACTTATCAGTCTGGATTTAATTCTCAGATCGGAATTGGTTCTGCCGGTTGTACCAAGATTTGTTGTGACAGTGAGTTTTCGATAAAACTGGTTGAAATGCTTCCAAAAGTTGGCTCTTTTAAAATCAACGGAAAGACTTTAAATCTGGAAGTTCCGAATTGGGGCTGGATCGAATTTGAACGGATTGAATAGATTTTTTCAGATTAAAAATTCCAGAAAATTATCTTTTGAAATCACCTGAAATTCAGAATCGGGATATGCTTCTGCCCAGGCTTTTGGAGCTTTTATATTCTTTACCTTCCATTTAAATTCGTACGCATAAAGTTTACCGTCTCTGTCTTCAATGAGATCAATTTCCTGTCGGTCATAAGTTCTCCAGAAATAATCGTTCGAAAACAACCGCTGGTATGATTTCGTTTTAAATCGCTCCATGTAAAGAAAGTTTTCCCAAAGCATGCCGATGTCATTTCGCTGACCAAGCGGGTTGAAATTATTGATCAGCGCATTTCGAATGCCATTATCCCAAAAGAAATAGCGGGCAGTTTTAACCACCTCTTTTCTCAGGTTTCTTGAAAATCCACCAATCTTTTTGATGATAAATGTTTTTTCAAGCAAATCAAGATAGCGTTCAACACTTTGTTTGGCAATTCCCAAATTGTTGCTCAACTCGTTTAATGATACCTCCTGACCAACCTGAAAAGCCAGCAATTTTAATAGATCACTGAGTTTCGAAGGATTTTTTATGCTTTCAAGTTCAAGAATATCTTTAAGTAAATATGAATCGCGGATTGAAATGAGGTATTCTTTTTTTTCATCCGCAGAAGTGGCATTTAGAACTTCAGGATAAGCTCCAAAAATCAGCAAATCTTCCAGTTTTTGCAGCACATACATTCCGCCATACTGGGCGTTAAGTTCCATAACAGAAAGTGGAAATAAGTTCCGCAGCGTATTTCTTCCGGTTAAAGGTTCTCCGATTTTGCCGGATAAATCAAAGGATGATGAACCGGTTACCAGAATTATCATTTCCGGGAAATGGTCGATCAATAACTTCAATCCAAAACCAACATCGGGAATTCGTTGTGCTTCGTCGATAAATATCAGTTCGTAACTACCAAATGCCGTTTGCAACTGACTTAGCTTCTGAGCCGATAATAATTCACGAATTTCCTGATTATCGCCGGTTCCACTGAATATCTTGCCGCTAAAACCGTCTGTAATTTTTTTGATGAGTTCAGTTTTTCCAACACGACGCGGACCATACAGGACGAAAACTTTTCCTTTTTTTAGAACTGAATTCGTTTGACTTTCCAAATACCGACTATGCCAGACTGATTCCATTGATTTTTAACTGATAATGAAGAACAAAGCTAAAGTAAAAATTATTGAAAACCTAAATTTGGCAAGTTAACCTTCCATATTTAGCTAAATTTGGCAGGTCAACTTGCCGTATTTAGCTAAATATGGCAAGTTGAAGAGATTTTTTTGTGAGCGGGTGACTCCAAGTCACCTGCTCACTAACTCTGGAACCTAAACTTTTCTTTCACCTTCGATCCTTTTCCATTCCATTCAACAGTGGCACATTCGGTATAAAAGTCGTGTTCGAAAATTAGACAGTATTAGAACTTTCATGATTAATTTCAATTTTTTAATCCGGAGTGGATATAAAATAAAATTTGTATATGCTTGATTAATTGAATATTAATTATTAAACTTGCAAATTAGTAAATGATATACTAAAATGCAAGCTTACGTTCCTCGTTCCATCAGATTGCAGATTACAGAATACATGAAACTGTTTCCTGTAGTTGCTATTCTTGGTCCCCGTCAATGTGGAAAATCTACATTAGCCCGGGATATTGGGAAAGATATAAGTGATTTTCAGTACATTGATCTTGAAGATCCATCTGACCGAATGAGAATCAATGATTTGGCGCTTTTTTTTAATCTGAATAAAGATGCAACAGTATGCATTGATGAAGCTCAATTGATGCCAAATCTATTTCCTGAATTAAGAAGCATTGTAGATAAAGAAAGGCGAAATGGACAAATCCTGTTATTAGGTCCTGCTTCCCGAGAGTTGGTCAATAAAAGTGCTGAGTCACTTGCCGGACGTATTGGTTATATTGAGTTAAGTCCATTCACTTATACCGAGATTAAGGATAACCTGGAAGAAACAATGATCAGACATTGGATTAGAGGAGGTTTCCCTTTATCATTTCTTGCTGAAAGTGACAGATTCAGTGAAATATGGAGAAAACAATATATCCTTTCCTATTTGGAACGTGATGTGGTTTTATCCGGAAATTCAATTCCATTATTGACCATTCAACGGCTTTTGCAGATGTTGGCAAACAATCACGGACAAGTGTTGAATAGTAGTCAACTTGGCAGTTCGTTAGGAATCAATTATCATACTGTCAGAAGTTATATCGACTTTTTTGAAAAATCATTTATCACCAGAACACTACATCCATTTATGCCAAACTTAAACAAGCGAATAAACAAATCGCCTAAAGTTTACATCCGTGATAGTGGAATTTTACATTCATTGCTCGATATTTCTGCTATAAACCAATTACTTGGGCATCCGGGTTACGGTTTTTCCTGGGAAGGTTATGTGATTGAAAATATATTGAACTCAGCCCCTGAATGGCAACCTTGGTTTTATAGAACAGCAACCGGGAATGAAATTGACTTATTACTTACAAAGGGAAACAAAACAATTGCGATTGAATGTAAAGCAACGCTTTCGCCAGAAATTACCAGAGGCACTTATACTGCCATGGAGGATTTGAAAGTAAAAGAACTTTTTATTGTTGCGATGGTTCCTCAATCCTATTTTTTCAAACAAAATATTCAAGTAGGTAATCTGACCGAAGCTTTAAATTATATTGCAAGTCAATAAAACCTAAATTTCTCCTTTACTTTCGACCCTTTCCCATTCCATTCAACTGTGGCACATTCGGTATAATAATCGTGCTCAAAAAACAGGATGTATTCTTTTTCGGCAGCTTCTTTCAGAAACCGTTCTTTCTCTTCCAGAGCAGTGACGGGATACAAATCGTAAGAAGCCAGCCAGATAATCGGAATATTGGCAACTGTTGGAATCAGATCTGACATGTAAACGTAAGTTTTATCTCCGGAAGTAATAAATGGGATCATCTGTCCGGGAGTGTGGCCGTCAAACATGCGGACTGAAATACCGGGAAACAATTCGCAATCGTCTTCTACCAGTTGCATATTTCCATCAACTTTCAGGAAATCCAGAATTTCAGGATAGTAGGCAGCCCGCTCGCGGATGTTCGAGACTTTCGAATGTTCCCACTGTGTTTTACTGCACCAGTGTGTGGCTTTCGGAAACTGAAGTTTCAGGCTGCCATTTTCGTTGAGAACCGCACCATTGCAATGATCCCAGTGCAGGTGAGTGAAAAGCACATCAGTGATTTCTTCCGGAGAATAACCTTTTGCTGCCAGCGATTTTTCGATGGCGTCGGTTTCTTCGTGCCCGTTGTTTTGCCTGACTTTCTCCGGATAATGATAGCCAACTCCGGCTTCGATCAGGATTTTTTGTTCCCCTAAATCAACCAGCATGCAGCGCAGAGTCAGTTTGGTTACATTATTTTCATCGGCCGGATAAACTTTCGACCACAATGGTTTCGGGATCACACTGAAAAGCGCGCCCCCGTCGCACGAAAAATGACCGGCATGTATGGAGTGTAGTTGCATTTTGCTTTTGAATTTATTTACAGGTCAAAATTATAAAAAGCTTTTGTTTCAGGATCAAAGATCATTTTATCCTGAAATTACATCGCATATATTTGAATTCGTAATTGGTAAAAGTGCTAAATTTGTGAAAACTACAGTCATGAACTCATTGGAATTAAAGAAGAAGATTATTCGGGAAATTGATGGTTTGACCGAGGAAGATTTTGTGAAAGTATATGCTCAATTGCTTGAAGTCCTTGATTTAAGTACGATGTACAAACTTTCAGAAGAAGAAAATGAGGCTATTGATGCTGCCTTAAAAGTAAGCGAAGAAAGAGAAACTTATTCCGGCGAAGCGATGAAAACAGAATCGCAGATGAAATATCCTAATCTGAAATTCAAATGAGAGTAATTCGGTGGAATAAACTTGCTCGTCTGGATTACTTCAAAAATATCGATTATTTACTTGAAAATTGGTCGGAAAAGGAAGCTCAAGGGTTTGTAGATCAGGTGTCCCGAATTGAAAATTTGTTATCGAAGGGCATTGTTGACTTTAAAAGTACTGACCGGATAAATATTAAACGCTGCGTTATAAATCGACAAATAAGCATGTTTTACAGAATTCAGGATTCGAAAAGCATTGAGCTTCTTCGTTTTTGGAACAACAACCAAGACTTCAGAAACAACAATTATTAAGATTTCATTTTCCCTTTTCAGTTCTCACTTCTCCTTGCTCTCTGTTATTTCACCTCTACTCTTTTCCGGGCCACCGAGTCAGTTTCAAAGTCCATTACAAACTGCACAACGCCGAAATAATCTTCAATGCCTTTTTCTACTTTATTGGTTTTCAGGTACACATCGTTCACCTTACCGGCAGCTTTGTCGATTCTTTCGCTGCGCATGCGTTCCCAGTGTTCCTGAACTTTCCGGATATCACCGATCACAGGTTTAGCAATCTGATGGACCAGATCGGGGAAATTGTGAAGTCGTTTCCCCTGTGAAAGAAAATAATTCAGCATACTGATGTTGGCGCTGTATTGTAATTGTTTCGAATCGCTCTGTGTGCAAACCAGCCAGCTGTAAAAATTGGCTTCTGCCTCGCTGGTAATTCCAAACTGGTGGGCAAATTCGTGCCCCAACACCTGCGGATATTCGATCATCAGCAGGCTGTCGTTTACATGAACTTCGCTGAAAAACGGCCCGTAATATCCGGCGATGGAAGCTTTTGCAAAAAAGTTACTGAGGGTAATCGACTTTGGGATCCGTGTTCCCTGAGGATATTTCAGCTTCAGGAATGAGGCGTGATTTTGATACGAAGATTCGACCTTGTTTTCAATTTCAGCCTTCGAAATGCTGTCGAACGAACAATATGAGACATTCGTTTTTTCGATTAGATTTTCGAGAACGCGCACAAACTGTACCGTATCGGGTTTTGATTTGCTGATCTGAAGCCGTTCGTTCAGGCCTGTCCGAAAATAATTAAAGCCCCAAAACCAGTAAAAAAGTACATAGCAAATGGCCAGTGTCTGAACAAAGATCAGCAGGAACTTGCCGATTTTCAACTTTCGGAGAAATAAAAGAACCAAAAGGACAATGAGAAATACGAAGAGGAGCGCGTAAAATGCGTCGTCGAGCGAGAATGAAACCCATTTGCTGAGAAAGGAAAGCAGCGCGGCAACCGGCGGAAAAATGCCCCGTGAATATACCGTTTCACCGATTCCGGGGAAATGAAGAAAGAGTTTGGTGAGCCCGAAAGTGGCCAACGCCATCCAGACTGGCCAGCTCGCCCGTCCAAAAAAGATAGTCCTGAATTTGTTTTTCTTCGCCATTTTGAATTGAACATTGAGTTGACGAAGATCAGGAATTTGATCTGAAATCATCGTATTTTTTACCTATTTTCACGCTTCAAAATTTGAAACAATGAGAGTACATTTTATCGCTATCGGGGGAAGCGCAATGCACAACCTGGCTATTGCCCTGCATAAAAAAGGATATCAGGTAACCGGATCGGACGATGAGGTTTTCGAACCCTCGAAAAACAGGTTAAAAATCCTCGGGCTTTTACCCGAAAAAGAAGGCTGGTTTCCCGAAAATATCACTCCCGAACTGGATGCGGTGATTTTGGGAATGCATGCCCGACAGGACAATCCGGAACTGCTCCGCGCTCAGGAACTCGGCCTGAAAATATTCTCGTATCCTGAATACCTCTATGAACAAACCAAAGATAAAATCCGGGTGGTCGTTGGCGGAAGTCATGGAAAAACCAGCATCACCTCGATGATTATGCACGTTTTGCGTTTCAATCAGATTAAATTTGACTACATGGTTGGCGCGCAACTCGAAGGTTTCGATACCATGGTTTCGCTCACCGAAGATTCAAAAATCGCGGTTTTCGAAGGCGATGAATATTTGTCGTCGCCCATCGACCGGCGCCCGAAATTTCACCTTTATTTTCCGAACATCGCTTTGCTCAGTGGCATTGCCTGGGACCACATCAATGTATTTCCAACCTTTCCGTTTTACGTGGAGCAGTTTCAGATCTTTGCCGACCTGATTGAGCCAAACGGCTCGCTGATCTATTTTGGAGACGATAAAAATTTACAACAGGTTGCCGGGAAGAGCCGTGAAGATGTTCAGAAATTACCTTACCAATCACATCCTTCAGTGATCGAAAACGGAATGACATATTTGCTTGTCGATGGAAAGAAAATCGGGTTACAGATTTTTGGTGATCACAACCTGCAAAATATTTCAGGAGCGCAGCTGGTTTGCCAGCAGTTGGGAGTGACAGATGACCAATTTTATACCGCAATTGCCGGGTTTAAAGGAGCAGCCCGTCGGTTGGAAGTGCTGGCAGAAAGCAACTGTTGTGTTGTTTTCAATGATTTTGCCCATTCGCCATCGAAACTAAAAGCTACAACCGAAGCGGTGAAAAAACAGTTTCCGGGGAAAAAACTGGTTGCTTGTTTGGAGCTGCACACCTTCAGTTCGCTGAAAAAAGAATTTCTTCCGCAGTATAAAAACAGTATGGATGCGGCCGATCTGGCCATCGTATATTTTAATCCGCACACCATCGAGCACAAAAAGCTGGAACCGATCACCGAACAGCACGTTGCTGATGCATTTGATTCACCAAACCTGGTCGTTTCAACCAATTCGGATGAACTTTTCGAATTTCTGAAAGAACTGAACTGGCAAAATGCGAACCTGTTGCTCATGACTTCAGGCAACTTTTCAGGCAAAAACCTGAAGGAGCTGGCAGCAGAGCTGGTGGAGAATAAATAGGAAATGATCGTTTGTCAGATTGAAACTTCCATTTCATCCAGAACCTCTTCGATGGATTCGAGTAGATTATTTATATCGCCAGGATATAACTGCCCGATATTTCCAATCCGGAAACAGTTCGTATCGCTAAGTTTTCCCTGATAAATTACTTGTCCTTTCAGGTGTAGCTTTTCATAGAAAAGAGTAAAATCGAAGTTTGGATTTTCAGGAAAAAGAAATGAAGTGATGATGTAACCCTGATCTTTTTTCGCCAGATAGGTTTTCAGGCCAAGCGCTTCGGTGCCTTCAATTAAACGCTTGTAATTATTTTGGTAGCGTTCGGCCCGTTTTCTGATTCCACCCTCCAGTTTAAGTTCGCTGATGGCTTTTCCAAATGCCAGAATGGATTGGATTGGAGGCGTAAACCGGAACTGGTTGGATTCTTTCATGGTGATCCACTGGCTGTATAAATCGAGCGAGACGGTTCGGGCATTTCCGGAACAGGCTTCGAGCGAAGCGATTTTGCAGATCACAAACGAAAAGCCGGGTACACCTTCGATGCATTTATTGGAAGAAGAAATCAGAAAATCGATATTCAGTTTTTTTACGTCAATGGGAACAGCTCCAAAGCTGCTCATGGCATCAATGATGTAGATTTTACCATACTTTTTCGCCACCAGTCCAACATTTTCAATGTCATTGAATATTCCGGTGGTTGTTTCGCAATGAACGATTGCCACATGGGTGATCGATTCGTCATTCCGAAGAATTTCTTCGGTGTCTTCAGCCGGTGGAACAATATTTTCCTTGTATTTTAAGGTCGTGGTGCGGATTCCATAAATGTCGGCCATTTGTTTGATCCGGTCGCCATACGCGCCGTTGGTTATCAAAAGGAGATGTCCGTAGGATGGAATTACGGTTGAAATAACTGATTCCACACCGAAAGTTCCGGAGCCCTGCATGAGCACGGTATCGTATCCTTCTTCTTTGGTAACTCCGGCAACCGAAAGTAATTCGCTGCGTATTTCTTTTACAACCTCCAGAAATTCCTTATCGCGTGAGCCCATGTCGTGAAGCATGGCTTCTTTGACTGAAAGTTTTGTATTTAAGGGGCCCGGGGTGAATAGTTTATTATCCATGTTTTTCATTTTTATTTTGTTGCGGTTGATAATTCAATGGGGTAATCAGTTGTAGTTTCATTTTCTTCCTGAATTTCTTTTCCGTAGTTCCATTTGAAAATGAGCAGTATTGCTGCAATCAAAGCAACCACTACAAACAATTCAAACAGGGCATTCCATCCATATTTTCCGGAAACATAGGCCACAACAAGTGGCGACAACAGTTGGCCTGCGGAACCAACGCCATTAATAATACCGGCAGCGAGGGCAGCCCCGTGATTTTTGCCCAGGTCCATCGCAGCCGCACCCGACATGATGGAATCGGGACCGTAGGTGAAAAAGCCAATTAATCCGATCGAAATGATGGTTGGAATAATTCCCATCGTACTCAGATGCGGTTGCAGAAACAGCACAATTGCCAGTCCAAAAAGCATCATTGAGCTGATTGAAAATCTTCGGGATTTGAACAGGTAATCGGAACTGTAACCGGCAGCCAGAATACCGAAAAATCCGAAAGCTTCGTAGGCAATTGAGGTATATCCAGCTTGCTTGTCGGTATAATGCAGCGCTTCGGATAAATAAAGCGGAAGCCAGAAAAGAAAGGCATACCGGGTAAATTTGACGAAAAAATACATGGCTGAAGCGATCCAAACGGCTCCGTTTTTAAGCACTGCCAGATGTGCTTCCTTTTCTTTTCTGCGTCCTTTTTTAGATTCTGTACTTTTGACAAATGATTCAAGTCCAACGTCTTCCGGATTGTTTCGGATGAAAATAATATAGAAAAGCGATATCACCAGCAGAAAAACTGATGGCGCCAGGAAAGCACGCCGCCAGCTAAGTCCGGTGAGGATATTCTGATTGGTGAGCCACCAGGTTGCAAATGCGGTTGCAGCCATTCCGCCAATTACATAGCAGGTTGTCCAGTACGACATCATCACTCCACGCTCTTTTTTTCGGAACCAGGGAGTCAGATTTTTTATCAAACCCGACCATCCGGCTGATTGACCGAATCCATTCAATCCCATCAAAAAGAGAAATGAACCAATCGTTCCCATCCAGCCCATCAGCAAGTTCGCGATTACCGAAAGCAGCAACCCAATGGCAACAATCAGCCGCGGTCCGTTTCTGTCGCTCAGGTAACCATTCAGGAACTGGCCCAGCATGTACATGATGCTGTAAACAGTAATCACAATGGCAAATTCTTCTTTGGAAGTGTGCAATTCGCGGCTCATCACCGGCATGACCACACTGAAATTCTTGCGACAAAAATACATGCCAAAATAGGCCAGCCAGGTCAGGGTAAAAATCCGGGCCCTCCATTTTTTCATTTCAGGCAAAATTGTTTTGGACATGATGATTCGGATCTTAGATATTAAGGTTCTCTGATGTTGTTTTTATCAATCACTTGCATAGAAGATTCAACCTTCTCCCCTCACTGCAAATAGCTACTATTTTTACACAAGTTGGACCGAATAGCTTACTGGCCTGAAGGGCCAAAATAACATAGCCCAGGGCAAGTTTCGGGAGGAACGATCCGGAACGTCGCCCTGGGAATAGAATGCACAAAGAAAACCGTCCGGGAAAAATGATATTTAGGATGAAAAACTTCTTCCGGACGGAATTGTATGGAATAATTTCAGGAAATAGGATTCCACTCTTTCGTCCGAAAAAGGAATTTCTCTTTGGTGATCCCCATCTTACGGACGATTTTTTTACCCATTTCGCAACTCCTTCGTCGTTTGCCCCGGGTTAGACTATACCTTCCCTTCAGGACTGCTTTATTCAAATTATTCTTTGGTGTAAATTTCCCTGATAGGTTCGGCAACCGGATGATCCGCGGTAAATTTCAGTCCGAGTAAGGCGGCAATGGTTGCAGCATATTGCTTCTGGTAAAGTTGTTCGGTAGTTTTCACTTCACCCAAAACAGGAGTGTCCGGGCCAATTGCGGCAATCCACGTTTCGCCTGATTCCGCAATTTTTTCACCATGGTCCCGCCAGGTATCCTTCACCAGATCGCCCCGGCCGTGGTCGCAGGTAATCAGAAGTGTTGTCTTGTTTTTATATTCCGGATCAGATTGAATCAGTTTCCAGATATCAGCCAGCATGGCATCTTCGGCATGGGCGCTTTTTAAATACTGGTCGTATTCTCCGCCATGAGCCAAATCGTCGGTTTCATCAAAAGCGATGTAAAGAACCCGGGGGCGGTAAGCTTTAAAATACTCCCGGGCAGCCATGTAGGTAATTACGTCCGGACGCACATCAACCGGGCGAGGCGTCAGGAATTGCATGTCGTTCAGCAATTTTAAGGATGGATTATCAAACTTTAAGGTATCCACATCCGCATTTACATAAACGCCGCTTGCGGGTTCATTGACAATGTATGGAAATGCGTTCCAGGTGCTGAATACAGCTACCTTTCCTTTAAAGTTTTTCTGCTGATTTATAAATGCCAGTACATTGGTGTTTTTGTTATAAATCTTATCGTTCGAATTCACAGCCGGATCGGGGAATCCGGTCAGAATTTCGTTGTACCCGGGGTACGAAAACTGATATGGATTGGCCACATTTACTTTACTTCCGGCATTTCGGTTCCCATGGATCTGGCCATTTTTAGCTACGGTATTCCAGATAAAAGGGAACAGCATTTTCCGGCGTTCATCCAGGTTTTTATGCCAGAAAGCCGAGGAAGTACCTTCGAAATTTTTGGTGTATTTGTTATCTTTTAATAGGGTTGAATCAGCTCCTCCAAACATTTCCTGCCAGCGCAAACCATCAATGGTCACCAAAACGATATTTTCGGTTTTTGTTTGTGCCTGAATTCCTGATCCTATAAGGATAGAAATCAATAGAATGACGACCAATTGTATTTTGTTTTTCATAACCAATAATTTGAAACGTTTTGTATTTTTTCGGACTTTGAATCATCGAAAGGGGCTACTGAATGCGAAGTCCAGCCTTTTTGACTTTTGGGTTTAGCTTCGATTCTCCGGTCGATTTCTTCCAGAATATGTCCGCAATCCCAAACACCTTCAGCCACATAATCGGCTCCGGCATTCAGCAATTTTTTACCGGCCCGGGCAATTTGTTCCATCATCCAAACCGGATCAGCTTTTTCAGCTTCTTCGGGAGTTAATCCCAGTTCGTTACCCGATTTGGTCAATCCAATCGTCCACATTCCGGCATTTATTCCTTCCTGAATATCCGCCACTGTATCCCCGATTTTCACCATTTGGCTGAGTGGATAAACATTCATTATTTCGCAGTTCAGGTAAATCATCCAGGGTGCAGGCCGGCCAGCAGAAACTTCAGAAGAACTTACAACTGAATCGGGTAAAAGTCCGGCGGTAGAAGTATGAGGAAGGATATTATTCATCATGTCTTCGACATAACCGGTGGTTGTTCCAACTTTAATCCCCTGACTCTTTAATGAATTAATCAGTTCGATTGCCCCGGGTACCGGTTTACAGAAATCTTTGACAATGGCAGCCAAAGCCGGTTCCAGTTCAGCATAGATTTCTTCAACGTCGGTTTCCGAAGGAGTCCGGCCATATTCAGCTATCCATTGTTTCTGAATGGTATCTATCCTGAAAAGCTCGCGAACATGGTCTTTTTTTGCTAAACCCATCGGAATGCGGGCTTCCGACATGCTAAGAATAATCTCTTTTCTCCGGAATACCTCAATAAAAACCTGTGCCGGAGCAATGCAGCCGAAATCGATAATTGTTCCTGCCCAATCGAAAATAACGCCCTTTATATTTTTTAAGTGATTCATATTGATGTTGTTAACTGAAAAATACGATCTGTTGCAATAAAACCCTGGCAGCTTCAACTGCCAGGGTTTTTAAAATAAGGGGGAATAGATGATGAAGCTGTTTATTTGATAATCCACATATCGGCATTAATATCATCGGTTTCAGAACCGAACTGACTTTTTAATGCCGCATTGTAGTTCTCTGCATTGGTTGTCCGCTCCGAACTTGGATATTGCCAGCGTTTGGCAATTCGGCCACTGTTGGCTGTTCCGGCCCCGGTAAGGAATGTTGGAACTCCGGTCCGCCGGTAATTGTAGTATGCCTCCCAACCTGAATTCTGGAAGAAGGCCAGGTATTTCTGAGTCAGGATCTGCGTTAAGGCAGTTTCCGATGTAGTGCTCAGTTTCACTGAGTTTTGAGCGTAATAATCAGTCCAGTTTGCGGCCACGTTGGCGCCATGGAAAGTCCATGAAGCCTGAATTCCTTTGGTGTAATAATCTTCGGCATTTCCTGAAACCCATCCGCGGTTAATTGCTTCGGCGATGTTGAAACACAGTTCAGAATAACCAATCTGGATGGTTGGTTCACCTAAATAAGAGCTGTAATAGGTGCTTTTGCTGATCGGAGAATATTCGCCATTCAACATTTTGGTTGACATATCATCTAAACTTTCGCCTGAACTTGCCCCAACGTAAGCATCAAAATCAGTTGCGGTTAAACCTCCTGCAATTTTTAAAGGAGCAGGATCGGCAACGATAAATGTCCGGGGGTCTTTTAACGAAACCAGGGTATTCAAATAAGTTGCCGACATGTTGTTACGTGTCGCGGTCTGTCCGTAATTATCCTGATTCAGTGGATATTTGTCGGTTGAGCTGTTGTATGTAAATTGCAGGTTATCATCCAATGAGCTAATTACCGGATATTTAGCCGGGTTATTTACCACTTCAGCAAAAAGACCTTTAACGTTTAAATCGGTATCGGCTACTTTTTTACTGAGGTTGATCAGTACGCGCAACTTATAGGTATTCACCACTTTTTGCCACTTTACCAGGTCGTTGCCCAGCATAAAGTCTCCTGAAAGAGTATGATCATTGTTGTTGATCAGAAGTTGCAATCCGGTATTCGATTCTTCCAGCCAGGTTAGTGCCTGTTTGAAAACCGCTTTCTGAGTATCGTATTTTGGATTTGTATTTTCCAGACTTTTCAAGGCTTCGGTCATCGGTACATCACCCAATTTCATGCTCATATCAACATAATAATAAGCCATAAAGAACTTGCCTAAGGCCGAATAAACATTGTTCTCCGGAAGACCAATCCGATTTGCTTCGGCAATCATCTGGTTCACGTTTTTCAATTCGGTGTAGTTAAAACTGGTGTTGGTCCAGTCGTACTGCTGATCGGCATAGTAAGCATAATTACTGCAATAAAACTGGTTCCAGCGTTGAACATCGTTCCATGGCGAATAATTTAAATCGGATAAAACATAGGTGAAAATCAGGGATGGCGGAGCCTGACCGGGACGATTCGGATCTGTTTCCAGATCGGTAAACTTTTGACAGGATGAAAGTGCAACTGCCAGCACGATCAATATCATGAATATATTTTTCATATTTTTTTGATTGAGAATTATTAAAATGAATTAGAAGGTAACATTCAGGTTAAAACCATAACGGCGCATGGTTGGGGTTTGAAGACCTGAATACCGGTTATTCCCTGCATACTGTTCGATGTCAATATCTGTTCTCTCGGCAAAATAAAGCAGGTTGCGGCCCACAAACGAAATATTCACTTTGCTGACAAACGTATTGTTCAGGAATTTTTGCGGTAAATTGTAGGTTAAAACCACTTCACGCAATTTTACAAATGAGCGGCTGATTGAAGTTGAAACATCGGTACCGTAATAGCGGCTGATATAATCCTGCAAATAAGTTGCTGTTGTATTTGGGGCAAACTGCAACTGGTCGTAGTTGGTTACATTCCCGTCAGAATCGTATTCGATGGCTGTATTGTTACTAACTACAACTCCCTGTCCGACATAGGATTTAATTCCTTTGGTGTCGTTTATGCGGGCTGCACCCATTTCACCCAAAACAGTGTTGATGTTTCGTCCACCCTGATAGGTTTTCTTTTCCACATAGTCCAGGATTTTTCCTCCAAAACGTCCGTCGAACTGAAATTTGAAACTCAGATTTTTGTACGAAAATGTATTGTTGATTGCCCCAACCCAGTTTGAATTAGCGTTTCCAAGGAATTGTGGTACCGAATTACGGATTGGGCGACCACTTGCGTCATTGATAATCTGACCGTCGGCAGTACGAACAAAGTCAGATCCGTACATTTTATCCATCCGGTCGCCAACTTTCAGGTAAATATTCAGTTTTTCAACGCCCGGATAAATTTCTTTCAGGTATTGCTGATTGGTTGAATAATTGGCCGAAATGTTCCAGCTAAAACCATCTTTTTTACTGATTGGAGTTGCTGAAGCAGAAATCTCAATTCCCTTGCGTTCCACTTTAATTCCGTTAACCAGGGCTGCATTATATCCGCTAGCTCCTGAAATTGGAAGTGAGAAGATCTGAGGTCCGTCGATGCTTGAAAAATAGGTGACATCGAACAAGAGTTTATTTTCAAAAAGACCGACATCGGTTCCAACTTCCCAGGCTGAACTTGAACTAGGTTTCAGGTCAGGATTTGAAATGGTATTGGTGTACGAAGCGGCAGGAATTCCCTGAATCAGGCTAATGTTGTAGGCAGCTGAATTCTGATAAGTCGGTCCGTCGTATGGCGAAGAATAGTTCAGGCCGTAACCTAAAACGCCATAGCCCAAAACCTGGTACGATGTACCAATTGTTGAAGAAGTTAACGCGCTACCAACGTTGGCATATGAACCTCTTAATTTCCATGATTTTACATACGGAATTTTAACCAGCTTCGATAGTTCGATACTGGTTGAAACCGATGGATAGAAATACGTGTTGTTGCTGGTTGGCAAAGTTGAGTTCTTATCGGCACGACCGGTTAACGAGAGCGTTAAGAAATCATCGTAAGTCATATCGGCTGTGGCGTAGGCACTTAATACCTGCATCGGGGCGTAATAATTGTATGATTGAACCGGATTTTTCGAGTTGCTTAAATTGTACCATCCCGGGACGTTCATGTAATCGGTGGTTGCAAAACTGCTCCTGAACGCGTACGAACGAACATTTCCTCCGGCAGTGGCGTGCAAGCTCAATTTTGGAATCACATAACGGTCGTACGAAATAAGAAGGTCGGTATTGTTATCGAACAGGTTTCTTTTGTCTTCGCGGTAGTCACCCTGTTCACCTTCACGTCCGTATGGATGCGCTGAAAACGGAAGTTTCTCGGAACGGAACAAATCGTAGGAAGTAACTGCAGAACGAAGTTGCAGGTTCAGGTAATTGTTGAATTTATAATTTACCGCGGCGTATCCGTTGATATCATTTTTATAATGTCCGCGAAGCCATTCGTACGACATGAAATAGGGATTGTGATAGCGCTGATATTCAGCATAAATTTGCTGAACACCTTCTTTTCCGGGTTGCCAGTAATTGCGCATATCGTCGATGTTCCAGTCGGCCCCACCCCAGGCAATCATGTTGTAAATGATGCTGTTCGGGCCATAATTTACGTCAGGAACATTTGGGGTGTACTGACGGCTGAAAGCCATGTTGGCATTGATGCTCAATTTCTTTGAAATGTGGTATCCGCCAGTCAGGTTGAAATTGGTGATGTTCAGCGATGTATTCGGCACAATTCCTTTTTGGTAACTGTGTGATGCTGAAAACCGGATATCATATTTATCACTTCCGGCAGAAACCGAAAGACTGTTATTTGATAAAAGCCCCGGATTCAGAAACCGTTTGAGATTGTCTTTTCCACGCGCGATGTACGGTGTCGGTTTAATATTTCCGGTATAGGTTTTTCCATTGGGATAAGTTGTTGTGTAGCTGGTTCCGGGAGTAACTTCACCATCGTATTGCGGGATCAGCTGACCTTCAAATTTAGGTCCCCAGATGTCGTAGTCGGCATCGTTCAGACCACCTCCTTTTCCATCGGCAAAAGCATAAACACCATGGTCGCCGGGACCATACTCATCCTGAACTTCAGGAATGGCAATAAAACCGTTATCAACCATTGTACTTGAATTGAACTCAACCGAAACTCCGCGCTTGTCTTTTGTTCCGCGTTTTGTTGTAATCTGGATGGCTCCGTACTGTCCGCGTGAACCGTACAATGCAGCTGCAGTCGGCCCTTTCAGGATGGTAAAACTTTCAATGTCGTCCGGATTCAGGTTCCAGGTATCGGTTTGAACCGGAACGCCATCGATCACATATAAAGGGGCATACCCGCGCAACAATACGCTCGGGGCACCCAGCATTTCGGCTGATGCGCCTACAGTTAAACCGGCTATTTTACCCGTCAGGGAGTTGATCGGATTGGGCTCTCTGGCCTTTACCAGTTCAGTTCCTTTTACTTCCTGAACAGAAAAACCAATGGTACTTTTTGCTTTTTCGATTCCAAGTGCGGTAACTACCACTTCCTTGATTTCCTGTTTCGAATCTTCCAAAATAATATTCAGGACTTTCTGATTTCCAACTTTTACTTCGAGTGTTTCATATCCAATGTACGAAACCACGATCAGATCATTTGGGTCAGTCATTAATGTGAAATGGCCATTTTCGTCGGTCAGGGCACCATTGGTGGTTCCCTTTACCAGAATGGTCGTGCCCGGGAGACTTTCTCCCTTGCTTGTTTTTACTGTTCCTTCAATACTTGCTTTTTGGGCAAATACAGAAGTTCCGATGATGAAGAACATCATCAGTAGAATAATCGTGTTTTTCATTTAAATGTGGTTAGAATTAAACTTAAATTTTTGACATAGATCGTGCAGTTTATAGCTCTTTGTGTGCTATAAATATCAGGGAATCAGCAAGTGCTGATTTTTATTTGAAGTTTGCTAGAAGACCAGATTAACCTGTTTGGTGAACAGACTGGTTAATGAATTTACATCGTCGCTTTTTGAAATGGCTTTTTCAAAATCGTTGGTATCAGCTGTTAGTATATTGAAAGCAACGTCCAGAACTTTATTGAAATCGGTTGTTGCTGTTTCAACGGAAATCTCTCCTTTTTTAAGCGATTTTTTCAGGTGATGTTCAATCTTTTGTACCGCATCGTAAATAGCAGGTTTCCGGATAACTGTTTTTGTTTGCGGATTTCCCGGAACAATTTCAACCTGAAAAGTATATTTTGAATCGAGCAGATATAATTTGCGCGCGATCTCGTCACCCAGAAAATGATCTCCGATCAGATCTTCAGATATGTTGCTTAAATTAATTTCAACTGCGGATGCTTTGAATTCATAAATTATCGCACCGGCTTTGTTCGAATTGATTGTTTTGGTTTTTCCGGCAAAGGCCAGCGTTAAAGTTTCCTGAGCAAATAATTGTCCTGAACTGACCAGGAGAATTAGAATTATAACGTGAAATCGTGTTTTCATTTTTATTGTATTTAAATATGAGACAAAATTATGCATCTATTATTAGACCTTTGTTGAAATAAAATTAAGCTTCTGATAATAATCGGTTTCATTTTGCTGGTGTTGTTACCATTCTGTTACAGAATTGGAGAATCAGTTTTCGAATTGTAATGTGTTGTTTTCAAACGCTGTTGTCAGGATGGCAATTGCTTTTTCCAAATCCTGGCGGGAGATTGTCAATGCGGGCGAAAGCTGCAGTACATTTCCCTGCGACACTTTAAAACTCAGGCCCCGACGCATACAATCGTACATGATTTTTTCGGCCAGTTCGCTTGCTTTTTCTTTAGTCTCGCGACTTTTTACCAATTCAACACCCCAAAGAAGTCCTTTTCCCCGGATGTCGCCAATTTCAGGATACTTATCTTTTAGCCTGAGAAGTTCATTTCCAAACCATTGCTCGTCTTCGGTTACTTTCTGAAGCAGGTTTTCATTTTCGATGTAATTCAGCGTTGCCAGTGCTGCCACACTGCCCAAAGGACTTTTCTCGTGGGTGAAATGTCCCAGTGAAATATCACCGGCAACATTATATCTGTCGCGGGTAATCATGGCGGCAAATGGAATTATTCCGCCGCCCAGACCTTTTCCCAGACAAAGAATATCCGGTTCAATTTCGAAATGTTCAAAAGCGAATAGTTTGCCTGTCCGCCCCAGAGCGATCGGAATCTCGTCGAGAATAAGCAGAACTTCATGTTTGGTGCAAATTTCGCGTATCCGCTGCCAATAGGATTTTGAAGGAATCTGCACATCGGTATTCCGGATCGTTTCGGCCAGAAAAGCCCCGATGTCGCCCTCCTTTTCGATTACATATTCAAGATAATCAGCGTATTTGAGCAGATCTTCTTCCGAATCGCCAAAAATTCCCCGGAAAGTGGTTGGTGGTGGAATGTGGACAACTCCGGGAAGCATCGGGCCCATATGTTTCCTGAATATGGCTTCGCCGCCTGCGGAAATGGTATCGAGTGACGCTCCATGAAACGAATCCCAAAGTGAAACCAGTTTGTGTTTTCCGGTGACGACCCGCGCCAGTTTTAAGGCCATGCTGATTGCCGAAGTTCCTCCGGGTGCGAACAGGCTTCGGTTGAGATCGCCGGGAAGGAGACTGGCCAGCTTTTTTGCCAGTTCGACAGCAGGTTCGTTGGTGTATCTGCGCGGCGAAAAAGATAAGCTGCTTAGTTGTTTCAAAATCTGACCGATCACAACTTCGTTTCCATAGCCCAACTGATGCACATTATTTCCATGGAAATCGAGGATGTGTTTTCCGGAGAGGGTTTTTATTTCACTTCCCTTACAACTTTCAAGGACCTCTAAACAAGGGCTCGACATGGATTGATGCAAAAAATACCGGGCATCATCTTCCAGAATCCGGAGGGTTGACTGATCGGTAATTTCCCGATTCCATTTCAGGCGTTCTGCTGAAATATTGATATCACCTTCTGTAATTGAACTGCTTGTTTCCATCACGATTAAATTTGTTGATTTCTGAAAATTAGAAGCAACAGGAGGATTTTCGATTTCATAGATCTGTATTTCGGTTTCAGACCAAATCAATGGAAGAAGAATTGATCGTTTAAATCCGATTTAAAATTAGAGATGTAACCCGGGATAGAGGTTAGGTTTGAATTATCAAAGCGTTGATTTAAAGTTATTAATCAATTAATGAACAGTTACAGAGGATTACAATTCGTGCAAAACAGAAATCAAAATGAAATATATTATAGCCTGAACATATTTTTTAAGTCTTCGATTTTGATGTAAGAGTCTATTCCCCAGGATGTATTTTCGATTGAGCCGATACTAAGTAATGAGAATAATACGACATCATATTATTCTCATTACTTAGTTCCAAAAATAAGTGAGTAGAAATTGTGGTGAATTTGTATTGTAACTAAAGAAGGGTGAAATACTTCAGAAGTACCGGAATTGCATGTCGGAAATTTTTTAATCTCCGAAAAAAAATCAGGCTTTTTACTCCTGAAGATTCTTTGCAATTGTGGTTTGATAAATTCTTGAATAAAATTGGCCTTCAATCAAATATTCACATAAAAATTTCAGGAAATGAGGAATAGATTTATTGCATTATTTTTATTCCTGATACTTACTTTTTCAGGTATAGCGCAAAAGCAACTTACTTCGTATGTTAACCCATTTTTAGGAACCGCAACTCTGTGGGACAGCATTGACATTGGCTACAAACCAAGCCACCGGACCTGGGGCGCCGAAGTATTTCCCGGTTCTTCATTGCCTAATGCCATGGTGCAGCTAACTCCCGTTACTCAATACCACAGCGGATCCGGGTATCAGTATGAAGACACGGTGATTTATGCTTTTGCCCATACAAGCAAGGGCCATTGGAACCTGTGTCACATTCCGCTGCTACCGGCTACTTCAGGTTTTACTCCGGACGACTATAAGTCGGCATACAGTCATAAAAACGAATCAGCTCATCCGGGATATTATCAGGTTTATCTGGAAAGATATGGAATCAATGCTGAATTAACTTCCACTTTGCGTTGCGGATTTCATAAATATACATTCAAGGCGGGAGAGAGTAAAAAACTGATTGCTGATCTTTCCATGTCAAACGAAAAAGTACGTAATTGGGAAATTCATCAGGAAGGCGAAAATGTATTTAAGGGATTTCAGCAAACCGGCGAAAAAATGTATTTCTATGCAGTAACCAATCACAAAATCACAAACATCGAATCGCAGAAAAAAGGTAAAAATGAGATTTCTGTGGTCAGTTTTGCCGATACACCAAAACCTCTTGAAATGCAAATCGGTTTTTCGTTTGTAAGCATTGCCAATGCCAAAGAAAACCTGGAGAAAGAAATGCTTGGGAAAAATTTTCAACAGGTAAGAGACGAAGCAGCAAAAACATGGGAAACTTTATTGTATAAAATCAAGGTAACAGGCGGTACGGAGCGGCAACAAGGACTGTTCTATTCTACATTCTACCGGTCTTTTTTATGGCCTGCGTTACGAAGTGATTGCAACGGCGATTATACCGATCAGGAAGGGAAAGTAGTAAACAAAGGTTTTGATTATTATACCGAACCGTCGTTGTGGGATGATTACCGCAACAAGCTGGTTTTATTGGGAATGGTTTCACCAAAGGTTACCGTAAATGTGATTAAATCGCTGATCGATAAAGGTGAGAAAA
>JBASYJ010000223.1:0-2235 GCA_049277435.1 Prolixibacteraceae bacterium
GTGGGCGGAATTGGCGCGGCCGTATTTTATGGGTTACAGTATGTTTTTCCTCCTGAACTGGCCATCCTGCTGAGCATGCTGGTTACGATTTTTGTCACCGGGGCTTTTCATGAAGACGGGTTCGCCGATTTCTGCGATGGTTTTGGCGGCGGTTACACCCGCGGGCGCATCCTCACCATCATGAAGGACAGCCGGATAGGAACCTACGGAAGCATCGGCCTGGTCGGGATACTGGCTTCCAAATTTATGAGTTTGCATTCGCTTGATGTTACAAGTATTCCTTTAGTTTTATTGGCAGGTCATTCGCTGAGCCGACTGATGCCGATTCTGGTTATTTACACTTCGGAATATTCGCGCGAAGATGCTACCAGCAAAACCAAACCGATCGGCAAAAAGGGAAAAGGCTTCGACTTCATCCTGGCTTTGTTCTTCGGATTGGCGTTCCTGATTTTCATCCCAATTACCTATTCGCTGGCCATTCTACCGGTACTTTTACTCACCACCTATATTTTCAGGAGGTACATCACCCGCAAAATAGGAGGTTATACCGGCGATTGCCTCGGCGCCTTGCAGCAAATTGCCGAGGTGGAATTTTATTTAGGCTTCGTCATTTTTCAAACTTTTCAGGTATGAAACTAACCCTGGTCCGGCATACTCCGGTTGATGGTCCCAAAGGCATCTGCTACGGAATAACAGATGTTCCGGTGTCTCCGGATTTCAGAAATGAAATGGAGCAAGTCAGGCAAAAACTGGGCGAACAGAAATTTGACGCCGTTTTTTCCAGTCCGTTGAGCCGTTGCACCCTGTTGGCTGAAGATCTGGCAAAAAACCTGCCTGTCCAAACAGATAGCCGGTTGACCGAACTCAATTTTGGCGACTGGGAAATGACTTCCTGGGATTCGATTTTTGAATCTGCTGCCGGAAAAACCTGGTTTGCCGATTATGCCAACACGCCCTGTCCGAACGGTGAATCGTTTGCCGAACTGATTGAGCGCACCAGAGCTTTTCTGTCCGATTTGGAAAAGCGGTCTTTTGCCAGGGCGCTGGTAGTTACCCATGCCGGAATTGTCCGGGCCATGATGTGCTTGCTTCAGGGAAAAAGTCCGGAAGAAGCTTTCCGGATTCCGGTTGAAAACGGACAAATCATGACATTTAATCTTGAAAATCTGTACCATGAATAAGAATCTTCGGCCAATCATGTTTGTCGGAACTGGCTCCGATGTGGGTAAAAGCATCATCAATGCCGGATTCTGCCGTATTTTTAAACAAGATGGTTATTCGCCTGCCCCGTTTAAGGCCCAGAACATGTCGCTCAACTCATTTGCCGGAACCGATGGACTTGAACTCGGCCGGGCACAGGCTGTTCAGGCCGAAGCGTGCGGAATTGAGCCTTGTTCGGAGATGAATCCCATTCTGCTGAAACCAACCAGCAACCAAAATGCACAGGTGGTTCTGAACGGGAAACCCATTGGCAACCAGTCGGCCAAGGAATATTTCCTGGGGACCGACCGCGATGCCCTTTTTGCGGAAGTACTAAAAGCTTACAACAAGCTTGACGCACAATACAATCCGATGGTGATTGAAGGCGCGGGCAGCATTTCGGAAATCAACCTGCGCGAAAAAGACATCGTGAATATGCGGGTTGCTCTTGCTGTAAATGCAGCTGTTATCCTGATTGCCGATATCGACCGGGGAGGTGTGTTCGGCAGCGTTTACGGAACGCTCGAATTGCTCCCTCCGGAAGAACGGGCGCTGGTGAAAGGAATCCTGATCAACAAATTCAGGGGAGATATTGACCTGTTTACTGAAGGGAGACGAATGTTGGAAAAACTCACCGGAGTGCCGGTTATTGGTGTGGTCCCGTATTTTCGGGATATTCATATCGACGACGAAGATTCGGTGGTGATTGATCACAAATCAGGAAAGACCAGGGCCGGATTGGTGAATGTGGCGGTGGTTTTGCTGCCGCACATGTCGAATTTTACCGATTTTAATGTGCTGGAACGTGTAGCTGAAATCAATTTATTTTACACCGCCAATCCGGAAGAAATTGAAAAAGCCGAAGTGGTGATTATTCCCGGCTCAAAAAATACCATTGCCGACCTCGAAAACCTCAGAAGATCAGGTTTGGCCAAAGCCATCCTGAACAGCCATCAGAAAGGGAATGCCGTTTATGGAATTTGCGGTGGTTTTCAAATGATGGGCCAGGAAATTCATGATCCGGAGCAGGTAGAA
>JBASYJ010000224.1:0-39026 GCA_049277435.1 Prolixibacteraceae bacterium
ATTGATGGCGAGAATAACTTTCTTAACGCTATGCTAAAAGTTATTTCCCGACTTCAACAACGAATAATCATCAGCATTCTTGTAATCTATCATATTAAAAATTCGCATTTACTAATTGAATTTTCGATTATAGCTTTTTGCTAACTTTCATACAAAAAGCATTTACATAACCAATAAAATATCAAATTGTCAGGTTTTAGACTTGTACCCATCCATTAAAATCATTTAAAAAGTTCTTTTTATCAAAGTCATATTTGATGAATGCTCAATAATTTATTATTAAATCACAATAATCGTAACCAGATTATTAATTTTGCATCAAAGCCAGTAAATTATGATTCTAAATTCAGTTTCTGTTGATTGTGTTATTTTCGGTTTCGATAAATCCGGTATGCGGGTTTTACTAAACCAGATTGACGCAGAAGCACTAAAACGTTCGCTCCCTGAACAAGCCAGTTCGGAACAGATCAGGCAGATTTACGAAAAACATCCGGTATTCACCAGCGATCAGACCTGGAGCCTTTTTGGCGGCCACGTTCCTGAAGATCAGGATCTCGACGATTTTGCAAAAACCCTGCTTTTTCAGGCAACCGGACTGAATGATGTCTATCTTCAACAGATTCAAACGTTTGGTTCACTTGAACGGGTTCCCTACACAAGAGTCATAACAATTGGTTATTATGCTTTAATTAATCCGGAATATTACAATTTAAAGCAATCGAAACTGGCCAAATCACTTCAATGGTTTAACCTGAATGAATTGCCACCATTGTGTTTCGATCATGATCAGATTATTCAGCAAGCTTTACTAAAGTTACGGCAGGAAGTGATGTATCATCCGGTTGGTTTCCATCTTTTACCCGATAAATTTACACTCACCGAAATTCAGTCACTCTACGAAGTTATCCTGAACAAAAAAATGGATACCCGGAATTTCAGGAAAAAACTGGCAAAAATGGAGTTGCTCATTGATTCTGGAGAAAAACAGCAAAATGTGGCCCACCGCGCTGCAAAACTTTTCCAATTCGACATTCAGGTGTACGAGAAACTGAAAAATGAAGGATTGAATTTCAGGATTGAATAAGGGATCTTCAGGAATATCTTGCCATTCGATCTGAAAAATAAGCACGATACGGATGCCGGTTAAACCATTTTGACAATTCGACGTCTGATCACCAACTATTTTATTCAAGTATGACTCATGACCAGCAAATACTGGATATCCTGAAAGATCCTGCAACCAAGGAACTGGCGTTCAGGCATCTGATTTCCAAATACAAGGAAAGATTGTACTGGCATATTCGAAAAATAGTTTTGAACCACGACGATACCGATGATGTACTTCAGAATACTTTCATAAAAATATGGAATGGATTGGATTCATTCCGGGCCGAATCGAGCCTGTTTACCTGGCTTTACCGGATAGCAACCAACGAATCGATCACTTTTCTGAACCAGCGAAAGCGTAAATCGATGTCAAGCCTGAACGACGAGAACGAATACCTGATTGAAAACCTGGAAAGTGACACGTATTTCGATGGAGATGAATACCAGATGCTTTTACAAAAGGCAATTGCCATTCTTCCTGATAAACAAAGACTCGTTTTTAACATGAAGTATTTTGATGAAATCAAATATGAAGATATGTCGCAAATACTCGAAACATCGGTGGGTGCACTGAAAGCCTCCTATCATCATGCAGTAAAAAAAGTGGAGGAATATCTGAAAACGAACGATCCGGGAAATGCTCATTAAATCACCGGAAAATAAAAAAATCAGGGAATTAAACTTTTTGAAATGAATCATGTCAAAGCCATATAACTGAGGATCATGTACGAAGAAGAAGAAAATAACAGACCAGATTTCATGAAACGGAAAAATGACAGTCCGTTTCGAACACCCGACCATTATTTTGACTCGCTGGAAGATCGTGTCATGGCTGGAATCAGGCATAAAGAAAATACCAGGACAAAAACAGCCAAAGTAATTTCGTTCCTGAAACCTGCCCTGGGATTAGTTGCCAGTTTTGCCCTGGTTTTTCTGCTGGTTTCCTACCCCATCAAACATTTCTTACCAAAAAGTATGGTTGAGGCAAAAAATACAGACACGTTAAACACCGATCTGCTGGAAGTCTACTCACTTAGTTTTTCATTGATCGATGAAAATACAATTATAAATACCATTATCTCAGATGAATCGACAACCACACCAGATATAAATCCGGATGAAATGCTTGCTTACCTGTCTTCTGATTGCAATGATCTGGATATTTATGCTGAAATTCAAAATTAAAGAATCATGAAAAAATCAATTATCATAGCCCTTGTATCTGTTTTTTTGGCAGGCTCGCTGTTTGCCCAGGACCGGAGAGGTCCAAGTCCCGAAATGTTTGAAAAAATTAAAGCTGAAAAAATTTCATTTTTCACCAGCAAACTGGACCTGACTCCATCGGAAGCTCAATCGTTCTGGCCGGTTTATAATGAATTTGAGAAGAAAAAATTTGACATTCAACGTCAGATTCACGATTTTGAACGGATGCCGGATGAAAGATTTGCCAATTTATCAGAATCACAACTCGAAAAGTTAACCAATGAATACATCGAATCTTTTGAGCAACAGGCAAGCCTTATCAGGGAATACAACAAACAATTCATGAAAATCCTTCCAAAGAAAAAAGTTTTATTGATGTACCGGACGGAAAATGAATTCCGTTCACATTTAATCAGGGAATACAAAAGGGGTCAAAACAAAGAATAAAATTAAAAAGCCGGAATTTCCGGCTTTTTAATTTTATCACAACACATATTTTCCCTTTTCCAGAAAATCAATGGTTTTATTGATTCCGACATACATCAGCGAATCTTCGTTTACAAAAGAAACCTGTTTCCGGTAATCAGCAATAAATTGTTCAAGATAACCGGACGTTTTTGCAGGTCTTCTGAATTCCATCGCCTGAGCTGCATTGTAAAGTTCGATAGCCAGAATGCTCAGCACATTGTTTGCAACTTTCAAAGCTTTTGTCGCCGCATTTCCACCCATGCTGACATGGTCTTCCTGTTCATTCGACGAAGGAATAGAATCAACCGATGCGGGAGTACTTAATTGCTTGTTCAAACTAACTATTGAAGCTGCAGCATATTGAGGAATCATAAATCCGGAATTCAAACCTGGATTTGCGACCAAAAACTCCGGAAGTTTCCGGTTTCCTGAAATCAACCGATACGTTCGCCTTTCGGAAATGCTGCCGATTTCGGAAATCGAAATTGTTAAAAAATCCAACGACAAAGCCAATGGTTCGCCATGAAAATTCCCTCCTGAAATGATTAAATCATCGTCAGGAAAAACAGTAGGATTATCGGTGACCGAGTTGATTTCGGTTTCGACAACCCCCGCCACATAATTCACTGCATCTTTCACCGCGCCATGAACCTGCGGGATGCAACGAAACGAATACGGATCCTGAATGTGTTCCTTTTTACGGCTGATCAATTCACTTCCATCCAGCAAACTCCGGAAGTTCGCAGCAGTTTTTATCTGGCCGGCATGCGGACGGATTTCCTGAACCTGAGCCATAAAAGGTTCGATCAAACCGTCGAAACTGTCCAGCGAAATTGCTCCGATAATGTCAGCATAATCGAGGATCCGAAACGATTTCAGGAGGGTATAAACTGCGTGTGCACTCATAAACTGGGTACCATTGAGCAAAGCCAGTCCTTCTTTTGCCTGAAGCCGGATTGGTTTCCAGCCCATTTCTACAAGAACTTCTGAAGCTTGTTTCAATTTTCCTTGATGATAAACTTCGCCCAAACCGAGAAGTGGCAGAAAAAGCTTTGCCAAAGGAGCCAAATCGCCGCTGGCTCCAAGCGATCCCTGCTCACACACAATCGGAAGAATATCGTGGTTATACAAATCGAGAATGCGTTGAACGGTAATTAGCTGAACCGCTGAATTACCTTTCGACAAAGCGTGAGCCTTGAGTAAAAGCATCAGCCTGACCACATCTGAAGGAATTTCTGGCCCCAGGTTGCAGGCATGCGAAATAACCAGGTTTTCCTGCAATTTACTCAAATCAGAATTCGAGATTTCGATGTTGCATAGTGCGCCAAAACCGGTATTTATGCCATACAAAGGTTCATTTGATTCGCTCATTTTACGATCCAGATAGGCTTTGCTTTTTTCAATCAGGGCAACTGATTCTTCAGAAAGGACCAACATTTTCTTTTGCTCCAGAATCTGTTCGATGATCGGATAAGTTAATTTTTCGGGTGATATATAATGAATTTCTCTTTCCATAAAGATTTAATTTTTGAATGAAAATGAAGTATTTGGGTCATTCGGCAAACATTGCTATTTATTAGAAATTTATACTCCAACAACCAAAATCCAATAACAAGGTATGCGAATAAAGTATCTGTTCTATGGAAAGAAAATTCAGGGACAACGGATGTCGCCCCCTATGGTTTTTGAAAATCGTTCTTCTTTGCGGGTTAAAGTCATTTCCTGAATTTTTCAGAAAATAACTCAAAAGAATGTTATGCCGAAAGGATTTTTATCAGTTCCTGAGGGTCAACAAGCTGCTGATCGCCGGTAATCATGTTTTTCAGGTTTATTTTTCCCTGAGCCATTTCATTTTCGCCAACGATGGCGACAAACGGAATTTTCTTGTTGTTGGCCCAATTCATTTGTTTGGCCATTTTGCTTTTATCCGGAAAAATTTCCGCGTTAATTCCGGCTTTGCGCACTGCTGCCAGTACAGGCAAACAAAAAGCTTCCTCGGCAGGTCCAAAATTCACAAACATCAGCCGGGTTGAGTCGATTGTTTCGGAAGGAAACAAATGCAATTGAGTAAGTACATCGTAAATACGGTCAGCTCCAAACGAAATCCCTACTCCCGAAACACCCGGCATTCCGAAAATTCCGGTCAGGTCGTCGTAACGGCCACCACCGCATATGCTTCCCATGGCAACATCTTTGGCCTTCACTTCGAAAATCGCCCCGGTGTAATAATTCAGACCGCGAGCCAGTGTTAAATCCAGCTCAACTTCAGTACTCAAATCCAGGGTTGCCAGATAATTGAATAGTGTGCGCACTTCCGCAATTCCTTTTGCACCGGTTTCCGAATGGCCAATGGCGGCTTCCAACTGAGTTAATTTTTCGGAACCCGTTCCTGATAAATGTAAAATCGGCTGAAGCTTATCAACGGCATCCTGTGAAATGCCTTTTCCTGTCAATTCTTCGTTTACTTTATCCAAGCCAATTTTATCCAGTTTGTCGATGGCCACGGTAATATCCACAATCCGGTCTTTTTCGCCAATGACATCGGCAATTCCGGCCAGGATTTTACGGTTATTGATTTTAACCACCGTATTGATTTTCAGTCTCGCAAAAACCTCGTCGACAATCTGAACCAATTCCATTTCGTTGAGTAAAGAATCACTGCCAACAATATCCACATCGCACTGATAAAACTCGCGGTAACGGCCTTTCTGCGGACGATCGGCACGCCAAACAGGCTGAACCTGGTAACGTTTAAACGGGAAAGAAATATCGTTTCGGTACTGTACCACGAACCTGGCAAAAGGTACTGTCAGATCGTACCGCAAACCT
This sequence comes from Prolixibacteraceae bacterium, assembly GCA_049277435.1. GTDB lineage: Bacteria > Bacteroidota > Bacteroidia > Bacteroidales > Prolixibacteraceae > Aquipluma. The sequence goes on from JBASYJ010000224.1 coordinate 5,608, forward strand.
TTTTCCGATATTTTATTGGTTAAACGAATGCTATTCTTTTCAAGCAAATCGGCTTCAGGAACATTCCCTATAAAATCCCCTGAATTCAGAATTTTAAACAGCAGTTTGTCTCCTTCTTCACCATATTTTCCCATTAAAGTCGACAGGTTTTCCATGGCCGGAGTTTCAATGGGTTGAAATCCGTACAAACGAAAAACATTTTTAATGCTGTCGAAAATATAATTCCGGTTGGTCATTTCAACCGGTGAAAAATCGCGTGTTCCTTTTGGAATTGAAGGTTTCTGTGCCATAAGTATTATTTTTCCTGAAGGCGCAAAATTAACCAAATTCAGGATAAACCGGCTACACCTTTTGTTTTTATCGGTTATAAAATTGTCCGGTTAACTTTTCCAGATATTCTGCACAGCCAGTATCACCTTCTTTTGGGGCCCAACTGGCAAAATTTTTATCACCGATTTGATTGTATGGCCCATCCTTAATTTCATAAACCACGGTTCCCTGTTCCAGCGAAAATACATTGTGCCAGGTTCCCGGAGGAATTTCAACAGCAAAATTTCCATTTTCAGGATCGAGCAAAACAAAACCGGTCAATTTTCCCTGATCGTCAAAGAAACTCACAACCAATTTCCCTTTCAGGATTATAAAAACTTCGCGTTTATCCGGATGTTCATGTTTGTGCGGCTGAATATAAGTTCCGGGTTCGAAGGCATTCAACATCCGGTTGATCGGATCAGCCAGATCATCGTGAAAATTATAATTTAATCGCAACCTGGCTGAACCCGCAGCTTTTCGACTGAGATCGCTCAGCAATTCCGGTGAAACAATTTTTTGCATACGAAATTAATTTGCCCTGAAGGAAATAAACTCCCGGAACAATAACTAATAAAAGGCTTTTAATTCCTCAAAAGTTTTACTGTTTTTCGTTCAGTTGATGTCCGGAAAACAAGAAGATAAACGCCGGTCTTTACTTTTGTATTTCTGTTATCCGATCCGTTCCAGTTCAGAATGTTATTTCCGGAGTGAATTTTATCAACATCAAATTGCCAGATCACCGAACCGGTTAAGTTGTATACCGCCAACTCCTTAACATCTTCAGGATTAACACAATTCAATTCGATGGTTATATTTTCCACAAATGGATTGGGATACACACGAATTGAATCTTTTAAGCCTGTTGCAATGCTGGTCTTCACCGGTCCATCACCTGTTACCTGGCCATTCGGGTTATTCCAGCAATCCACGCAGATCTGCGCATTTTTCTCCAAACACAAAAATGAAGTATACAACGACAAAACACGATAGTTCAGACTGCTTGAAACAATTTCACTTACAATATCGTTCCGCTGCGGACCATACTCCAGACTTTTAATGTATTGACCAACCCATATTTCTTCAGCAATTGTATCAATATTCAAGGTATTTTCTTCCGGAATAATGATTTTCTGTGAAAACAGTTTGTTTTGATATTCTCCTGAAATTTCGACGATAAAAGGAAAGTCACCTTTGTATTTTCCAACCTGAAGAAATGGCTGATTCAATGAAACAGTAGTTTTTTCGCCGGATATTGAATATCGGCTATAACAAAAGCCAGATTGCAATGTAGTGTGTAAATCAAATGAATTAATTGATTCGGAAACATTAGAAAAAGAAGTTTGCAGAATACCGGAAACAGAACCACCATTTAGCGAACTTTGGTAGCTCCCTGAGGTCATTTTGGAAAGATTTGAATAAAAATATTCATTTCCGAAAAATGTTTTTCCATTTAAATAATAGGATGGAAAATAAACCGAAGAAAAGTCAGAAATATGTATTGGAATGATTGGATCCATGGAAGCCAATACATCGTTGATAAGCGTATTGGCAATTTTGTATTCGCCATATTGAGCAGAATTGGAAAGGAGAATAATTTTCCCGTCATTCCCATGATTCTGAATAAAATCAACACCTTCACCAAGAAGTGAAATGAGATTACTATAACTTGACAAAGGATTATTCAGACTTTTAAATGCGGTTTCAATATTTTGCTTCGTGGCTGCGATCCAATTCCCGCTGTATCTTTGAATGGTAAGATTCGAAAATAACAGATTAAACGAATCCGTTTCATTCAGATTATTTAGCATTTCAGTCTTAAGAATATTCAGCAAATCAGGGGATGAAAGAGCTGTTCTGGTTGCATCAAAATCGACCAGAATAGCAATCTTTTTTACAGCAGCCGAATCGAATAAGCTGGTTGGAAATATTGCTAACTGGTATATTCCTTCAGTTTCCTGATTTGATCTTGAAAAATAATACCCGTTGGTGAATGACGAAACATACCCAATACTTTGTTCGGTGAATTTTTCGGAAGGAATATTGGTCTCATAATAATTACCTAAATGAAGTTTATTTTTGGCAGTAAAATTCAAGGTCGAATCGTTTATAATTCGGGGAGTAGATATACCCGGACATTCCCATGCAAGAATTTGAAAGTTTGCTGGTTTTATTTTTGATGTATTTAAAATTGCGATCGGAAGCCTGCTGCTAACTGTCCTGTTGTTCCAGCTTACGGGCGTAAGCCAGGTAATCTTAACCTTTCTGGTTTCGTTTCCGGCCATCGGGAAAATCCTTAATTCGTATTGTGTTGAATTTATTTTGGATAAAATAGATGGATCACGGCGCCTTTTTACAATATTTTCATAAATCGAAGATGCTGTCCATTTATCCAACAACTTCGCCTTTACCGGATCAGTTCCTATCCACAACCAGGAATCATGTACAATTGCATTTTCAGGCAAATCAAAATTGAGGACAACTTCTAGAGTATCCAGACTGCTGGTAAGAGTAGTGCCCTTTGCCGAAAAAGTTAAAAAAAGTTCATTTTCCATATATAAACCTACCGGTCGGGTATGAAGAATGGCTTCATCAATGGTACCCTGTTCTGTATACCACGATTTACGGGGATCACCAATTTTTAAATAATTCGAACTGTACAGGTTGACAAATGCAAAAAGGGAAAGACAAATTAAGACTAGTTGTTTCATGGCTATGGAAATTTTAAATTGTAGTGGCAATTACCTGATACGCAATCTTCAATAATTAAGTAAAGAAGCAATTTGATGACTGGCAATTTAATTGTAGATAACAATTCAACTATTCCAATCCGTTCGTGGAATCTACAGGATTAAATAAATATGTTTACCAAATTTAAACTATTCAACTACGAAATCAAAAACAAATCGGGAATAAAACCTGAATATTTATGTAAATAATTGGTTGCATAAAAAACAAAGTCCGAAGTGATCATTCACCCCGGACTTTATACCTGTAGTATATTCAAAAAGTTTATTACCTCACCAGTTTTTTATATTTCACACGCTGCGGGCCAACATCGCCCATTCGTTTTTTGCGGTTTTCTTCATAATCGGTAAATCCACCTTCAAAAAACACCACTTTCGAATCACCTTCGAAAGCCAGAATATGTGTGGCAATCCGGTCGAGAAACCAGCGGTCGTGCGAAATAACAACGGCACATCCGGCAAAATTATCCAGACCTTCTTCCAGGGCACGCAAAGTATTAATGTCAATATCGTTAGTCGGCTCATCAAGTAGCAGCACATTTCCTTCTTCCTTTAATGCCAGCGCCAGGTGCAGCCTGTTTCTTTCTCCTCCTGAAAGGTATCCGCATTTCTTCTCCTGATCGGCTCCGCCAAAATTAAAACGGGAAACATAAGCGCGGGCATTCAATTGTTTTCCACCAACCGAAATCAAATCACTTCCTCCGGTGATCACCTGAAATACTGTTTTTTCAGGATCGATGGCTTTGTGAGTCTGATCAACATAAGCGATTTTAACAGTTTCACCAACATCAAAAGTACCTTTATCCGCTTGTTCCAAGCCCATAATTAATTTAAAAAGCGTCGTTTTACCAGCACCATTCGGGCCGATTACTCCAACGATTCCATTGGGTGGCAAAACAAAATCCAGGTTTTCGAAAAGCAGACGGTCACCATAACCTTTGGCAACATCTGATGCTGAAATAACCCGTTCTCCCAGACGTGGCCCGTTCGGGATAAAGATTTCAAGTTTTTCTTCTTTCTGTTTAACATCCTCGTTCACCATCCGGTCATAGGCGCCCATACGGGCTTTCGACTTAGCCTGACGTGCCTTGGGGGCCATCCGGATCCATTCGAGTTCCCTTTCCAGAGATTTCCGCCGTTTGGAAGCAACTTTTTCTTCCTGTTCCATGCGTTTCGATTTTTGCTCTAACCAGGAAGTATAATTTCCTTTCCATGGAATTCCTTCTCCACGATCCAGTTCGAGAATCCATCCAGCCACATTATCCAGGAAATACCTGTCGTGAGTGATACAGATTACGGTTCCTTTGTATTGCTGAAGGTGCATTTCCAACCATTGAATTGATTCGGCATCCAAATGGTTGGTTGGCTCATCAAGAAGTAAAACATCCGGTTCTTTCAACAGCAAACGGCATAACGCGACCCGGCGACGCTCTCCTCCTGAAAGTTCACCAACAAGCTGATCATCTGGTGGACATTGCAAAGCATCCATCGCACGTTCCAGTTTTGCATCCAGATTCCATGCATCATGCTGATCTATTTTATCCTGAAGAATTGCCTGTTCGGCATACAATTTATCCATCGTATCAGGATTTTCATAAACTTCAGGATCACCAAATTTCAGGTTGATATCTTCGTATGCCTTTAAAATATCAACAATTTCCTGAACACCTTCTCCAACAATCTCCTTTACAGTTTTTGTTTCGTCCAATTTAGGATCCTGTTCGAGGTATCCGACAGTATAACCGGGTGAAAAAACAACCTCACCCTGATAGGAACTTTCCAATCCAGCTATAATTTTAAGTAAAGTAGATTTCCCAGAACCATTCAATCCAATGATACCAATCTTTGCTCCCAGGAAAAAAGAGAGAGAAATGTCTTTTAAAACCTGCTTTTGCGGAGGATAAGTTTTACTTACCCTGTACATCGAAAAAATTATCTTTTTATCATCAGCCATTTTTTATTCTTTTATTGTATTTGAAATCAAATATATAAATTCAACTATCTAAACCCGCATATGGATTATCAAAAGTAGTGCTTTTAAATGAACAAAAAATGTAGTTTTATAAAAACAAAATGTTCAATTCAAACAAACAATTGTGAGACTTTTAATTGTTGATGACAATCCTATTAATCAGAAATTTTTATTTTATTCTCTAAAGAAATATTACGAGATTGAGACTGCAAATAACGGTCTTGAAGCGGTAAACATGCTTAATAACTCAGATTTTGATGTTGTTTTAATGGATTTATCTATGCCAGTAATGGATGGGGCTGAAGCTACACGCAGAATCCGGGAATCAGAATGTTTCAGGAATAAACATATCCCAATTATATTTGTAACAACAAACGATTTTGAACCGGAAAGGGTAAGATGTCTGGCTCTTGGCGGAGATGATTATTTAATTAAGCCAGTGGATATTGATGAATTATTGACCAGTATTAATTATCATCTGGGGATAAAACAATCCTTATTGGTATAACTACGAATTTGCAGAATTTATAATATTTCTGTTTATTACATTCAAGAAAAAGGAAAATAAAAAGGGCTGATGAAAACATCAGCCCTTTACTTATTGTATAATTTGTATTATTCTTCTGATTTAACTTCTTCAGATGTTTCAGCTGCCGGAGCAGGCTTTTCAGAAGGAGCAGCAGTTGCTTTTGGTGCTTGTGGAGCAGCAGTTTCAACCGCTTTTTTCTTACCACCACGACGAGATTTGCTTGGTTTTACTTTGCCTTCTTTCGCAGCTAACAAGTTTTCGTTAAAGTCGACCAACTCGATAATACACATTTCTGCATTATCACCGATTCTGTTTCCTGTTTTAAGAATTCTTGTATAACCTCCCGGACGATCACCCACTTTTTCAGCAACATCTCTGAATAAAACAGCCACTGCTGTTTTGCTTTTCAAAGATTCGAAAACGATCCTGCGTGAATGCGTAGCATCATCTTTTGCTTTTGTGATAAGTGGCTCAACATATACTCTTAGAGCTTTTGCTTTAGCTACAGTTGTTGTAATACGTTTATGGAAGATCAATGAATTAGCCATATTTGACAACATTGCTTTCCTATGAGCGCTCGTTCTACCTAAATGGTTGAATTTTTTACTATGTCTCATTTTTACTTATTCCTTATCAAGTTTATATTTACTGATATCCATTCCGAAGGTTAAATTCAGGTTCACCAACAAGTCATCGAGTTCGGTGAGTGATTTTTTACCAAAATTACGGAATTTGAGCAAGTCGTTCCTGTTGTAGGTAACCAGTTCACCCAAAGTTTCCACATCGGCAGCCTTCAAACAGTTTAATGCACGAACAGAAAGATCCATATCAACCAATTTGGTTTTCAAGAGCTGACGCATATGCAATACTTCTTCATCAAATTCTTCATTAGCGAATTTCTCATCTGAATCAATGGTGATTTTTTCATCAGAGAAAAGCATAAAGTGATAAATCAGAATTTTTGCGGCTTCTTTTAGTGCATCTTTAGGATGAATTGAACCATCAGTAGTGATTTCAAAGACTAATTTTTCGTAGTCCGTCTTTTGCTCAACGCGGTAATTTTCGATTGCATATTTCACATTTTTAATTGGTGTGAAAATCGAATCAATCGGAATAATTCCAAACTCAGCATCGATCGGCTTATTTTCAGCGCTAGGAACATATCCACGACCTTTGTTGATGGTGATATCCATCTGCAATTTCACTTCAGGTTCCATCCGGCAAATGATCAATTCTGGATTTAAAACACGGAAGCCGGTCATAAATTTATTAATATCGCCTGCGGTTAAAGTATCCTGTCCTGAAATTGAGATTGAAACCTTCTCACTGTCGAAATCTTCAACTTCGCGTTTAAACCGGATTTGTTTCAGATTAAGGATAATTTCAGTAACATCTTCCATCACTCCCTTAATTGTAGCAAATTCATGGTCAACTTTGTCGATTTTGACAGTTGTGATTGCATAACCTTCCAAAGAGGATAACAGAATTCTTCTTAAGGCATTACCAATTGTAATACCATAACCAGGTTCCAATGGACGGAATTCAAATTTTCCGTACTTATCATCGGTTTCAACCATTATTACTTTGTCGGGTTTTTGGAACGCTAATATTGCCATAATAATACTGAGGATTTGATTATTTAGAATACAACTCTACTATTAGTTGTTCTTTGATGTTTTCAGGAATCTCCGATCTTTCTGGACGTGCCAGGAATTTTCCTGCCAATTGAGAGCTATCCCATTCCAACCATGCGAATTTAGAATGACGATGTGAATTCACTGAAGCAGTAATAACTTCAAGTGATTTTGATTTTTCACGGACGCCAACTACATCACCAGGTTTTACCTGATAAGAAGGAATATTAACATGTTCACCATTAACGGTGATGTGTTTGTGGGAAACCAACTGACGGGCAGCAGCACGGCTTGGTGCAATACCTAAACGAAAAACAACATTGTCCAAACGACCTTCGAGTAACTGTAACAGTACTTCACCGGTAACTCCTTTTGATGCTGATGCTTTATGGAACAAATTAGCAAATTGCCGTTCCAAAACACCATACATGTATTTGGCTTTTTGTTTTTCTTTTAATTGCAAACCATATTCAGATTTTTTACGTCTGCGGCTGGCTAATCCATGAAATCCAGGTGGATAATTTTTCTTTTCAAGTGCTTTATCAGGTCCGAAAATTGGTTCACCAAATTTCCGGGCAATTCTTGATTTTGGTCCTGTATATCTTGCCATTACTTGTTTTAATTAAATAGATTAAACACGTCTTCTTTTTGCAGGCCGGCAACCATTGTGTGGTAGCGGAGTTACGTCCACGATTTCACTCACCTGAATGCCCACACTACTGATAGCACGAATAGCGGATTCACGACCATTGCCTGGACCTTTCACATATACTTTCACTTTCCGAAGTCCAAGATCATAAGCTGTCTTTGCACATTCTTCTGATGCAACCTGAGCGGCGTATGGAGTATTCTTTTTAGAACCTCTAAATCCTTTTTTCCCTGCAGACGACCATGAAATTACTTCACCATTACCATTGGTCAATGACACAATGATGTTGTTGAATGAAGAATGGATGTGTGCTTGCCCAATTGCCTCAACAATGACAACTCGTTTTTTTGTAGAACCAGTCTTTTTTGCCATAATTCAAATATCAATTATTTAGTGGCTTTTTTCTTATTAGCAACAGTTTTTCTTTTCCCTTTACGAGTACGAGCATTGTTTTTTGTGCTCTGTCCACGTACAGGTAAGCCTACACGATGACGAATTCCACGGTAACAACCAATATCCATCAATCGTTTAATGTGCATCTGGGTTTCAGAACGTAATTCGCCTTCCACCTTAATGCTTCCACTGATCGCTGCACGAATAGCAGCCAAATGTTCATCCGTCCAATCCTGAACTTTGATGTTTTTGTCAACGCCGGCTTTTTCGAAAAGAGTAACCGAAAGATTACGACCAATACCATAGATATAGGTTAATGCAATCTCTCCTCTTTTATTGTTAGGGATGTCAACACCACTTATACGAGCCATAAATAAATTTTTTACAAAGTTAATTAATTATCCCTGACGTTGTTTGTACTTAGGATTTTTTTTGTTAATCACGTACAAACGGCCTTTTCTGCGAACTATTTTGCAGTCGGCACTACGTTTTTTAATGGATGTTCTTACTTTCATTATTTTGTGCTTTAGTTTTTGTATCTAAAAGAAATCCTTCCTTTTGTCAGGTCGTATGGCGACATTTCAACTTTCACTTTATCTCCCGGTAAGATTTTGATGTAGTGCATCCGCATCTTTCCGGAAATATGTGCAGTAATAATATGCCCATTTTCCAATTCAACCCTGAACATTGCATTCGATAATGATTCAATGATTGTTCCGTCTTGTTCTATCGACGATTGTTTTGCCATAAATTAAAGTCTAATTATCAAAGTATTATGATGTTTATTTCTAAAAACCAGGTTCAGTTACAAACACCGTAACGGAAGATTTTAAAATTTTCCGCTAATAAGCCGGCAAAACTACAAGAATTACCGGACTTACTTCGCTATTTATGTAATTAATTTAACAAGTTTAGAACTTTCACCAATCCAAGACAATAAAATGTCTGATCAAATTAGTAACTGGCTGCTCCACCACCGGTACGTCCTTTAATTCGGCCTGATTTCATCAAACCATCATAATGACGCATTAAAAGGTGACTTTCAATTTGCTGCAATGTATCCAATACAACACCTACAAGGATCAATAATGAAGTACCGCCATAAAAATATGCGAACTGAGTATTAATTCCGGCCATCATTGCAAAAGCAGGAAGAATCGTAATTATTCCAAGAAAAACTGATCCGGGAAGTGTAATACGAGACATGATGGTATCAAGAAATTCAACTGTTTTCTTTCCTGGTTTAACTCCTGGAATGAAACCGCCGTTTTTCTTCATATCCTCCGCCATTTGCATAGGATTAACAGTAATAGCTGTGTAGAAATATGTAAATAGAATTACAAGCAAAAATTGAGTCAGGTTATACCAAAATCCGGTATGATTAGAAAAAGCAGCTGCGAAACCACTTAAACTGTCAGATTTTGCAAACCCGGCCAGACTAATCGGAATAAACATGATTGCCTGAGCAAAAATGATAGGCATAACACCGGCAGCATTCACTTTTAAAGGAATGTACTGACGAACACCACCATATTGTTTGTTTCCAACAATTCTTTTAGCGTATTGTACCGGAATTTTGCGGGTTCCCTGAACCAACAAAATAGATCCCATAAACACGACAAAAAGAACAACAAATTCAATCAGAAACATAACCATACCACCACCTTGCTGCTCAATACGCGAAATAAACTCAGCTACAACAGAATGTGGTAACCTGGCAATAATTCCGATCATAATGATCAACGAGATACCATTACCGATACCTTTATCAGTGATTCGTTCACCAAGCCACATTACAAACATGGAACCAGCAGTTAAAATGATGGTAGATGTTACCGTAAACATGGCTCCGCTGATCGCAAAAGCTGATTCAGGAAGTTGATAATGAAGGTTGGTTAAATAGGCAGGAGCCTGAAAAATAAGAATAACAACTGTTAAATAACGTGTCAGCTGATTAATTTTACGGGTTCCTGATTCACCTTCTTTTTGTAAACGCTGAAAATAAGGTACCGCGATACCCATCAGCTGAATAACAATAGAAGCAGAAATATAGGGCATAATTCCCAAAGCGAAAACAGACGCTTTAGAAAATGCACCACCTGAGAACATATCCAATAATCCGAGCAACCCCTCGGAAGTTTGGCTTTCAAGATTTGCCAATTGTGATGGATCAACTCCGGGTAAGGAAACATACGAACCTAAACGATAAATTAAAAGGAAGAACAATGTTACCCCCAACCGGGATCTCAGGTCTTCAATCTTATAAATATTTTTTAGGGTTTCAATAAACTTTTTCATAAGTTTTAGAGTATTTCGGTGGTTCCTTCTAGTTTCTCAATGGTTTCTTTTGCACGTTTAGAAAAAGCGTGAGCTTTTACTTCCAATTTAAGGGTCAATACTCCATCTCCCAAAATCTTCACTTTATCCTTTTTGGAAACCATTCCAGCTTCAACTAAAGTATCTAAATCAAAACTTGTGATGTTCAGATTTTCAGCTAATTCCTGAAGAACATCCAAATTGATTGCTTTAAACTCTTTCCGGTTGATGTTTTTAAAGCCAAATTTTGGCACAACACGCTGCAAAGGCATCTGTCCACCTTCGAAACCGCGACGGCTTTTATAGCCTGATCTCGATTTGGCACCTTTATGTCCTTTGGTGGATGTACCACCGTGACCGGAGCCTTGGCCGCGACCAATTCGCTTTTCGCTTTTTGTAGAACCTTCAGCAGGTTTAAGATTACTTAAATCCATTTTTCTTGATCTTAATAAGTTTAAACTTCTTCAACAATTACCAGATGCTTCACTTTATTGATCATCCCTGTAATTTGTGGAGTTACTTCATGTTCAACTGAACGATTAAGTTTCTTGATTCCAAGTGCGGTTAATGTTGCTTTTTGTCTCTTTGGACAATTAATTGCACTTTTTACTTGTGTTACTTTTATCTTAGCCATAACTCCTTATCCATTAAATACTTTATCCAATGTAACTCCACGGTGTTCAGCCACAGTATGCGCATCACGAAGTTCGAGAAGGGCATTCATCGTTGCTTTTACAAGGTTGTGTGGGTTCGACGATCCTTTTGATTTAGCAAGGATGTTATGAACTCCAACACTTTCCAACACCGAGCGCATCGCACCACCAGCTTTTACTCCGGTTCCTGAAGTTGCAGGTTTTAGGAAAACACTTGCACCACCAAATTTTGCAATTTGTTCGTGAGGAATAGTACCATTATGAATAGGAACCTTTACCAGGTTCTTTTTTGCAGCATCAACACCTTTTGAAATAGCAGTTGTAACCTCGCTGGCCTTACCGAGGCCCCAGCCTACGATACCATCTTCGTTACCTACTACAACAATAGCTGAAAAGCTAAATGTTCTACCCCCTTTGGTTACTTTAGTAACACGGTTAATAGCTACCAACCGGTCTTTCAGTTCCAGATCACTGGTTTTTACTTTTCTGATATCTCCTGTCATAACGATTAAAATTTAAGGCCACCTTCACGGGCAGCATCAGCTAATTGTTTAACTCTACCGTGATACAAATAACCATTCCGATCGAATACTACAGCTGAGATACCGGCAGCGATTGCTTTTTCAGCGATTGCCTTACCAATTTTGGCAGCCATTTCGATTTTGGTACCCTCGGCACCAACGAAATCTTTATTAAGAGAAGATACTGACATCAAAGTCTTTCCTGACATATCATCAATCAACTGAGCATAAATCTGCTTGTTGCTTCTGAATACATTAAGACGAGGTTTAACTGCAGTTCCGGAAACGATTTTCCGGATTCTTTTCTTAATTCTATATCTTCTTTCTTGCTTTGTTAAAGCCATGGTTTTTAAATTTTACTATTTAGCACCAGCTGATTTACCGGCTTTGCGCCTAATAACTTCACCAACAAATTTAACACCTTTTCCTTTGTAAGGCTCAGGCTTCCTGAAAGATCTGATTTTAGCAGCGATATGACCAATCAATTGTTTATCACAGCTTTTCAGAGTTACAATCGGATTACTACGCTTATCACTTTTAGCTTCTACCTGAACTTCGGCAGGAAGCTGTAGATAAGTGTGGTGAGAATAACCTAAAACCAAATCCAGTACCTGTCCATCGTTTTCAGCACGATATCCAACACCTACCAATTCGAGTTTTACTTCATAACCTTTTGATACACCAACCACCATGTTATTCACAAGTGAGCGGTATAAACCATGCATCGCACGGTGTTTTTTCTCATCAGAAGGCCGAATTACGGTTACAACATTACCTTCAATATTGAACGTAATTTCCGGATTAACCTGTTGTTCCAATTCACCCATCGGGCCCTTTACAGTTACCAGATTTGTATCTGAAACTGTAAATTTAACGCCTGCTGGTATTTCAATGGGTAGTTTACCTATCCTTGACATTATTATTCCTCCTAGATTAATAAACGTAACATAAGACTTCACCACCTACACCTAATTCCCGAGCTTCTTTGTCGGTAATTACTCCTTTGGAGGTGGAAATTACTGCAATTCCTAAACCGTTGAGTACACGAGGAATGCTGTCGATATGACAATACTGACGTAAACCAGGTTTACTGATACGACGAATTGTTTTAATAGCAGGAATACGTGTCTCTGGATGGTATTTCAAAGCAATTTTAATGTTGCCCTGAAAATTCACTTCATCCTCAAATTTATAATTGAGGATATATCCTTTATCTTTCAAAATTTTGGTAATTTCTTTTTTGATATTGGATGCAGGAATATCAACAACACGATGTTTTGCTTTCTGGGCATTTCTGATTCGTGTCAGATAATCTGCTATTGGATCTGTAATTTTGCTCATTACTTCTTAATTATAAATTACCAACTTGCTTTTTTAACACCCGGAATTAAACCAGAAGAAGCCATTTCTCTGAAATTGATCCTGCTGATTCCGAACTGACGCATATATCCTTTCGGACGCCCGGTTAACTTGCATCTGTTATGCATACGAATACGGGAAGAGTTCTTAGGTAACTTCTGAAGACCAACATAATCGCCTTCAGCCTTAAGCATGGCCCTTTTTTCGGCATATTTTTCAACAAGTTTTGCTCTTTTTACTTCGCGAGCTTTCATTGATTCCTTAGCCATATCTTAATTCTTTTTAGCATTTTTAAACGGTAAACCTAACTCTTTCAGTAATGCATAGCCTTCTTCATCTGACTGTGCAGAGGTTACGAAGGTAATATTCATACCGTTGATTCTTGAAACCTTATCGAGCACGATTTCGGGGAAAATAATCTGTTCCGGAATTCCCAAGGTATAATTACCTCTTCCGTCCATTTTACCTTCAATCCCTTTAAAATCGCGAATGCGGGGAAGAGATACACTGATTAAACGATCAAGGAATTCGTACATGCGCTCTCTGCGTAATGTAACACGAACGCCAATTGGCATTTTTTTCCTCAATTTGAAATTAGAGATGTCTTTCTTCGATTTGGTTTGGACAGCTTTCTGACCGGCGATATTTGTAATCTCTTCTGTTGCCACTTCGATTAACTTTTTATCGGCGATAGCTGCTCCAACTCCCTGGTTGATGACAATTTTCTCCAACTTAGGTGCCTGCATTACGTTTTTATAGGACATTTCCTTTACTAACGCAGGTACAACTTCGTCTAAGTATTTTTTCTTAAGTGTTGGTACGTAAGCCATTACTTAATCTCCTCTCCTGATTTTTTAGAATAACGAACTAATTTACCTTTATCATTCAGCTTTCTTCCGATACGAGTAGGCTTTCCTGTTTTAGGATCCTTGTTCATAAGGTTCGAAATGTGAATAGGTGCTTCCTTTTCCACAATACCGCCCTGGGGATTAGCCGCGTTTGGTTTCGTGTGTTTTTTAACCATATTAACACCTTCCACAATAGCTTTATCGGTGGCCCGGATGACTTCGAGCACTTTGCCTTCTTTACCATTGTAATTGCCAGCAATTACAACAACAGTGTCGCCTTTTTTAATATGTAATTTTTTCTGCATTGTTCTGATTTTATGCATTAAAGTACTTCAGGAGCAAGTGAAATAATCTTCATATTTTTATCACGAAGTTCTCTTGCTACGGGTCCGAATATACGAGTTCCGCGCATCTCACCAGTATTATTCAGTAAAACTACTGCGTTATCATCAAAACGAATGTATGATCCATCCTGACGGCGAACTTCTTTTGTAGTACGAACAACAATTGCTTTCGACACGGCACCTTTTTTCATGTCACTACCAGCTATAGCACTTTTTACAGTTACTACAATGGTATCGCCTAATGAAGCATAGCGTTTTCTTGTTCCGCCTAAAACACGGATGCAAAGCACTTCTTTTGCTCCACTGTTATCGGCCACGGCACATCTTGATTCTTGTTGTATCATGATTACTTAGCTCTTTCTATGATTTCCACTAATCTCCAACATTTCTGCTTACTGATTGGACGAGTTTCCATAATCTTAACAGTATCGCCGATGTTGCAGCTGTTCTTTTCATCGTGGGCGTAAAATTTCGAAGTTTTGTTGACGAACTTGCCATAAATAGGATGTTTTTCTTTGCGGTGTTCAGCCACAACGATTGTACATTCCATTTTGTTGCTCACAACTACTCCAATACGCTCCTTTCTTAGATTTCTTTCCATTACTAACTCTGTTTTGCGTTAATTTCCCGTTGACGTAGAATGGTTTTAAGACGTGCAATATTTCTTCTTACACCAACAATTACTTGTGGGTTGTCAAGAGGAGAAATTGCGTGATTCATCTTCATCCGTAATAAGGAATCCTGATCAGTCTGGATTCTTTCCAGAACTTCAGCATTAGATAATTCTTTAATTTCTGATGTTTTCATTATTCCTCAATTACAGATTCAACATAATCACGTCTAACAATGAACTTAGTAGTAACTGGTAGTTTCTGAGCAGCCAGACGAAGTGCTTCCTTCGCAACCTCAAAAGGTACTCCTTCTGCTTCAATCAATATTCTACCTGGTGTAATCGGAGCAACAAATGCTTCGGGTGCACCTTTACCTTTACCCATACGTACCTCTGCAGGTTTTTTAGTAATCGGTTTGTCGGGGAATACGCGTATCCATATTTGCCCCTGACGTTGCATGTGACGGGTTACCGCAACCCTGGCAGCCTCAATCTGGCGCCCGGTAAGCCATGCTTCCTGCAACGCTTTTATACCGAAAGTTCCGAATGCCAACTGGTTTCCTCTTTGGGCCAGTCCTTTCATTCGTCCCTTCTGTACTCTTCTGAATTTTGTCTTTTTCGGTTGTAACATCCTTACTAATTCTGAAAGGTTTACAAATTATTTTCTTCTTTTCTTAAATCCGTTTCCTTTTGGTGCACCAGGTGCAGGACGTCCACCTTGTTGTTGTTGTTTCTGTCCTAAATTTGGTGAAAGGTCACGTTTTCCATAAATCTCGCCTTTGCAGATCCATACTTTTACACCGAGTAATCCGGTTTTGGTTAGGGCTTCTGCAAGGGCATAATCTATATCAGCTCTCAGAGTGTGCAAAGGAGTACGACCATCTTTATACATTTCTGAACGTGCCATCTCAGCTCCGTTTAAACGGCCTGAAATCTGAATTTTGATGCCTTGAGCTCCCATTCTCATGGTTGAAGCGATAGCCATTTTGGTTGCACGTCGGTAAGCGATCTTACCTTCAATCTGACGGGCAATGTTTGTAGCTACAATCATAGCATCTAATTCCGGACGTTTGATCTCAAAAATGTTGATCTGAACTTCCTTATTAGTGATCTTCTTTAACTCTTCTTTCAGTTTATCAACTTCCTGACCACCTTTGCCAATAATAATACCTGGTCTTGAGGTGTGAACAGTAATCGTAATAAGCTTCAGTGTACGTTCAATAATAATCTTCGAAATACTTGCCTTTGCCAAACGGGCATTCAAATATTCTCTGATCTTAAAATCTTCCACGAGCTTATCGCCATAGTTGTTTCCACCGAACCAATTGGAATCCCATCCTTTGATGATTCCTAAACGATTAGCGATTGGATTGACTTTTTGTCCCATGTATTATTATTTATTCTGATTCGTTAACTTGAGTTAAACTACCAAGACTAACAGTCACATGATTGGATCTTTTTTTGATCCGGTGTGCGCGACCCTGCGGTGCAGGACGTAGTCTTTTTAATATTCTTCCTGAATCAACAGAAATAGTTTTCACTACCAAATTACTTTCTTCGAGGCGACTTCCTTCGTTTTTAGCCTGCCAGTTAGCAATTGCTGACATGACCAGTTTTTCGAGTCTGCGTGAAGATTCTTTAGAGGAAAACTTTAGTACATCAAGAGCTCTGTTCACTTCCATACCACGAACCATATCGGCAACAAGCCTCATTTTTCGCGGAGAAGTAGGACAATTCTTCAAAACAGCAAAATACTGCTGTTTCTTAGCTTCCTTTAGTTCGTTTGCACTATTTCTTTTTCTAGCACCCATCGTGAATTCTTTAATTAGTTAATGAGAATCTCATTCCTTACTTTTTACCTTTGGAATGTCCCCTGTAAGTTCTTGTAGGAGCAAATTCACCAAGCTTATGACCTACCATGTTTTCAGTAACATAAACGGGAATAAATTTATTTCCGTTATGAACTGCTACGGTGTGTCCTACAAAATCAGGAGAAATAACTGATGCTCTGGCCCAAGTCTTAACTACAGACTTTTTTGAAGTTTCATTCATCACTAAAACTTTACGTTCCAGTTTGAAATCAATAAAAGGCCCTTTTTTCAATGAACGACTCATAATTTTCTCCTTTTAATTATTTCTTGCGTTTTTCTACAATATACCTGTTAGAAGCTTTTTTCTTCGAGCGGGTTTTGAAGCCTTTAGCTAATAAACCTTTACGTGAACGTGGATGTCCACCTGAAGAACGACCTTCTCCACCACCCATTGGGTGATCGACAGGGTTCATAGCAACACCTCTAACGCGAGGTCTTCTACCTAACCATCTTGAACGACCGGCTTTACCTGATCTCTCAAGATTGTGTTCGGTATTTCCAACAATACCTACTGTAGCACGACAAGTTACGAGCACCATTCTTGATTCGCCTGAAGGCAATTTCACGATAGCATACTTTCCTTCTCTCGAAGTTAACTGAGCGTACGTTCCGGCACTACGGGCCATCACACCTCCCTGGTTGGGATGAAGTTCAATGTTGTGAACCAATGTTCCAAGAGGAATTTCAGCCAGTGGCAATGTATTTCCTATTTCAGGAGCCACACCTGCACCAGTTTCAACTTTCTGTCCAACTTTTAATCCGTTGGGAGAAAGCATGTATCTTTTTTCACCATCCGGATATACCAGAAGTGCGATACGTGAAGTGCGGTTTGGATCATACTGAATAGACTCTACAACAGCGGCAATACCATCTTTATCTCTTTTGAAATCGATAAGACGATACTTGCGTTTGTGGCCACCACCTATATACCTCATTGTCATGCGACCCTGGCTGTTTCTACCGCCAGAGCTCTGCATAGGCTTCAACAATGATTTTTCAGGTGTTGATGCAGTAATTGTATCAAAAGCACCGATAATTTTGTGCCTTTGACCCGGTGTAACTGGATTTAATTTTCTTACTGCCATTTTTTATTAAATATTACTGTAAAAATCAATAGTTTCTCCTTTAGCTATAGTAACAATAGCTTTTTTGGTTATTCCTGTTGTTCCGGAAATAACTCCGGCTTTGGTAAAACGCGATTTGCGTTTTCCACCGTGAATCAACGTATTTACAGACTCCACTGAAACATTGTATAAACTTTCAACGGCTTTTCTAATCTGTATCTTAGAAGCATTCCGATTTACGATAAAACCGTAACGGTTAAGGCTTTCAGCCTGACCTGTCATCTTTTCGGTTACAATCGGTTTAATTAAAATTTCCATTTTCAAGCCTTTTAAATCTTAAACAATTCTTCAATCTTGCTTACTGAACTCTCGAATACAACTACTTTTTTCACGTTCAATACTTGATAAGTATTTAATTCTGAAGCAGTTACGACAGAAACAGTCTGTAAATTTCTGGAGGACAAATATATATTTTTATTTTCTTCCGGTAAAACGAAAAGTGACTTTTTATCATTAATTTTCAGATTATTACTGATTTGCACCATTTCGCTTGTTTTTGGAGTCTCAAAACTGAAGTCTTCAATGACCAAAATTGATTCTTCCAAAGCTTTATAAGTTAACGCAGATTTACGGGCGAGAGCTTTGACTTTTTTATTTAATTTGAAGTCATAGTTTCTTGGACGTGGTCCGAAAACACGGCCACCACCTCTGAAAACAGGTGATTTAATGCTACCTGCTCTTGCAGTACCAGTACCTTTTTGCTTTTTCAGCTTTCGGGTACTTCCAGATACTTCACCACGCTCTTTTGCACTGTGGGTTCCTTGTCTTTTATTGGCCAGGATTTGTTTTACATCTAAGTAGATGGCGTGATCGTTTGGCTCAATACCGAAAATTTGTTCATCTAAAGTAACAGTCCTTCCGGTTTCTTGTCCTGCTTTATTTAAAACTTTTATTTCCATTACTGATAGATAATTACGTATGAACCTTTAGCGCCAGGAACAGATCCTTTTACTATTAATAAATTTGACTCTGGTATAACTTTCAAAACTTTTAAGTTCTGAATAGTCACATTGTCATTGCCATCGCGACCAGCCATGCGCATTCCTTTGAACACACGTGATGGGTAAGAAGAGGCACCTACAGAACCAGGAGCTCTGAGGCGGTTGTGCTGACCGTGAGTTGAATCACCAACACCAGCAAATCCATGACGTTTAACAACGCCCTGAAATCCTTTACCTTTGGTTACGCCCTGAACGTCAACCCAGCCATCTTCGTCGACTGAATCTACACCAATCACATCACCAAGTTTAAATTCACCTTCCAGCAACTTGAACTCAAATACTTTACGTTTTGGTTCAGTTCCAACTTTTTTGAAATGACCTAATTCAGCTTTGTTTGTGTGCTTTTCCTTTTTGTCGTCAAAGCCTAAC
The DNA here is from genome assembly GCA_049277435.1 of Prolixibacteraceae bacterium. Classification (GTDB taxonomy): domain Bacteria; phylum Bacteroidota; class Bacteroidia; order Bacteroidales; family Prolixibacteraceae; genus Aquipluma. Next base: position 24,857 of record JBASYJ010000224.1, read on the forward strand.
TGAATAGAGTCATAACCGTCAGTTGCTACCGATTTCACTTGTGTAACCACACAAGGACCGGCCTGGATCACAGTGCATGGGATGTTTTTCCCCTCAACACTGAATACGGAAGTCATTCCGATTTTTTTACCGATTAATCCTGCCATTTTTTTTGTTTTTTACAGGTTATCAAACTTTAATTTCTACTTCAACGCCACTTGGTAATTCAAGCTTCATTAAGGCGTCGATTGTTTTTGCGGTTGAACTGTAAATGTCGATCAAACGTTTGTAAGAAGACAGCTCGAATTGTTCCCTTGATTTTTTATTTACAAAGGTTGAGCGTAATACAGTGAAAATACGTTTGTGAGTTGGAAGCGGAATTGGTCCGCTTACAACTGCACCTGTAGTTTTAACTGTTTTTACGATCTTTTCAGCCGACTTGTCTACCAAGTTGTGATCATACGATTTCAGCTTAATTCTGATCTTTTGACTCATGATGAGAAATAATAATACAGTTTATAATTATAATAAGTCTGTTCTACCTTTAAGGTCTTCAAGAACTTTAGTAGCCAACATTTTTGGTAATTCAACATATTTTGCGAATTCCATCGATGATGTTGCACGTCCTGATGATAATGTCCGGAGTACAGTTACATATCCAAATAATTCGGATAGCGGAACCAATGCTTTAATTACACGGGCACCAGCTTTTTCTTCCATTCCTTCAATCTGACCACGACGACGGTTTAAGTCACCGATAATGTCACCCATGTATTCTTCAGGAGTAACAATTTCGCATTTCATAAGCGGCTCAAGTAATCTTGGACCAGCTTTTCCTGCGGCAGTTTTGAAAGCCTGACGGGCACAGATTTCGAACGAAAGCTGATCCGAGTCAACCGCGTGAAAACTACCGTCAAGAAGGGTAACTTTCAGACTGTCGACGTTAAATCCGGCCAAAGGACCGTTTACCAAAGCCGACTCAAAACCTTTCTGTACAGAAGGGATGTATTCACGTGGAATATTACCTCCTTTTACGGCATCGATGAACTGAAGTCCAACTTTACCTTCATCTGCAGGTTCAACGCGAACAATGATATCAGCGAATTTACCACGACCTCCGGATTGTTTCTTGAATACTTCGCGAATTTCAACCGATTTGGTGATACATTCTTTATAAGCAACCTGAGGAGCACCCTGGTTACATTCAACCTTAAATTCACGACGAAGACGGTCTACAATGATTTCAAGGTGAAGCTCACCCATACCACGAATAACGGTCTGTCCTGAATCAGGATCAGTATTAACTTTGAATGTTGGATCTTCTTCTGCAAGTTTCTGCAATCCGATCCCTAATTTATCCAAATCTTTCTGAGTTTTAGGCTCAATGGCGATTCCGATAACTGGTTCAGGGAAGTCCATACTTTCGAGAACAACCGGGCTGTTGATTGCAGATAAAGTATCGCCAGTGCGAATGTCTTTAAATCCAACGGCAGCACAGATATCTCCGGCTTCAATACAATCAATTGCATTCTGTTTGTTCGAATGCATCTGGTAAATACGGGAAATACGTTCTTTTTTACCGGTACGTGAATTGAAAACAGTATCACCTGCATCAATTTTTCCTGAATAAACACGGATGAAACACAAACGTCCAACATAAGGGTCGGTCGCAATTTTGAACGCAAGAGCTGCAAGCGGTTCGTTTACATCGGCGTGACGAATAATTTCCTCATCACCGTTGTATTCCATTCCAACAATTTCGCCTTTATCAAGCGGATTTGGCAAGAAAGCACAAACAGCATCCAACAAACGCTGAACACCTTTATTTTTAAATGCAGAACCACACATCATCGGAAGAATCGACTGGGCAATTGTTGCTTTACGGATTACTTCATTCAAATGATCAGGCGTAATTGAATCCGGATCGTCGAAGAAACGTTCGAGCAATTCATCATCATGTTCTGCTACTGCCTCAACCAGTTTTGCACGGTATTCATCAGAAATTCCCTGCATACTTTCCGGAATTTCTTCCATATAATATGTTGTTCCCAATGTTGCATCGTCTTTCCAGCGAATAGCTTTCATTTCGATCAGATCCACAACTCCTTCGAAAGTTTCTTCCGCTCCGATTGGAATGGTGATCGGCACCGGATTAGCGCCTAATTTTTCTTTGATCTGGCTCAGTACATTGTAATAGTCAGCTCCTGAACGGTCCATTTTGTTAACGAACCCGATACGTGGAACACCATATTTTTCAGCCTGACGCCAAACAGTTTCTGATTGAGCTTCAACACCACCTACTGCACAGAAAAGAGCAACAGCTCCATCCAATACACGCAATGAACGCTCAACCTCAACAGTGAAGTCAACGTGTCCCGGAGTATCAATGATGTTGATTTTGTGCTCAGTTCCTTCGTATGTCCAGAACGTAGTAGTGGCAGCTGAGGTAATTGTAATACCACGTTCCTGCTCTTGCTCCATCCAGTCCATAGTGGCGGCCCCATCATGCACTTCGCCAATTCGGTGAGTGATTCCTGTATAATACAGAATACGCTCCGAAGTGGTCGTTTTACCGGCATCGATGTGAGCCATGATGCCAATATTTCTGGTATATTTTAAGTCTTTTGCCATTATAACAATATCTAACCTTTTCTATCTATCTACTAAATACTAAAAACGGAAGTGTGCAAATGCGCGGTTTGCTTCAGCCATACGGTGTGTATCTTCTTTCTTTTTGAAAGCTCCACCTTCTTCATTATAAGCTGCAACAATTTCACCGGCAAGTTTCTCAGCCATTGAACGGCCTGAACGCTTGCGGGCATAAAGAATCATGTTTTTAACTGAAATTGAAGTTTTTCTTTCAGGACGAATTTCCATTGGAACCTGGAAATTTGCTCCACCAACTCGTCTGCTTTTAACTTCTACCGCAGGGGTAATTTTTTCGAGTGCTTTTTTGAACACATCCAATGGACTAACTTCTGAATCTTTCATTTTCGTACCGACGATGTCCATCGCGTCGTAGAAAATTTGGTAAGCTATAGATTTTTTTCCGTCATACATTAAATCGTTGACGAAACGAGTAACCAACATGTCGTTGAACTTTGGATCGGGCAGAATGATCCTCTTCTTTGGTTTCGATTTTCTCATTATGAAATGCTTTAGTGTTACTTAAATTAGCTGTAGATTCTTGTAAGCTTCAATCGGCGCAGGGCCTCTTTACTCAACTCAAACCACTAAGCAGCTAGAACGTTTTAATAAATAATAATGCTAAAAATTACTTTTTAGCTTTTGGTCTTTTTGTACCGTATTTCGACCGTCTCTGAGTACGACCTTCAACACCGGCGGTATCCAAAGCACCACGAATTAAATGGTAACGAACACCTGGAAGGTCTTTAACCCTACCACCGCGTACCAATACAATAGAGTGTTCCTGAAGGTTATGACCTTCACCTGGAATGTAAGCGTTTACTTCCTTTCCGTTTGTCAACCGAACACGGGCTACTTTACGCATAGCTGAGTTTGGTTTTTTAGGAGTTGTTGTGTATACACGAACACAAACTCCCCTTCTCTGTGGGCAAGAATCCAATGCCGGAGATTTACTTTTCTCCGCATTACTTTGTCTGCCTTTTCTAACTAACTGCTGAATCGTTGGCATATAGCTACTCTTAATTTTAATAAAACTTACCTAAAAAATTGGTCTGCAAAGGTATCGCAATTTTCCAGAATTACAACACTTTACAACCCGATTAAAGAGATTATCCCTCTAAAACGGCTCGCAAAAGTACTAATTACCAACAGAAAACACAATAAAAACCAATAAATAATTGATCTTTTTTGGTTTAATCTTAACACTGATAAAAAAAGTGGTGATTTGAAGTTTTATTCTTCTGTTGCAATACGATGCCTGAGTAGAGATTTTGCCGGATTAAAGAATCGCTGGATCAACCTTAAATCTTCGGTAATAATTTCAGCCGAGCCTTTCATTTCCTGACTAAACCTGAGGGGAATCCCATAATTGGTTTTAAAATCCTGCGGAATATCCACTTCAACAATGTAATTTTCGTTGCTTGGAATTAACGAGATACTTTTAATTACACCCTTCAGAAAGCCAAATTCCATGTAAGGAAAATTATCGAAACGAATGTTAACTTTTTGTCCGATGGCTACCTTACCGGCACCTTTTACCGGCAAGCTGATACGGCCAATAATCTGTGATTTTTCTTCAGGAATGACCGAAAAAACAATTTCATCTTTTTTAACCTGCTGGTTTTTACTCCAGAAATTTGTAAACCCGATATTTCCTGAAATTGGTGTCCTGATCACAAAGGTTTGTTCCCAGTATGCCAGTCTGCTTTTTAAAATATTCATCGCTTCAATCAGGGTATTTTGTGCTTTCTTTTTCTGATCGGCGAAATCCATTTCGGCATCAACAACTTCCTGCTCCAACTTAATAATGGAACTCTGTGTTTCGGCAAGTTTGGTTTGGGCGCCGTTAAAATTGTATTTTTTCTGAATCAGCAGGGCTTTTGATTTTTCCAGTTCCAGATCGGAAAGCACTCCTTTTTGGGTCAGCAAAGAATCACGTTTATACTGCGAATTCACAATTTTAAAATCGGCAGCCATATCCTGTTTTTGCATCCAAAGCCGATCGTAATAAATCCGGTTCATCGAAACCTGTTCTTTCAGCGCTTTTATCTTTTTCGGATGTAATTTAAGCCGGAGAAATGAAATATAATCGTTATACAGACGCACAAAGCTGGAATAATCTGACTGAATATCCCCGAGTTGGAGATCGGTTCCAGGCTGGATGGTTTTTAATGTATCGAATGTCAGCATAAATGGCTCCATCTGAAGAATCATTTCCTTCAACCTGGAAGCATCATCAAAATTGGCCGTATTCTCAAGTATGGCAATGATCTGATTGCTGCTCACCTTTTGTCTGTCGGTTACCAATAATGAATCAATCCGGGCGGTGGTCCGGGCTGCCAGATAGGCCGGTGGATTTTCGGATAAAACAACAACATTGGCTTCAATCACATCCGGATACCTGAACAAATAACTGCCGGCAAGCAAAAGCAGAATAATCCCAAAAATGAGAATAATCCCGGAACGAATCATCCAGCGGGGCGATTGCTGAACAATCTCCTGGTATTCATCGCTTCGAAGTTCTATTTTAAACGGTTTCTTATCCATGTCAATTCAGTGTTCAGTATTCAGTCTCAGTGTTCAGTATTCAGTCTCAGTGTTCAGTCTGAGTTATTGCCAACTGCGACTGCCCACTACTTACTTTCAATTACCCAGTTCAAGCTGGTTTTTAACCAAATTATAGTACGCGCCTTTTTGTTTCGTTAATTCGTCATGATTTCCCACTTCGACAATTAAGCCCCTATCGAGTACAATAATCTGATGGGCATTTTTCACGGTGCTCAGCCGGTGAGCAACAACGACAACCGTTTTACCGTTAAAAAATTCATTCAAATTTTCCAAAATTACCTTTTCATTGTTTGCATCAAGGGCATTGGTTGCCTCATCAAAGAAAATATATTCCGGATTTTTATAGATAGCCCGGGCGATTAAAATTCGTTGCTTTTGCCCCTGACTGAGTCCAACTCCTTCAGGACCAATTTTGGTATTGTAATTCAATGGCAATGATTCTATAAATTCCTGAATATTGGCCATCCTCACAGCATAACTCAATCGCTGCTTGTCAATTTCATCTTCAGCCATAGCAATGTTGCTGGCAATAGTGTCCGAGAAAATAAATCCATCCTGCATGACCGCACCACATTGAGTACGCCACCAGTTTTGCTTGTAGGCAGCCAGATCCGACTCTCCAATTTTTATGGTTCCTGAAACAGGCGGATAAAATCCGAGCAATAATTTCACCAGGGTGGTTTTCCCGCTTCCACTTGTACCAACAATGGCCGTCACTTTTCCCTGAGGCAACTTCAAATTAATGTTGTTCAAAACCTTTGGCGAATTTGGCCCTTCGTATTGAAATACCATATCATTAATATTCAAATCGGCAGAAACCGGCAAATCAGTTAATTTTCCTTCCTGATCCTGCTCTTCGTCTTTATTCAAATGAATTTCGCTCAACCGTTCAAGACTAATCTTGGCATCCTGGGCAACCTGCATAAATTCGATCATCTGATCCAGGGGACTGTTCATCTGACCTATTATATATTGCACAGCCAACATCATACCAAGTGTCATGTTTCCATGAACGACGGCTGTTGCAGCCAAAACTGTAATGACAATATTTTTGGTCTCGTTTATAAATACAGAGCCTGCCTGCTGATATTGCTGCAACGAAAGGCTTTTGACATTCACTTTAAATAATCTTGCCTGAATACGCTCCCACTCCCAGCGTTTCTGCCGTTCGAAATTGTTCAGCTTAATTTCCTGCATGCCGTTGATCAGCTGAATCAGTTTGCTCTGATTATCTGCCAGTTGGGTAAACCGTTTAAAATCGAGTTCCCGCCTTTTCCGGAGAAAAAGAAATACCCAACCGATATATATAGCTGATCCAACTAAAAAAACAACAAAAATAATCAGGTTGTACATTGCCAGAACGATACTGAAGATGACAATATTAAAGACTGAAAAAATGACATTTAAGGATTGCGAAGTCAGAAATCGTTCGATACGCCGGTGATCACCTATTCGCTGAAGCAGGTCACCAATCATTTTTGTATCGAAAAATCCGATCGGTAACTTCATCAACTTAATCAGGAAATCGGAAATGATACTTATATTGATACGCGTGCTGATGTGCAACAAAATCCACGAGCGGATAAAATCAACCGTCATGCGACTCAGGAAAAGCATCATCTGTGCAGCCAGAATGAGGTAAATAAAATTGATATCCTGAGTATTGATCCCCACATCAACAATACTTTGAGTCAGGAATGGAAAAATCAACTGTATCAAACTTCCAACCAGGAAACCCAAAACCAGCTGAATGACCAGTTTCTTGTGGGGTTTTAAATACTGAAGCAAAAAGCTAAAATTACCACGGTTTAAATCTTCGCCATCGAGTTCGAAAAATTTTGGAGTCGGGTCAAACAACAGGCAAATACCTTTTAATTCACCCTCGCGAACCGTGGCCAGCCAATGTTTTTTAAATTCAGTCTCTGAATATTCAACCAGCCCGAAAGCCGGATCGGATACATATATTTTGCCTTTTACATATTTATAAACAACCACAAAATGTTCCTGATCCCAGTGAACAACACAGGGTTTGGGGGCTTCAACCAACTGTTCGAGGGTAATCCGGGCTCCAATGGTACGAAACCCTATGGCTTCGGCGGCTTCACTCAGACCAAGTAATGAAACTCCTTCGCGGGTGATGTGGGCAAGTTGCCGAAGTTTTTGTAAAGAGTATGTTTTCCCGTAATATGCAGCAATCATCCGGATACAGGCCGGACCACAATCCATGGCATCATGTTGTTGAAAAAAGGGGAATTTGGCCATATCAATTTTCAATGTTGCTCAAAAATAAGAGAATTATGTGAATGTCCTATTTCAGAAAGAAATAATTTGCTTTTGAATAAACACCTCCCAACTCTGAATTACCTATTATTTCAGATCAAACAGGTGATAAAAAAGGTGGTTAATTGCCATCTGTGCAAATCAGAATAATCCAGACAAAAAAAAAATCAGAAAAAAATCTATCCACACTCAGCAAGGTGAACCTAAAATATATTTTCATCTACAAATCATAACATCGGAATATTTCAATTCCTGTATATTTGTCTGTATTCCTGTTCAGTACAACATCACTTTATGTCGAATTTTAAAATTCAATCCCGACACCGTTTTTATGTCAGGTAAAAAAGTATTAAAAAACATAAATTCAACCTACTAATCTGATTTTTTGAAGCTTAAAGCAATACGTTAATAAACCTTAAAAAGCTCAAACAACTGATTTTCTAACAGTTTAAACAAATGTCAAAATATCGCTTTTCATAACAATTCTATGTAATCAAACCGTATCTTGATTGTTAATTAATTATTACTAATTTTGAACATCTCAGTCAAATTCAGTAAAAGAAAGCTGATCATGAACGGGTAAAAAAACCAATAACTATCTAAATATGAAAGTCTATAAAACAAGTGAAATCCGGAACATTGCATTAATTGGTAATGCTGGCAGTGGGAAAACCACCCTTGCAGAAGCGATGCTTTTCGAGGGTGGAGTAATAAACCGCAGAGGTGATGTTGGATCAAAAAATACAGTATCCGATTATCATCTCATCGAGCAGGAATACGGTAATTCCGTGTTTTCTTCTCTGATGTATACCGAAGTTAACGGCAAAAAAATCAACATTCTGGATACTCCGGGAATGGATGATTTTTGTGGAGGAGTAGTTTCATCGCTTCAGGTTGCAGGACTTGCGCTGATGGTTATTGACGCATCGACCGGAATTGGAGCAGGAACTGAATCTGCATTTCGCCACGCCGAAGCTGCCAACAACAAATTGATTTTTGTTTTGAACCATCTGGATAACGAAAATGCAAATTACGATCAGGATGTCGATAATTTAAAAGGCAAATTCGGAAATAAAGTTACCATCGTTCAATATCCTGTAGAAACAGGAATCGGGTTCAACTCTATTATTGACGTGCTGACCATGAAATTGTACAAATATGGACCGGACGGAGGAAAACCCGAAATACTTGATATTCCTGAATCTGAAAAAGAACGTGCGGACAAACTTCACAATGACCTTGCAGAAATGGCCGCAGAAAATGAAGAATCATTAATGGAACTTTATTTTGAACAGGGTTTATTGTCGGAAGACGATATGCGAAGAGGAATTCGGATTGGGATGACAAAACGGGATTTATTCCCTGTTTTCTGTACATCAGCTAAAAAAAATATGGGTGTTGGCCGGTTACTCGAATTTGTTTGTAACATCGCCCCATCACCTTCTCAGGTTCCAATGCGAAAAATCACAGAAGGAAATCCGATTGTAATGGATGAGAAAAGCCCAACTACGCTTTTTGTTTTCAAAACGGCTCTTGAACCTCATGTCGGAGAAGTAACTTATTTTAAAGTTATGTCAGGAAAAGTGACTGAAGGAAAAGATTTATTCAACAGTACAACGAACACCAAAGAAAGATTGTCGCAATTGTTTGTTTCTGCGGGAAAAAACAGAACAGCAGTTTCGGAATTGGTCGCCGGAGACATTGGTTGCACGGTTAAATTAAAAGATACAAAATTCAACCAAACTCTTTGCGATAAAGATCTGGATTTGAAATTTGCTGAAATTCAATTTCCGGATCCTAAATTTAGGATTGCCATCAATGCGGTTTCGGAAACCGACGACGAAAAAGTTGGAGAGATATTACATAAAGTAAAAGATGAAGACCCAACTTATATTGTAAATTATTACAAAGAATTAAAACAACTTATTGTTGAAGGACAAGGAGAATACCACCTGAATACCTTAAAATGGTACTTCGACCATACCCATAAAATTGCCATCGAATTTAAAGCACCAAAAATTCCGTACCGGGAAACAATCACCAAATCTGCCACAGGCGATTACCGTCACAAAAAACAATCCGGAGGATCAGGGCAGTTTGGCGAAGTTCATTTGATTATTGAACCGTACGACGAAGAAAGCCAACCCAAAAGTGTGTTTATGATGAATGGGAAAGAGCAAAAAATATCTGTTCGCGACACTCAGGAATATCCATTATCCTGGGGAGGAAAACTCGTTTTCCATAACTGTATCGTTGGCGGATCAATTGATGCACGTTTCCTTCCTGCAATTGTAAAAGGAATCATGGAGAAAATGGAAAACGGACCACTTACCGGTTCTTATGCCAGAGACATCCGGGTTTATGTGTACGACGGTAAAATGCACCCGGTTGATTCAAATGAAATTTCGTTCCGTTTGGCTGGTCGTCATGCTTTCAGCATTGCATTTAAGGATGCCGGACCGAAAATTCTTGAGCCAATCTATGATTTGGATGTTTGGGTTCAATCCGATCGCATGGGTGATGTTATGAGTGACCTGCAAGGCCGTCGGGCCCTCATTATGGGAATGGGAAGCGAAAAAGGTTATGAAAAAATTACCGCCCGCGTCCCTTTGAAAGAAATGAACAAATATTCGACTTCGCTGAGTTCGCTTACCGGCGGACGTGGAGTTTTCAACATGAAATTTTCGGCTTACGAAAAAGTTCCTCAGGAAGTTCAGGAAGAACTTTTGGCAGCCTACGCCGCCGAAGAAAAAGAAGATTAATTTGTTCTATCTTAATACTACTATTTACAACGAAAAAACCGGGTTGATATTCCCGGTTTTTTCGTTTATGTTTGATGTCATTCTTCCTTCAGGAAAATTATTTGTCCCTGAAAAGATGAACAAATCCGTTCTCGCTTTGCTTTTTACCGTCACGGCCAATACCTTCAGCAACCCAGTAATAAACTCCTGGTGAAGCCAGATGTCCCCCGATTTTTCCATCCCACACCGATTCAGGAATTGTGGATGCCGAATTATAGAATCCCCTGACATTGTTACTTTCCCACATGTGAACCCGTTTTCCCCAGCGGTTGAAAATGGATACTTTTACAGATTTCATCGAGAAGAAACGGACAGCAAAAATATCATTGGTTCCATCGCCATTCGGAGTAAAGGCATTCGGCGCATCGATCAGAGATTCGTCAACAATGATGTAATCAGCCATGTACATGGTATCGGTACAGGTATTGAATTCAGAAACTTTTTTCGACACCAGTTTCACTTTGTAACTTCCGGTTTCTTCGAAAATGTAGACCGGAGAATCACTGTAAATGATTTGATCTATGCTGTCTTTGAAAGTACCGGCTTCCTTTTCTTCAATTATTTTCTGAAGATCTTTATAAATAAACCATTCGTATTTGCCCGGATCGCCGTTTTCAGAATTGTTGGTAAAAGTCACAGTCAGTGGAGCTTCATTCTTTTTGGTGTCGCTTTTATGTTCGTCCATGGTATATTCGAACGATGCCTTGGTCACAATCGAATGATAAATCACATCCGCTTTCCCGACACATCCAAAACGATCGGTCACTTCAAGTGTATATTGTGTATCCTTTGTGGGAGGACTATATACTTTTGAAGTTAAAACGGAACTAACTTTCGAACTTCCAAGCATCCATCTTGCCTGAATATCTTTCGTTAGCTGTTTGGTTTGACCGTTAGTCAAATCGACATATTCCAGAACAGGTGAATCGAATGCACCTTCAAGCGTAAAATAATCACAGTCCGACTGAGGTATATCGGCAGTTGCCTCAATGTAATTATTAAAAACCCAGGCGGTATAAATTTTATCTCCGGAAGTTGTACTCAGTTTCACCCGGTAACAGCCATTTTCAAGATTTGAGATCGTTGAACTTATACCATTGGCCAAATCTCCCGGATAAATATCAAAATCTCCGATGACCGGATTGTATTTAAACCATTCAAAAGTACCTGATTCACCTTCAGGATAATTTGCAGTAAGCGATGCCTTTAACTCATCTTTATTTCCGCAGAAAATATGGATCATATCCTGTGGTCCGCTTGAATAATCAGTTGGGATTAAATCGTTTGCCCCAGAAGTTATCTGTGAAAATCCAATTTCAGGAACAAAAATAAAACAAGCTGAAAAAAGCAATCCTATTAGTAATTTATACATATTCATTCGTCTGATTCTTTAACAGTTCACAATATTAACGCTAAAAATTGATTTATCTTTTGTGGCTCCTGAAATTTTCTAAAACAGCTTTGTTAAAAACTACTTACCTTGCGGACCTGAAAAACAGGAAAAACAATTTTACTTTTGAAGCTCTAATTATTTACGAAAAGTTGTGCAGAATTATTTAGAAGGATTGAATGAAGCTCAGCGGCAAGCTGTTGAAAATATCCATGGCGCATCGTTAATCATTGCCGGTGCCGGTTCAGGAAAAACCCGCGTTTTAACACTCCGGATCACGCATTTATTGCAAAACGGAGTTAAACCCGGAAAAATTCTGGCCCTTACATTTACCAACAAGGCAGCCCGCGAAATGAAGGAGCGTATTGCCACCCAGGTCGGACAGAATACGGCACGGCATCTGTGGATGGGAACTTTTCACTCGGTCTTTTCGCGCATTTTACGAACCGAAGCCGAAACTCTGGGCTATCCTTCCAATTTCACGATATACGACTCCGCCGATTCGAAAAGTCTGATTAAAAGCATCATCAAGGATTTAAAACTTGATGACAAAACTTATAAGCCAAATGTTGTCTCGTCGCGGATTTCGGCAGCAAAGAATAACCTGGTTTCGTCGGAAGTTTATGCCAAATTGCCCGAAACAGCGGAATACGATTCAAGCATAAAAATGCCGCTGATCAGCCTGATATATAAAGAATATGCACGACGCTGTTTTTTAGCCGGTGCCATGGATTTTGATGATTTGCTTCTAAAAACCAACACGCTTTTCAGGAATAATCCTGAAATCCTTGAAAAATACCAGCGCATTTTCGATTATGTTTTGGTTGATGAGTATCAGGATACGAACCATTCGCAGTACATGATCATTAAAAAGCTGGCAGGCACGCACAACAACATCTGTGTGGTTGGCGACGATGCCCAGAGTATTTACTCCTTTCGTGGCGCCCGCATCGAAAACATTCTGAATTTTCAGAAAGATTATCCGGATCATAAGGTTTTTAAACTCGAACAAAATTATCGGTCGACCCAAACTATTGTTGATGCGGCAAACAGCGTGATTGCCAAAAACAAAAGGCAGATCAAAAAGAACGTTTTTTCTGAAAAAGAGAAAGGGACACTAATTAAGGTGATCAGCGCCATTACCGATAATGAAGAAGGCTATCTGGTAGCCAACGAAATTTCGGACACGCGGATGCGCGATCATTTTCAATTCTCAGACTATGCCATTTTGTACCGGACCAATGCCCAGTCGCGTATTTTCGAAGAATCGCTCCGGAAACGCAATCTTCCATACAAAATCTACGGCGGCCTTTCCTTTTATCAACGCAAGGAAATTAAAGATTTACTGAGTTATTTCAGGATGGTCATTAATCCGAAAGACAACGAAGCATTCAAACGGATCGTTAATTATCCGGCGCGTGGAATCGGGCAAACCAGCCTGACCAAACTCGAACAATTTGCCGTACAAAACAACCTGTGTATCTGGGAATTTGCTACAAACATCCCCTTGTTGCTAAGCGAATTCAACAAAGGAACAGCGGCCAAAATCAACGAGTTTACTCAAATCATTCAATCACTTCAGGAAAAACTGGAAAATTATACTGCATTCGAACTGGCCAGCGAAATTGCAACTACTTCAGGAATCATGAAAGATCTGTATAAAGATCAAACTCCGGAAGGTGTCAGCCGTTTCGAAAACATTCAGGAATTACTAAACGGTATTCAGGAATTCTCGATTTCGGCCCGCGAAGAAGGAACTCCCGGACAGCTGAATAATTACATGGAAGATGTCGCCCTGTTAACCGATCAGGATAGCGACAAGGAAGAAGATATGGACCGGATTACTTTAATGACCATCCATTCGGCCAAAGGACTTGAATTTAAGAATGTGTTTATTGTCGGGGTCGAAGAAAATCTGTTTCCATCGAACCAAAACGGCCAAAAAACGGCTGAGGATTTTGAGGAAGAAAGACGATTGTTTTATGTTGCACTAACCCGGGCAGAACAGAATGCTTACCTGAGTTATTCACGGCAGCGCTACAAATGGGGAAAACTCGAATTTTGCGATCCAAGTCGTTTTATCGCCGAAATCGATCCGCAATACCTGAACCTGCCAGCCGACAAAGATGCCGCTTTCTATGGCAACCGTCAGGATGCACCGGTTTCATCACCCAGAACACGGCAAGCTGTAGCTGCAATTCCTGGTCACCGGCCAGTTGCAGCAAACCACCCCGACCTGCATCAGAAATTAAACCGGTTACGTGAAACAAAACGCGAGGCAGATGCTTTTGAGTCAAGTAATCCGGAAGAAATTCAAGCAGGCATGCTGGTTGAACATCAACGTTTTGGCCGTGGAAAAGTGTTGCAAATGGAAGGTCTGATGCCTGACATGAAAGCCACAGTATTCTTTCAGAATGCAGGCAAAAAACAACTTCTGCTTAAATTTGCTAAACTCCGGATAATTAGTTAGTTTTGCAAATCGATTTCTATTTAAACCGGTTTTTAG
>JBASYJ010000225.1:0-81835 GCA_049277435.1 Prolixibacteraceae bacterium
GTCGCCGCCCTTGTCTAATTTTATTCCAGGTTCAAAAAAGCATTTAAGAGTTGGAATCAAAAAAATCAGTAGTTTTGAAATGAATGAATAAAAAATCAGACAGAGTTTAATTTACACTCCCTATAGAAAATAACAAGTCATTTTTGATTTTGTCCCTATAACTTTCTTTTCGCCTTTTTTTTCTGTGACTTCAGCTTATATCTTTTGTTACTTAAACCTGATCCATCTTCAAATTGAGTTTTTACCTGCCGGATCAATTCTTTCAAAACCAACGATTTCAAAACGCCACTACTCTGCCCTTTTAGATTCGAATCAGGATACATTCCGAAATGATGATCTAAAGTCTGCTGTTCATACCAAAGTATATTTTTGTCCACAAGAAATAGATAGTTTTGTTACTCAACTAAGCATAAAACTAGATGACATTGAAGATTTACTGCCCGTTTATTCTGAAATATGTATTATACTTAAAGAGCAACAACGAAAATTAAACAACACAGCGAGAAACCTTATATTATCCCAGATTACTACTGATTTCTGGATGTTGAATTTTCGTTATAAAGAGAATAAACTAAGATATAAGTATCTGTATGTATTAGAGTTAAGAAATGAAATCGATGTCTCTTTAGCTATCGTTTAACTCAGACTTTGTCAAAATGAGTCATTGTTATTACACTGATTTACTAATTTTCGATATTAAGTGTTGTTATGTAACCAGAATAAGATAAATTTTATCAAAAATCGATTCCATTGTTTTTTCTAATTATAATTTGAGTTTTTTTTGACTTTCGGCATCCACAAACTTCAACACAGCCTCAAAATCTTCAAGCAAAAAGTTCGACATTTCTCCGCTTGGGTGCACTTTTAGAAAAATTAAACCCGCTAAGATATTGATCTTAGCGGGTTTTTTCATTAAATTCATACCACTTTTATCACCTAATACAAACAAATAGGCAATCAATAATGAACCCAAAAGCCAACTATTTTTTTTACCAATTCAAATTTTAGATGTTGTATTGAATCGTATAGAGACTGCTGTATGCTTTAGTTTTTGATTGGGAATACGATCGATCATGAGATCAATATAAAAAACAGGAAAAATATTGATAAAATAATTTTATCAATGAATTCTTTCGAGATTCTTCTGGGATAGGTCAATTGGGAGATACTTTTCTGGGATTAAAAATTGTTCAATGGATGGTTTTATGCGCAATTAGTATCATTGCCTTGATACTAAATTTACAGGGAATCAAGACTTCAAACAGAGTCTCCTTCTGTGGGAAAAAGGCACGATATTAATTTTTATCCTGAATTTATGATGTTTGCATGTATTCCAGTTTTCCTGGCTTTAACAAATAAGTGGCATGCACCTTTTGAAATTCTTACTCTTACATTTTTTATGACCGTGTTGTTTCGGACTTATTCTTATCAAATCTACAGCAAAATAATTACTTCCCAACTTCGATGAATTTTCCCTGTATTAGTAATCTTCTCTTCATTGACTATGAGACAGATAAATGTAGAAAAAGTGATGATTTCTGCAAAGAAAATAAAAGCTGGTATAGTTTTGAACAAATAGCCAAGTCTGATCTTTGGCAGAGAGTTTGGTGGGTCACTTGGCTTGCAGGTGCATATTGGAAAAGACTGGTGGAAATCAAAGGCTGATGAGCGAATTTAGCAATAGCTAATAAGACTGATTAATTAAAGTAAGTGTTAAACCTGGTTTATGTATTGTGCCAAAGAAAGATGGTTAGAAGTCAGTCGAAAGTGGTCTAAAAACAAGAAGTTGTTCCTTCTCTAATTTATAATGTTCTCAGTCTACTTCATTTTCCTCAACGAAATTCAATAAAACAAGCTTTAAATCAAGTGAATATATTCAGAAATAATACGTCAATAAAAAATTATCATCATCCATTCGACGCTTCTAAATACCAGAATATCAAACAGTATGATGCCTAAAAAACAAAAGAAAAAAATATTTTTTTGATTAATTTACTGAAAACAAAAGCATTATATAAATAACTATCCGTACATTGCGGGAATTTATTTTTATATTTTAATATTATGAACAAAGGAACAGTAAAATTTTTCAACGAATCAAAAGGATTTGGATTTATTAAAGACGAAGCATCTGACAAAGAATATTTCGTACATGTATCAGGATTAAACGACCAGGTTAGAGAAAACGATGAAGTGACTTTTGATCTTCAGGATGGAAGAAAAGGATTAAATGCAGTAAACGTTAAACTAGCTTAGTTTACAATATACAAGACATTTATTTTTAAAGCCTTACTTACGTAAGGCTTTTTTTATTTCCCCTTAGTCCTGCCGTTCTTTTCGGATCAGATGACATTCTTGTAGTGAACTATTTTAAACATCTTCACATTTCAGATATCTTTTTGAAAATAAATCTGACTATTTGATCAGATGATGCAATAGTAGCCCGGGACAAACAAAGAAGGAGTGGCATCCCAGACATAAAGAAACATAAGCAAACAGTCCGCGATAAAGCGTTTATAAAGGCTTATACCATCTTTCGGACGGAATTGAATTCAACAACAAAACTGCTGTTGCAGAAGAGATTCAGGAAAAGTTTCAGGTAATTTGTTTTAATAATATAGTTGAATTTTTTTACTTAACGTTAATCCGTTCCCTCAAAAATCATCATATCATCGCATAAAACCACAAAACTACCTGAAATATGAAGCTAAAAAAAGAGCTACCCTTTCAGGCAGCTCTTTCAATTATTTCTGATATTCTAACGATTAATAATATCCTGGATTTTGCATTTGATCCATCGATGGTTGTGGTAATAAACGATCGGTATAAGTATTTGGTATTGGACGTAATTTGTGATAATCCTGAATGTTTGGCTTGCCATCAGGGTTATACAATCTCACGCGTGCAACCAAAGTACCGGTACGAACCAAGTCTTCCCAGCGGTTTAATTCACCGTAAAGTTCACGGGCACGTTCTTCCAGCATCCAGTCAACAAAAGGATCAAAACCGGCTCCTGAAGGGAATGTTGGCTTAACAACGTCAGCCTGTGTAACTAACATGTCAGCAACAGTTGAAGTTGTATTGTTTGAACCGCCATCAATTTTATAAACCTGGGCTGGTTTTTTCTCTCCTGAAGCATAGGCAGCTCTCTGACGAACAACATTGATATATTTCAGTGCGTTGGCCCAATCTCCCTTACGACCGTATGCCTCAGCAGCAATCAGGTAAGTTTCGGCCAGACGCATCCGGTGAAAGTTACGTGACCCTGCCTGATAGTTGATATCCGGACGCTGGTCATCAAGCCATTTTAGCATAGTCGGGAAATTGTTTGTATCATATTTGTCAACAGGCAGATACATATAAGGAGATTTGGCGATATCGATCAGCATCTGACGATATTTCGCTTCGTCGAGCATGGTTTGCTTTTGGTTGGTTGATGAATAATAACTCAATGCCCCATAATACTTCGATGATAAATAAATTGCGGTATCACCAACAGCGAATTTAGGTTTACCAACCAATTCAGCAGGAGTAGTATAAATTACGTCGGTTTTTACTTCTTTATTGGTTGCAGGATCGATGTAGTAATATTTATCTTTCCAAACATTAGTACCGGCAGTTGTTGCATTGTTACTGATGTATGACCATTTAAAGGTTTTATACATACGCGAATCGTTTACTTTATTCCACAATCCATTTATAATCATAGGATTTGGATGTAAACGTTTCCAGGGGCGGTCGTTGGCAATATCACGGATCATTCCCGGTTTCACGTCATACTGCATCACCCAGTACAGGTGAAGCTGGTTTCCACCATTTGAACCAGAACTACCGGCACCACTGAACAAAGCATCCTTGGTATATTCCACATCCCAAATAATCTCTTTGGTCACTTTTTGGTTATTCTGTTCGAATACATTGGTAAAGTTGGATTCCAATGCATATTTACCCGAGTTGATAACCGATTCTGCAAAAAAAGCGGCACTATCCAGATCAGAGGTTTTTCCACCACGAACACTGGCTTCGGCGCTGATACGGGTTAGGTAAACTTTTGCCAGTAAATGCGAGGCAGCACCTTTGGTTGCACGTCCACGATCCGATTGCTGAAAAACTTCAGGTAAAACAGCAATAGCAGCTTTCAGGTCGCTTACAATTTGTTTATAGACATCAGCAACGGGCGCACGTTGAAAATCGGTCATTACCTGTGAAACATTCCCTTCAGTAATTAAAGGTAGTGCACCATAGTGTTGCACCAGGTCGAAATAATAAAAGGCACGCAGAAATTTCAATTCCGCAGTTCGCTGTTTCTTTTGGTCCTCATTCATATCAATTACATCAGGCATATACATTAAGGCGGTATTGGCCCTGGTGATTGCCTTGAAATCGTTGTTCCAGAATTTATTGATTACATCCTGAGTAGGGTTCAAGGAGGACAGGTATTTATTGAAAGGGTCTTTGTTTCCACCATCGGTACCTTCCCATGCGAAATCGGTTCCATATTGTGTTAAAACAAAATAGGCTTCCATGTTTCCGCCATCTGTACTGTTGCTGCTTTGGTTAAATGCCCCGGTATACCAGCGCATGGCCTGATAAACTCCGGTAACGGCAGCTTCCATTCCGACCTTGGTATTCAGATAATCGTAACCAACATCAGTATATCGTTCTTCCTTCAGGTAATTTTCGCAAGCAGTTGTTGCAAACAATACCGTGATTAATATATAGTATGTTATTTTTTTCATCTCGTTTAAATAATTTACGTTTAATGCTCAGTTTATCAGAAATTACAGTCCCAGGTTGACTCCAAACATAACTGTCCGCGGCATGGGTGCGCTAAAATTCCGTCCGCTTTCAGGATCAGTACCAGGGAAACTCGTGATGCAGAAAGCATTCTGAATAGTTGCATACAATCTGAGTCTTGTGATTTTCGCCTTGGAAATCAGAGCTTTCGGAACATTATATCCCAACGTTGCGTTGCTTAGGCGAAGGAATGAAGCATTAAAATAATTCATTGATGACCGGTAAGCCGGATTTTCAATTCCATTATTCGGGCGTGGGGCCACATTGCTACCATTACTGGCGATTGCTTTTCCACTGGCATCATATTCGGTTACTCGCCAGTAGTCTACTTTAATACTGTTATATCGTCCGTTGAAACTCATGTTACGGTCATACTGCAAAGTATTTCCAACAGAAGCGTTCAGGAAAAAATTCAGATCGAAATTTTTGTATTTGAGGTAGTTGGACATACTGGCAGTATAATCAGGACGGGTTGTTCCTACAATCTGACGGTCGTCGGCAGTAATTTTACCATCCTTGTTAGTATCCTCAACTTTAATTGTTCCCGGAACAACTGAAGAACCAAATTTGGCAGCTTCGGCTTCTTCGCCCAATTGCCAGATTCCAAGGAATTTATAATCGTAATAAACCTGAAGTGGCTGACCAATAAACCAGGCATTACCTACGTCATTATTTTTACCTCCATAAAGTTCAACAATTTCCTCTTTATTTTTGGCAAACATAAAATCGGTGCTCCAACTAAAGTCCTTCTTATTGATGTTTTGAGTATTGATGGTAACTTCGATACCTTTATTACGGGTTTTACCAACATTATAAACAACACTGTTAAATCCGGAAACCTGAGGCAATTGACGGTCCATCAGCAAGTCGCCTGTATTTTGCAAATACACATCGATTACACCACTGATCCGGTTATTTAAAATTCCGAAATCGATACCGGCATTCCACTGTTCTGTTTTTTCCCAGGTCAGGTCAGGATTTGGCATTTCATTCTGGTAGAAAGCCATCACATTTGAACTTCCATAGTTATACCTGGCATAAGCAAGGTTTCCAGCTGTTTTATACGGGTCAATGGCAGTGTTACCTGTAATCCCAAAACCAGCACGAACTTTCAGGTTATCCAGAATATCCGAACCTTTCAGGAAACTTTCTTCACTTACACGCCATGCCAATGCTGCCGATGGGAACATTACCCACTTATTGCCCGGAGACAAACGGGATGAACCATCGTAACGGGCAGATGCCGTTAACAGGTATTTTTCCTTGTAGCTGTAGTTGATACGACCCATAAAGGAAGCCAGTTGCCATTTGGTATAACTGCTGGAAACACTCGAAATGGTAGGTGAACTACCCACATTATACCACAATTGGGTTTCGTAAGGTAAGTTCAGGACATTGATTCCCCAGGTTTCATATTTTTCCTGCTGAATAGATTGAAGGGCTGTCATACCAAAAGAATGATCGCCAACTTTTTTATTCCAGTAAAGCAGGTTCTCCCAGGTGTACATGGTACGGGTATCACCACTGTCGGTAGCACGGGCATTACCTCCCTGACGGTCGGAACTCTTCGAGCCGAACCATTGCTGATTGTAATACGGGCCAACATCCAAACCAAAATTTGAACGGTATTTAAATCCGAACGGAAGTTTCGCTTCCATATAGAAACTACCGAGATAGCGGTCTTTCTTATACTGAACGATTGCTTGAGTCAGGTTCAAAACCGGATTCCACAATTGTGGATCATTTCCCGGACGGTTAAACAAAACACCATCAGCATTATAAATATTAGCCAATGGAGAAAGACTTTTTACACCGTCGAACACGTTCGGGCCATCGTTGCGGTCGAAATGTGAAAATTGGGTTTGTCCACCAACAGTAAAGAAATCAGACACCGTCCAGTCGAAGTTTACACGTGCTGAATAGCGCGAATAATCCTGAGTTTTCACAAGTCCTTTTTCATCATAATATGTGGCCGATGCCAATACTTTCAATTTATCCGATCCCCCGCGAATGCTTATTTCGTGGTTGGTAATCTGTCCTGTGCGAAGAACTTCTCCCATCCAGTCGGTTGACACCAGGCGTTCCGGATGCCATGATCCATCAGTATCAAAAGCATTTTGCAGTTTATATCCGATTCCGTTTGGATCATTTTCCTGACCTACAGGCATCATTTGAATGTCCATCGCATACGTAGGTGTAGCTGGATATTTACCCGTGGTACGGTATGCTTCGCGTAAAAAATCAACCCACTCAGGACCATCAAAAAGTTCAACCAGATGGGCAGGTTCTTCAACGCCATAATACGCGTTGTATTCTACGATAGCTTTCCCGCTTTTACCTTTTTTGGTGGTAATCAGAACAACTCCGTTTGCACCACGTGAACCGTAAATTGCGGTAGCTGATGCATCCTTCAGGATGTCGATTGATTCAATGTCTGACTGGCTGATTTCACTAAGCCCAACAACCAATGGAATACCGTCAACCACATAAAGCGGATCGTTGGTCGCTTTTAACGAGCGGTTACCACGAATCATTACTTTCGCATCGCTACCCGGTTTGGCATCGGTTTGCTGCACAACAACTCCGGCAGCTTTTCCCTGAAGTGCCTGAGCAGCGCTGAAAGTTGCACGTTCCATCAGTTTTTCACTGTTTACCGAAGCAACCGAACCAGTCAGGTCCTTTTTCCGGACCGTTCCGTATCCCACGGCAACAACTTCTTCCAAACCAATGGTTTCTTCTTCCAGCGTGATATCAATTACTTTCTGGTTACCAACTTTAACTTCCTGCAATTTCATTCCCACAAAAGAGAATTGCAAGTTAGCATTTGCAGGAACACCGGTGATGGTGTAACGTCCACTCATGTCGGTAATAGAACCAATAGTGGTACCTTTCACAACGACAGAAACACCAGGCAGAGCACCTCCGGAACTATCGGTTACCTTTCCAGTCACACTATTCTCCTGCTGCGAAAAATTTTCGATTGCAGCATCCTTTGAAGCAACAATCATGATCAACTTACCGCGAATGGTGTAGGATAGATTTTCTGATTCCAAAACCTGATCCAGGATATCAGCAATCAGGGCATTTTTATATTCCCCGGTTACATCTTTGGTATCCTTAATCAAATCATTTTTGTAAAAAATTGAAAATTCGGAGCTCGCTTCAATTTTACTGAAAACGGTTTCGAGTGTTTCTTTTTCAAATTTCAAACTCAGCCGGGTTTGCTGAGAATACGAATTGGCAGAAACCTGAAAAAGCGCCACAAAGAACAACAAGGTCGTTAGTTTCATAATGTTAAGCATTTTTCTAAGCACCAGGCATCGGAGATGTCTTTGCTCCAGATCATTTTTTTTCATAGTTTTACTTCGATTTAAATGAGTATTTATTTCAATTACCGACGTCAGTTGAGTGGCCGCTCAACTGGCGTTATTTTTTAGTTAGATCGTCGTTATTTCCGGAAATTGTTGTTTCCTGTTTATCATTTTAAGAGTTCGACAAATGTTCCTGGTCAGGGAATAGATTATTCGTTAGTTTTTACTGATCAAAGTATAAAATCAAAAAATTTCAATTTTTAGGATCTACCGTAATTTTAATCTGTCGTAATTCAGTTTTATCGTACCTGATTGGCGTATAAACTTTGATTGCGTCCAACACCTGCCAGATTGTTTCTTCATTTTTGAATGTTCCGGTATAATTAACTTCCCTGCCCGATTTATTTTCAAGCGTAATGTCGACATCGTACCAGTTCTCAAGTCTTTTCATGAGTTCAGACAATGGAATATCCTTGAAATTAAATTTGTTATCGACCCAGGCTGATGCCTGACCGGCATCGACAGATAAGATCTGTATCGCGTGATCCTTCAGGATTAAAGCCTCACCCGGTTTTAGGATTTCATTGGCTCCTTCAGCATGAACCTTTACAGTTCCGGAAAGCAGTGTGATTTCTTTACGTCCAAACTCATCGTAAGCCATCACATTAAAAGTGGTACCCAAAACCTCCACATCGCATTCATTTGTCCGCACCACAAACGGAGCTTTTTCGTTTCGGGAAATCTTAAAAAATGCTTCGCCCTTTAATTCAACCTGACGGTGTTCGGCCGAGAAAGTATTGTAAGTCAGCCTCGAATTTGCATTTAACCAGACCTCTGAACCATCGGGCAACTTCACAATAGATTTTTCCCCACGGGGAGTTTCAAACACCAGTTCTTCCGAAAATGGTGAAGTTTTAGATAAAAAGTAAGTGATTATGCTTCCGGAGAAAAGCCCCAGAATTAAAATAGCGGCAACTGAAACAAACCGAATGATTCGTTTTCTGTTTCCTGAATTTGTCGCCTGAAATTTCTTTTTATTGATTTGATAATTGAGCCTGGAAAGATTTGAAAGAACAATTTCATCAGGTTCCGGCTGATTTTCCCAATCCGTTTTTGCTTTCCTGAAGTATTCCAAATTGGTATTATCCTGCAGAAAATCAGTCAACAATCCATATTCATTGTCGGCCAGTTTCCCACGAAAATAACGGAACACAATATCCTGAAATTCCTGATTTTTCATTTCGTATGATTCGCTGTTTTTACTACAACTAAAAAAGGATGGCTTTACCCATCATTGAAATGCATGTATTTTTGGAAAAAGAAATAAAAAATTTACATCAGGCCCAATCCTCTAATAATCAGGAAAAGCAGACCGATGAAAATTTCTTCGGAAAGATTTTCGCGGAAAGACTGGAGCGCCCGTGATAAGTGCCGCTCTACATTTTTTATGCTAATGTTAAGTTTTTCAGCTACTTCTCTGTTTTTTAAGCCATGAATCCGGCTATGAATAAAAACTTCGCGACAACGGTCGGGTAAACTTTGTATTGTTTTTTCAATCTGAAGCTGGAGTTCTTTTTCGATCAGCAAATAAGGTTCGTTGCCGACAAAATCGATCCGGTAGAGTTCCTCAAATTTCGATTTGAACTGGATTTTCTCCATCCGGTTATTTTCGACTTTTGTATGCTTGATATAATCGATACAGCGGTTTCTGACTAATCGGAATAAAAATGCTTCGATATTAACCACTTCAATATCGGCCCTTTTCTCCCAGACTTTCAGAAATACTTCCTGAACGATATCCTGTGAAATGGCTTCGACGCCAACAATTTTTCTGGCAAAATCGTTTAAACGTGCGAAATAAATCGTAAAAAATGTTCCAAGTGCCTGCTGATCACCCTGTTTTATAAGATAAAAAAGATCATCAGCTTTTCGGCTAACCCGACTGATTTCCTGAGACATCACGTTAAGTATCCATGTTACAATCGATTGTATAAATTCAACGAAATCCAGCTTTAATCATTTAACTGCCACAATAAAATTCAAAACTGGAGGAATTCCGGTTTACTTAATTTTTTCAATCCACAAATTCCTGAACTGAATTTTTGAGCCTTCTGCCTGTAAGCCGATCGCACCTTTGGTCAGTGAACAATTGGTTGCAGCATTTTGAAGTAATCCGTTAACATTTAGCTCAATCTTGTTGCCATTGCAATAAATATCGTAACTGTTCCATTCGCTGGCAGGCTTTTCGTTGGTTGGATGAAGTTTTGGAACCACCGGCTTTACGGTTTCTGTCGAAACATATGTACTGTCATTGATTGTAGCTCGTTCACCAACGCCATGAACAATAAAATCACCGGCATTCAACACTTTCAGCTGAGCCTGATAATGTGATACCCAGATTTTATCCGGACCGTTCACATGAATCATGACACCACTGTTGGTAGGATTTTCAGGATAACGCCATTCAACATGAAGGTGATAATCGGTAAATTCCTTTTTCGTGCGGATATAACCTGCCGGAACACCAACGGTTTCAATCATTCCATTTTTTACATAGAAATATTCTTCAGGATTAACCGTCGAATCACCAACAATAATTACCCAGTCGTTCAGATCCTTTCCATTAAAAATGGTATGTTTTTTCTGACCATAACTGATTACACAAATAAAAATAAAGATGGAAAGTAAAATTGACTTCATAATTTAGATTAGTTTCTCAGGTCTAAATGTAAATATATATTCCAGAAATATGTAGCAGCATAGCCTATAACATAAAAAAAAGCAGACTATTTTCAAACTGTAAAAATGACAATAAAACATGTTTAAAATATAAACATCAGGAACTGATAGTGCTCATTAGTATTGAGTTTTTAAAACATTCGGATTTTATCGCATGCCTGCGGTTTTTTTTTATAATTTTCCAATGTCTGATCCTTTGTTCAGGATTTATTTTAAACCTATCAATTATTTGAATATGGACCCGATCGATTCAATTTCCTTGTCATCAATATATAAACTTAAAAAAAGCGACCGCGATATTTTCCAGGAATTAATGCCGACCAAAGTGAAGGAAGTATTGCTGCTTGCTACACTTTATGACAGCTATTCCATTGTTCGCGAAGGTCAGTTTACCGATAAAATTTTTGGCGAATTTCTTCAGTTGAACTTGTATGCTTATCCTCGGTTTACCAGTGTAAATACTGAAGAAGACGCCGTAAAGATGATCAAAGCCCGGGATTTCGATTTGGTAATTATTATGGTCGGAGTCGATAAAAACATTCCGGTACAGGCTGCAAATGCCCTTTACAAACTGAAACCCCAGATTCCGATTTTACTGCTGGTAAATAACAACGGCGATCTGCGCTACTTTCAAACTTCTTCAGCAAAAATTGAATCGATCGACCGGGTTTTTGTCTGGAACGGCAATTCGAACATCTTCCTGGCAATGATTAAGTACATCGAGGATAAAATGAATGTCGAGGAGGACACCAAAAACGGTAGTGTCAGGGTAATTTTGCTGGTTGAAGATTCGATTCAGTATTATTCGCGGTATTTGCCGATGTTGTACACCAACATCATGACGCAGACACAAAACCTGGTTGAAGACAAATCGGCCGACGAGCTGCACAAAATACTGAAAATGAGAGGCCGTCCAAAAGTGATTCTGGTCAGCAACTTCGAAGAAGCGGTATCGATGATCAAGAAATACAAAAACTACCTGCTTACTGTCATTTCGGATGTCAAGTTTCAGCGAAATGGAGTGGAAGACGAAGATGCAGGAATTGAATTATTAAAATATGTAAGTTCGACTTTGCGCTTTCCAATCCCGATTTTACTGCAAAGCCACGAAGTAAACAATGCGCAGCGGGCACGCGAAGTAGGGGCCGATTTCATCAATAAAAACTCCGAAAGTTTATCGCTCGACATCCATAACTTCATATACAAACGACTCGGTTTCGGGAACTTTGTATTTAAGGATACTGAAGGCAACCCAATCATGATGGCGCGTAACCTGGAAGAATTTCAGGAAATGTTCCGCATTATTCCTGAAATGGCACTGGCCTACCACGGTAAACGGAATTCGTTCTCCACCTGGCTGATGGCCCGTGGTGAAATCAACATTGCAGAAGAACTTCTGCCTTATCGTTTCGAGGATTTTAAAACCATAAGCGAGTTGCGTCAGTTTTGCCTAGATGTATTCGAAAAAGGACGAATCCAGAAACTTCGTGGCAGCATCGTCGATTTTGAACCGTACCTCGTTTCCGGCAACCGGTATATTTTGCGTCTCGGCAAAGGATCACTCGGAGGCAAGGGTCGTGGAATGGCCTTCATGTGCAACTTCATCGAAAACATCGATTTCGGGCAAATTATTCCTGAAATAAACATCCGGATTCCCGCCACTGCTGTAATTGGCGCCTCTGAATTCGATAAATTTCTGGAGACCAACGACATGGTTGAGGAAATTTATTCGAGCAACGATTATGAGCACATCAAAAGTATTTTTCTGGAATCGCAATTCAGTACCGAATTAACCGACCGCCTGTATAAATACCTCGAAAAGATGACCAAACCTTTGGCCATCCGGTCATCCGGATTATTTGAAGATTCGCTTACGCAGCCCTTTTCCGGTGTTTATTCCACCTATTTAATTCCCAACAACCATCCTGATATTGAAATCCGCTACCAACAACTCGAAACGGCCATCAAGCTGGTTTATGCCAGTATTTTTACCGATTCGGCCATGGCTTATTTCGACGCGGTAAATTACAACATCGAAGAGGAAAAGATGGCTGTTGTGGTTCAGGAAGTTGTTGGACAACAATACAACGATCATTTTTATCCGTCGATCAGTGGTGTCGCTCAATCCTATAACTTTTACCCGATTTCGTATATGGAGCCTGAAGATGGATTTGCTGTGGCGGCAATCGGACTTGGAATGTATGTCGTCGGCGGCGAAAATGCCTACCGGTTCTGTCCGAAATATCCGGAAATTAATGCACAAAGCAATCAGGATATGGTTCGGGACTCTCAAAAGGATTTTTATGCCATCGATATGGACCACAACCAGTTTGATCTGGTTACAGGCGGTGAAAGTACTGCAATCCGTAAAATGAAAATTTCATCGGCTGAAAAAGATGGAGTTCTTCAACATTGTGCTTCCATTTACGATTACGAAAACGATTGTCTGATTCCGGGAATAGACAATCCCGGTTTACGGGTAATTGATTTTGCGAATATTCTGAAATACAAATACATTCCTTTTGCCGACACGCTTCGGATTTTGCTAAAACTTTTTGGCGAAGCGATGGGTTCGCCGGTTGAAATTGAGTATGCCGTTGATCTGGAACCGGGCGACAACAAGTTACCAACTTTTTATTTATTGCAGATAAAACCTTTGATCCGGAGAGAAGAACAACTTGCTGTAGATTTGGGAGTTATTGATCCTGAAAAAACAATCCTGCATGCCAAACGGGGCATGGGCAACGGAGTTGTTACCGGAATCCGGGATGTGATTTTTGTTGATCCCGGGAAGTTCGACAAAATGAAGACCCGGCAAATTGCAGCTGAAATCAACCAGTTCAACCGGAAGATGGATGTGGTGCACAAGGATTATGTGTTGATTGGTCCCGGACGTTGGGGCACTCGCGATCCGTTCACCGGAATACCGGTTTTATGGTCGGCAATTTCGAAAGCCAGAATTATCGTGGAAATGGGGCTAAAAGATTTTCCGCTTGACGGTTCGCTCGGCTCTCACTTTTTCCACAATGTTACCTCGATGAATGTGGGTTATTTTACGGTCCCCTTTAATTCAAACGATGCGAAAATCAACATGGAATACCTGAAAAATATGGAAGTTGTGGAAGAAGGGCAGTTCATTAAACATGTTTGTTTCGAAAACGACCTTCACATTGTAATGGACGGTAAAAACCGGCAGGCACTCATTTCAATCGGAGATTGATTTGAAGTTTCAAATTCCGGATTGTTTCCCGGGAATCGTTTCCTTCAGTACAAAAAGCTATTCTATAAACGAAAAAATCCAAATTCCAGATCATGATTTATGAACTGAAATTTGGATTTTAAATACTGAAATAAAAATTAGATCAATTTTGCTTTCAGTTTAATAAGCTCTTGATTCATATTTTCGAGATCCTGCATCAAACTGTTTTTCGAGGTTGAATCCTCGAGTTGTGCTTTATATTTCTGGAATAATTCTTTGTAATACTCCACGCCTTTATTCAGATTTTCCTGAAAAGTTACAAAGTGTTTCTTTTGCTTGTCCGAAAATGGCTTGATGGTTTCTTCAATTTTACCACTTAAATATTCGACATACATGCTCAGTTCTTTTACGAACAGGTTCGGACGATCGCTGCGCTCCATCACATTGGTGCGGCCATAAATATGATCGACCATTTTCTGTAGCGAATATGTTCCGGAGAAATAAGCCAGGTTTGGCCCAGGACAAATACTCACGTCAGGACCTTCCATTTTTATATCCAAACCGTTAGCCATCAGAGTCGAGGCTGTCAGTCCGTTACAAAGACAGGCCTTATCGGTAATTTTTCCGAGTTCCTTTTCAAATTCCATTTCGTTCAGGTTTTGATCTCTCAATTCCTGAATTTTCTTTTTTTGGTATTCTTTCGAAGCAGTACAGGTACCTTCTTCAGTAAAAACCGGAGTTAAGGCCAGGTATTTTTTTGTACAGGCAAATCCGTATTTTCCTGCTTTGTTCTGAGCTTCCTTTTTCAGGTCCATTCCTGTTCCGCGCACATTATTAAAAATAACTCCCAGTGGCGAAACTTCACTCATGTACAAATCTTCTTCTTTGGCTTTTACAAGCACGTCCAAAGTTTGTTCGTCAACGGTCACAGCTTCCGGAACGAGTAAAAATGGTGTTCCCCAGCCTATTGAATCCAACTGATAATAATTCAGTAAAAACTCTTGTTCGGTGTTCGATCCTACCCCACCCTGAGCGGTAATTTTTACCAGGAATGGATTTTCAGGAACTGGTTTGCCTTTTTCGGCAAGCGCTTTTACATAGATATCATGGACTGCAGTAATCAATTGTTCTTTACTGTTCCTGAATTCTTCCAGAACCGGTCCCATTAAAAAACCATCGGTTGCAAAGGCATGACCTCCACAATTTAAGCCCGATTCAACACGGTATTCTGAAACCCAGATCCCTTTTTTGGCAAGGAACCGACCCTGAATTAATGCAGAACGGTAATCACTCACTTTCAGGATTACTTTTTTCTTTAATTCCAGATCAGCATTTGGATAGAAATCTTCAAATTCTTCGAGGTAGCTGTACAAACGTGGATTCATTCCGGCTGAAAGAACCAGCGAAGAACTCAGGTCGCTCAAGGCAAAACCGCGAAGTGCCGATTGTGCATCGCTGTAAATCGAAGGTAATTTCTCGCCACCTTCAAAACGGTCGCGATCGAGTTTCGACATGATGTTGACATCGATTTCTCCGGCAACCAGGTTTTCCTTTAGCCAATCCGAAAGTTTCTGCTTCATCTCACCGGTATTGATCATCTGATTAAACTTCTGCTTAATCTCCGACATGTCGGGCAACATCGCGATGTATTTTTCCAGCTCATCTTCGGTATGCGAAATCGAATTCTTCAGATTTTCGAACTTCTGTTTTACAATTTCCTGAACGGTATTCAGATATGCTGTAATCCGTTTTGCCCGGTGATCTTCTGTTTTTGTGGTGATCGATTGGAAGGGTAAATTGAATTTCCTGCAATAAAATTCCCTCATTTTTTCCATCGTAATGTCATCAACCAATGAAATTACCGACGAAATACCATAATGGGCCACTTTTACCGGAGTATCAATCGTATATCCAAGACCTAAAACAGGAATATGAAAGGTGTGTGGGTTATTATGAAAACTCATAAATAATTCGCTTTAATAAATTAAGGCGATAAAAGTAGTCTATTCAGATTAAATTATGAATGTATAAATACTGATTGGACTAAAAGTTTTAAATAAAAACAACAGTTTATGAATCAGATTGTCAAAATCAAACCAATTATTAGGTATTTTTTAAACGATACAGGCAGATATTCGAAAAAATCACTGGAAATTTAAGACCATCTGAAATGAAGAACCTATGAATTAGTTAAATTTTTACTCCATCTTTTCCATTCCTGTTTTCATGAAGATTTTTCAGCGTTGATCCGTAATTTCTATTCAGGAGAATCATCCATTTAAACAAAATGAGTGTGTACGAATTCAGACAAAGATTAAACTGATTCAAATTTCTCTTCAGGTAACCTATTCAATTTTTTATGCTGAAAAATACATTTAGCAGGATTAAACAGGACAAATCTTAACGAACATCTGTTCGTTTTTCATTCATTTTTTCATAAATTTGATTATCCCGTAATACCTGATAATTAAGCACTAACACAAATACCATTGCAAACAAACAGAGTTCAATATTCATCACTTAAATCATTTTACCATGGAAAATACCGAAGATCAGAAAATCGTTTCAATGCCAAGAATTGGAGATTCAGCACCTGAATTTACTGCTGTAACCACACAGGGACCTATCAATTTTCCGGCTGATTACTCCGGGAAATGGGTAATTTTATTCAGTCATCCTGCCGATTTCACACCGGTTTGCACTTCCGAATTCATCACATTTGCCAGTCTGGAGAATAAATTCAGATCATTTAACTGCGAATTGGTTGGTTTGTCAGTTGATGGGCTTTACAGCCACATCGCCTGGCTCCGGACAATCAAGGAAAAGATTGAATACAAGGGAATGAAGGAAGTGGAAGTCAACTTTCCATTAATTGAAGACATTACGATGGAAGTGGCTAAAAAATATGGAATGATTCAACCCGGGGAGAGCAGCACAAAAGCGGTCCGCGCGGTATTTTTCATCGATCCAAAAGGAATCATTCGCGCCATCATATATTATCCGCTGTCGCTGGGCCGGAATTTCGACGAATTGATTCGCGTGGTCATGGCACTTCAGGCAGCCGATGCTTTTGGAGTAGCCACGCCTGCCGACTGGCGGCCAGGTGATGCTGTAATTGTTCCTCCAGCCGGATCGTGCGGTGTGGCCAAAGACCGCATGGAAACCAAAGAAGAAGGCAGAAAATGTTACGACTGGTTCTTCTGCACCAAAGAAATCTCAGAAGATAAGGTAATGAATGCCATAAAGGCCAAATAAAGTCAATCCAAATTAAAAATACAGCCGGTTGTTTCCTGATTATCAGGCAAACAACCGGCTATTTTTTTATTATTTATTTCTGAAACTGCAAAAAATAAAATTCTGAATACTTCCGGAAGGTGTCTGATGGTCAACAGTGAAACATTCAATTTTATTGAAGCATTCGGAAAAACACCCGGTTAAGGATTCTTCCGAATATTGTCTGATCTTGATTCCGCTGCATTTTGTTGGTCCTTGTTCCGAAAATGTTCCAATCACCAAAATCCCTTCAGGATTAAGAGCGGAATTAACGGTTTTAATGTAGTTGGCAATTTCGGCCTCAGAATTCAAAAAATGGAAAGCGGCCCGGTCGTGCCAGAAATCGTATTTTTCGATTGCCTGAAAATCCGAAGCATCAGCAACAATCCATTTTACTTTGGCCGCATTTACACCAAGTCTCTGTTTTGCTCTTTTCAACGCAGATTCTGAAACATCAAGCACGGTTACATCGGTGAAACCAAGTTCCAGCAGATGATCTGCAAAAAAACTGTCACCTCCGCCAACATCAATTATTTTAGCATTGAATGGAATCTTGTACTGACTGATAAACTGCAGTGAAGTTTCAGGCCTGGGTTGATACCAGCTTACTTCATTCAGTTCTTTGGTCTGATAAATACTTTCCCAATGTGTTTTCCGATCGAAGTTTTGCATTTAAATTCTTCAATAAAAAGTTGATTATTTATAATTTGGCCAAGTTAGAAGAAATTTTTACTGATGCCAATTTTATCGCTAAATCAAAAGACTTTTTTTCTTTTCCTTGAATAGCATATTCGGGATTAGCCGTGTTCTGAGATCGTCTCTAATAATTTTTCATTCACAATCTCAATTTCTTTTCCGTCAAATTTCAAAATGCCGTCTTTCCTGAATTCCGACATGGTTCGAATCACATTTTCAGTGGTCATGCCAATGTATTCGGCAATTTCACGACGCGAGATAGGCAGCTCAAATTTGTTTCCTTTATAAATATGATTGGCTAGATAGAGTAAAACATGTGCCACCCTCCCTTTCAGGTTTTTGCGTCTAATGTCCAGATTATTCAGGATAATCCGATCGGTGGCTTCGCTTACACGGACCATTAGCCCCATTGTAAATTCCCCGTTTTTTAAGGCAACAGCCTTTAATTTTTCAAGATCAATCGCGCAGATAATTGTTTCCTCAAGAGATGTAACAGTATAATTATAAGTCGAAGATGAGAAAACACTGAGTAAACTGACAAAATCAAATGGCTTGGCAAAACTGATAATCTGGTCTTTACCATCTGTCCCTTTTCTTGAAAGTTTGACTAATCCCGATCTTAAATAAGTAAAATCTTTAATTTTGCTCCCCTCCCAAATAATAATTTCTCCCTTATCATATTGGTGTTCAACTTTATTTTCACACATAAGTTCTAAAACATCGGCGCTGGTATGAAAAAAAAACAGCGATCTTAACTTACATTCTTCACAACTACAATCATTCTTCATAAAAGGAAACCTCTGCTTATTTATTACTTCTTAAATTGGAAATCCTGAAGCACTGGTGCAAAGGTATGATAATTATCACAATGTGATAATTATCATACCTATTTATTGAGGGCGTTGAGTTGAGCAAGGTACTTTTGGGCAAAATTTTATAAATCGGGTATTATGAAGAGGATATTAATTTTAGGAGCTGGTACTGCAGGTACAATGATGGCCAATAAACTTAGAAAAGCACTTGACAGGGAAGAGTGGAGTATTACCATTGTTGACAAACACCGTACCCATTATTATCAACCAGGATTTTTGTTCATCCCGTTTGGAATATATGGCAAACATGATGTCGTAAAACCTAAATCAGACTTTATTCCAACCGGTGTTGAACTTATTTATGCCGATATTGACAAGATCGTTGCTGATGAAAATAAAGTATTACTGGAGGGTGGAAAAGTTATCAACTACGATTTCTTACTGATTGCCACCGGAACCCATACGGCTCCGGAAGCGACTCCAGGATTGAAAGACAAATTGTGGCAGAAGGAAATATTTGATTTCTACACGTATGAAGGAGCTATTGCCCTGCACAAATTTTTCAAAAACTGGGAAGGCGGTAAATTGGTCATGGCCATTACTGAACTTCCTTATAAATGTCCGGTTGCTCCTATTGAATTCGTTTGTCTGGCCGATGAATATTTTACCAAAAGAGGCATTCGCGATAAAGTGGACATTACTTTTGTAACACCCCTACCTGGCGCCTTCACAAAACCGATTGCAACAAAATTGCTGGGAGCAATGCTGGAAGATAAGAATATCAAGGTTATCCCTGATTTTTATATCGAGAAAGTGGATAACGATAAGAAAACACTGGTATCATACGATGAAATTGAAGTCCCCTTTGATGTACTGACTATTGTTCCAATGAATATTGGTTCGGAGATGATTGAACGAAGCGGATTGGGCGATGATATGAATTATGTCCCAACCAACAAGTTCACCTTACAATCTGACCAGTACGAAAATATATTCGTGATCGGCGATGCGGCTAATCTGCCCACTTCAAAAGCAGGAAGTGTTGCACACTTTGCAGGTGAGATTTTATTCGAAAACATCATGAGCGCCATCGAAGGCCGGCCATTAACAGCCGAATTCGACGGGCACGCAAACTGTTATATTGAAACCGGATTTAGTAAAGGCTTATTAATCGATTTTAATTATACCGTAGAACCACTTCCCGGAACTTTCCCATTACCCGGGATCGGACCATTCGGATTGCTGAAAAATACCAAAATGAACCATTATGGAAAAGTCATCTTCCGTTGGATATATTGGCACATATTATTAAAAGGAAAAGAACTCCCGGTTGAGGCATTGATGAGCATGGCAGGGAAAGAAAAAATTCAAAATTAGATCGGGTTATGGAAGAAAAATCAATGCAGGTTCAAATAACAGAATTAAATCAAAAAGTTGACATACTGCTCGAATATGTAAATGAGCAGCGCCTGAAGACCAATCAACTGGAAGATTTGGTTTCTGACCTTTCCATCATTGGAAAGGATGTTTATGACACTTCGGTTGAGGAACTAAATAACCGGATGGTAAAAATTGATCCGGAGCAGGTAAAGAATATAGGATTACGCTTATTATCAAACATTGACAACATTGATAAAGCCCTTGAACTCTTTGAAAGCCTGTCTGATTTGGCAAAAGATGTCATGCCAATCGTGAATGAGGTGATTATTGACACGACCAAAAAGTTGGATGAATTGGATGCAAAAGGGTACTTCTACTTCATCAAAGAATTAGGATTAATCTTTGACAACATCATAACTCATTTTTCGAGGGAAGAGGTTCATCATCTGGCCGAAAATGTGGTTACCATTCTGGAAACAGTTAAAACACTGACCCAACCCGAAATGATGAATGCAGTCAACAATGCAGTTAAGGTATTTGGAAATTTAAACACAACTGATGTTCCTGAATATTCAGTCTGGAAGTTGATGCGTGAAATAAACCAGCCGGAAATGAAAAAAACGATCGGATTTATGGTCACCTACATGAAAAGACTTTCAGGAAACAATTTAACAGTCAATAAATAATCAACTATATATAATCAATTATAAATCTAAATGTTATGGCACAAAAAACTTATGCTGGAAAAACAATAGAAGTTAACGAAGAAGGATATTTGTTAAACGTATCAGACTGGTCGAAAGAAATCGCCGTTGAAATGGCTAAAGAAGGGGGAATTGACCTGACCGGTAAACATTTTGAGGTATTGGAATATTTGCGCAAAGAACAAGCAGTCGGTACAGCATTATCCATTCGTAAAGTTGGAAAATCAGGGATTGTTGATATTAAAGGATTGTACGAGTTATTTCCCGGAGGTCCGTTGAAATACTCTTCCAAATATGCAGGGATTCCCAAACCAGCTAGTTGCGTATAACCTTAAATTCATAACAACATGACTGAAAATAAAACAGAAACACCTTTAAAAAAGTTGATGATTATCTGTGCAAAGGGAACCATTGAAGATGTGTATGCAGCTTTGATTATGGCCAATGGCGCAGTTATGGAAGGGATCGAAGCAAAATTATTCTTTACTTTCTTCGGACTTGATGCGATTACGAAAAAGCGGATGAATAAATTGCATACTGCGACTGTTGGCAATCCGGCTATGCGCATGCCTGGAGGGTTGGCTTTTCCAAGTCTTTTGGGTGTCATTCCCGGAGTTGAAGCAGGCGTTTCGGCCATGATGAGAAAGCAGATGGACGACCTTGATATCCCACCTGTGGATGAATTCCTGGAAATGATAATTGCTGGCGGCGGCGAGGTTTACGCCTGTAAATTAGCAGTCGATATGTTTAAGCTTACAAAGGAAGATTTGAGCGAGCATTGCAAAGCTGTAATTACCGTTGGTGATTTATATGCCATGTCGGGAGGCGAAGGATCACAGATTGTTTTTGTATAATCTCAACCATCAATATGTATTGGCAAGGTGTTGTTGCTTTTGACAATTCCTTGCCAATAATTTAAGAAACGGACTCTCAGAACAGGATTAACCAAATTCGCTAATCCGCTCAAGACGTGCAACATCAAGCAGATCGATGCTTTTGCAACTCATTTCTATCAGTCCGTCGTCCTTAAATTCTTTCATAATTCGAATGACACTTTCGGTCGACATGCCTGTTAGGTCGCCCAGGTCAGCACGCGACAAAGGCAAATCAAATGAAGTGCTTCTGAATATCCGGTTTGACATACAAAGCAGGATATCAGCCAAACGGCCATGCAATTGCTTCTGCGTCAGAGAGAAGAAACGACCATACATCTGAGCTGTTTTTTCGTTTAGCAGATTGATAACATGATACGAGAATTCGGGATTATGTCTTAAAATTTGTTTGAAAATATTCATATCAATCATCCGAACAGTAGAATCGGTATAGGTGGTAACGGTGTATGGCATTTTATTGTTTCCATCAAAAATCGCAGCTACACCCAACAAATTATTATTTGTAGCAAGCATCAGTATCAGGTTTTTATTCTTCTCTTCCAAATAAACCTTGGCCAATCCTTCCTCAAGAAACAAGATGTGCGAAGCAAATGCGCCTCGTTTACACACCGTTTCACCTTTTTTAAAAACAATGCTGACTGAATGCTCCTTAATCAGCAATTTCTCATCTTCTGTAAGAAATTCATACCAGCTTTCTTCAAAATCATAAGCAGAACAATGGCTAATGCCTTTTGCTTCAATTATTTGGCTCATAACTATCCTGAAAAATTAAATTCGTCACAAAAGTAGTAATTTAAAGTCAGCTATTTCCTGACTGAAATTAGCTTTGATTCGGGTATAACCCAATTGCCCAAAATATTCTGTTAAAACTTTCAGAAAGAACAACATTCGGGTATTATTTATTCCGCGAAATTTGGAAATTTATACTGACAAACAAAGCTTTGTTTATTTCGCAAAACATTAAATTTACCAAAACATTAAATTTACCAAATAGTCAAAACACATTTTCTATTCCTCCTTGCAAACGTTTGCTCAAAATCATCCAAGGCCTGATCCATTACTTTTGATTTTTCATCATGACAGGTTAGACAGCTACCAACTTCCAGTATTCGTTTTTGCTCGGCTACTGTAAATGGCCGGAGTCCTGTACGGGTTGAATGCGGACTTTTGGCTTCTTCCAGAAAACCCGTCCAGGCATCTTCAGGTAAACCGTCATTCTCATTTAATGCAAAACGCGATTCAAAAATCCATTTTCCTGAATTCCCACTGATCTGATACTTCAGTTCACCCCGGCCAAAGCCAATAGCCAGCGGATTGTTGTGGCACGACTTGCAGTTCCGGCCTTCGCGTTGGGTTGTGTGCCCCGAAGCAGGCGCGTACAAACGGTGAAAACTCTTTCCTTTTCCTGAACCAAAAGCCTGCTGATCGATAGTCATCACCATTCCCGGCATGGCAGTGACTACTTTAGATTCCGGTTTTTCCGAAATTCCCAAAACCGGCGGTTCAGCATAATTTTCACCAACAAATTCCACCCAGCTTCCTTTCATGGTTTTTCCGGTCAGTAAATCATAACCTGATGTTTCTTTATCAAACGAATTGTGGCAACCGATGCATTGAGGTACCCAGGCAGTGTGGCACGACTCGCAACTCAAACGGTTATGCCCCTTCCCTTTTGTACAGATTGTAGCCGCAGGTTTCGACTCATGAAACTGACCATCGATTTTGCCTGTCAGGAATATTCGGTTCAAAGAATCAACCTGCGTGTTCATTAGGGGTTGATTTGCTTTACCGGTTAGGACAACTTTGTTTTTTGGATCATATTTTCGAAGCCATGCAATCATTTGCGACTCATAATCCGGCAACGATGAAATCCGGCTGGTTTTCACTTTTCCGGAGGTATGACAATCGGCACACTGCACCTGAACGGCATCTTCTTTATGGGTGTGGCGGGTACCATCGCCCATCAGATCGTACGAATTGTGGCAATCGATACAAGCCATTCCCTTTTCGTGGTGAACATCGGCCTGAACAAACTTCAGAATCCGTTCATCAGGAAGAACCCTGGTTTTTACTGAAGGATCGATTTCTTCGTTTTCACCGGTTTCATTCCAGCCTTCGTAATTTAGTGAAATGCGTCCGGAGCGGCTATGGCAACTCAGGCACCGGTCGTTCGAAACCTGAATATCGATACTTGGGTGAATTTCCTGGGTTCCGGCGGAAGTTTTCGACTTCATCCGGTTCATACTTTCCGTTGCCTGATTGCTGTAATGCAAATGACAAGCGTTGCAGCCTCCTCCCCTTTCCAGCCAGCCGGCATTTCCGGTAATCTTTTTATCATTTCCAAGGTGACATCCGGCGCACAGATTCCGCAGGTGTGTGTCGGCAGCCGAATGTGCCAGATTCTGCACATGGAAAGTATCGTCCAGTGAATTGGTTTCCTGAAATACAAATTTATCGACGCCGATAATTCCGCTTTGGGTCGTCATCAGCGATTTCATCATACGTCCGGTAATATCCGGATGGCAGCTTTGTGTTCCGCAGGTCTGCTGAACATTCGAAAAGTTTCCTGGAATCAGGATCATATTGCGGTGCGCAGTGGATTTATCCGACGAGAACGGATCTCCCTGATGGCAACTGGCGCAACCGATGATTGCCGGATTATGCGATTCAGACATTCCCTTTACATTCTGATGACAAACCAGGCAGCCCTCAGTTTTCTGATTTTCAGGAAGAACTTGAACCTGTTTTGCATGAAATAAATCCACCGGATCAAAAACCGGAACAGATTCTTCGATCTGATTATTCTCTCTCATTTTTGTCCATTCCCAGTTTTCACCCCGAAACAGGAAAACCATCACGGTTATCAGAAGATAGAATATGCCGACAGCCAGCAAAACCAATTTTATGATTTTTTTCCAATGTTTCGGCAGTACAGGCAAGAAGTAAAGCAGGATCAATATTAATCCGAACAAAAGCATAACCAAACCCGGACGGCTGGTAAAATGGAGTAATTCCTGTATACCTACAAAAAACCAGGGGCCTTTGAGCAGTGCACTTTCCTCAAGCCCGATCGGGGCGCGAAATAAAAGACTGAATGCCGCGACAATTAAAAATAATATTGCAAAGGATTTCATTTTTGGCCAAATTTTCCGAATGTGTTCATAGACACCAATAATCAGAAAAATTGTTCCGGTAGCTACGTGCTGAATGTAAACGATCTGCCAGTTATCGTCAGTTCCGGCAAAGGTATTACTCAGCATTTTTCCGAAAACGGGGATCGATTGCAACATGGTTGCAAGAATCCGGCGGGCCTGAATCCCTGCGGCATCAGCTTTCAGGATAAATCCGGACAACATATCGTAACCTGCAAATATCAATACCAGACACAATATCAGCCAGGTGCGCCGTTTCCGGATATTGGTTTCGGTAGATTTTGCTAAATGATCGTACACATGCAATATCAGGAAAATAAAAAACGACTGAGCGCTCCAGTAATGTAAATTCCGGATGAAAGTCCCGGTAGGATTAAACAGCAACATTTCCGAAACTGATTGGTGTGCCCGGGTAAAATCGTATGGAATAGTCAGCAGGATTCCGCTGACAGCACAAAAAATCAGCGAACTGGTTGCAACCCAGCCTGCGGTATCGAATTGAAGGAACTTTTTTAGTTTATTGAAATTCATCCCAGATTCTTTAATTTACTATGATTTTTTAATCCTTTTTTCATCCTGATGCAGTCTAACCACCCATTGGCCGGAGGATTGGTCGAATTGGCAATTGTATTCCTGTAATTGTTTAAATGCAGGCCCTTTTAAGGGATTTCCGGAAGCAGCATCGAATTGCGAACCATGACAACTGCAGTGAAGTATCGCGCCGGTACTTTTCCCAATCCGGCAGCCGGCATGTGTGCAACTTGTCGAAAAAGCCCTGACAGAAGATTCAGTCCGGTAGATGTAATATTTTCCAAAGTAGCTAATTCCCAGAGGAATATCCTGATTGTGCCTGAATTCCAAATTTTCGGCACGTTCGGTTTGAAAACCGGAAAGCCTGTACCAAAACCAAGTGACCAAACCAATGAACAGGTTTATAACTAATTGTATAAAAGATTTTCGTGTGATTGGTTTGTGTTTTCCCATAGCGCCTTCCATTCGGTAATTCAAATCTGTATTTTTTAAAAACTAAAGACTGGTAAATCTTTAAAAACTAAATTTCAAGTCATACACTGCTTCATTTTAATTACACCTCAAAGAAGCGGCAAAGATATGATAACAATTATGGAAACTAAAATAGCCTCCTTTATATTCATTTGATCAGGTGAAAATTCTCTGTGAAAATACCATTTGAAATAAATGGCCTATCTGATTAAAACAAATGTTGATATGGAATAATTTATATCCATTTAATTTACTTCCGTTATTTCTCAAACTGAAATAAAGAACTCATTTCATGATCTGGATCATTTTTATTTATGACGCAGATCATAAAATTAAATGAGCATTTAGCCCCCACCATATCATACTGATTTTCTGACAGATAGCCAAACAAGTCGAGTTATATACATATTTAGACTTAAACTCATTTGTTAAACTCAACCAATCACCTACTTTTGTTCGATCTGAGTGAAATATACCAAAAATAAAAACTCTTATTTTCATAAAACTCTAAATATCAGCAGAATGCATACGAGGAGGAAATTTATTAAAATCAGTTCTTACGGACTTGGAGCGACAGCGCTGGCTGCCGGAACAACCTTCAGTCTGAATGCTTTTGGATCAAAAAAATTCAAATGGTTTGAATCGAATACGGATGAAGCAGTAAGTGACGAAGATCTTACGCCATACGCAACCTATTGTGAAGTGTGTTTTTGGAAATGTGCAGCCTGGGCGTACGTGGATAAAAGCGGGCGCATCCGTAAAATTGTCGGCAACAAAAACGATCCTCACTGCGATGGACGTTTGTGTCCGCGCGGTACCGGCGGTATCGGAATGTATTACGACGAAGACCGTCTGAAAACTCCCCTGATCCGGGAAAAGAAAAGTGATGGCACGGAAGATTTCAGGGAAGCATCCTGGGAAGAAGCTCTTGATCTGGTTGCCAACAAAATGAAAGAAGTAAAAGAGAAGTACGGCCCCGAAGCCTTTGGACTTTTCAATCATGGAAATCCAGGTGGACACATGGAACATCTTTTACGTGCATACGGATCGGAAAGCAATGCAGAACCTGCTTTTGCCAATTGCCGCGGACCACGTTCAACAGCCTACTACTCCACATTTGGGGCCTACATCGGATCTCCTGAGTGCACCGATATCCGCGACACAAAATGTCTGGTACTGATCGGATCTCACCTGGGCGAAAACATGCACAATTCTCAGGTGCAGGAAATGTCAGCAGCTATCGACAATAAGGCAACAATTATCACGGTTGATCCACGGTTTTCAACAGCAGCAGGGCATTCCACCTTTTGGTTACCAATCAAGCCGGCAACCGACATCGCCCTGCTTATGGCATGGATTCATGTGTTGATTTATGAAAATTTATACAACAAGGAATTTGTTGAAAAATACACGTTCGGATTCGACCACCTCAAGGAACACGTCAAAAACATGACTCCGGAATGGGCTTATGGAATTACCGACATTGAGCCTGAAGTTATCCGGAAAACAGCTAAAGCAATGGCTGGAGCTGCACCTGCAGTGGTTATTCATCCGGGACGCCACGTGGTTTGGTACGGTGATGACACCCAACGCGAGCGGGCAATGGCTATTTTAACCGCATTGCTTGGTGCATGGGGAAAAAGAGGAAGTTTATATATTCCTGAAACCGCTAAAATTCCTAAATTCCCACAACCGGATTATCCTGAACCGGAATGGACATGGAAAGACATTAACGAAGGAAAATATCCGCTGGCAACCATGGGAATCACTACCGAGTTGCTGAAAGCATCGATTCCTGCATTAAATTATAAACATCAGGTAAAAGCATGGCTGGTAGCCGGAACAAACCTGCCACTTTCGATGCCGGATAAAAAATTATTCAGGGAAGCTGCCGAAGCGGTTGAATTTATTGCCGTAATGGACACCATGCCCATGGAAGTTACCGGATATGCCGATGTTGTATTCCCGGAAGCAACATATCTCGAACGATACGATTTCATCCGGAGTGCACAAAACCGGGTTCCAAACATTGCACTTCGCGTGCCTGCAGTTGAACCAAAATACGATTCTAAACCAGCCTGGTGGATTACCAAACAAATTGGTGAACGTCTGGGTCTGCACGATTATTTCAATTACAACGATTATTCCGAAGTGATTGAATGGCAATTGCAGAAAATGGGCACTTCGCTCGAAGAAATGAAAAAAATCGGGATAAAAACCTTCCCCCGGAAAACCGGACCACAATACATTGGTGATGGCGAAGATTATAAATTCAATACCAATACCGGAAAAGTAGAATTATACTCCTCTGAATTTGCTGCCGAAGGTTTTGAAGCCATGCCGGTTTACAAAGTACATCCGGAACCGCCTCAAAACTTTTACCGCCTGATTTATGGCCGGGCTCCGATGCACACCTTTAGCCG
Source organism: Prolixibacteraceae bacterium (assembly GCA_049277435.1). Taxonomy (GTDB): domain Bacteria; phylum Bacteroidota; class Bacteroidia; order Bacteroidales; family Prolixibacteraceae; genus Aquipluma. Next base: position 28,382 of record JBASYJ010000225.1, read on the forward strand.
TACTTCGAACAATCCGAATTTATGGGACCTGATGAAAGAAAACAGCGTTTGGGTAAATCCTCGGGTTGCTGATTTGTGGGGCCTGAAGAACGGACAGAAAGTATGGTTGAAAAATCAGGAAGGCGCACTCACAACATTCCCGGTAGCTGTTCGTGTTACCGAACGAATTCGTTGGGACTCGGTTTACATGGTTCACGGTTTCGGACATTCCGACAAGAAACTGTCGCGTGCCTACGGAATGGGTGCCAGCGATGAAGAAATGATTACCAACATTGCTGTCGACCCAATTATGGGAGGAACCGGAATGAGAGGTAACTTTATTACATTTTTGAAAGATAATCCAGTAAGCGAAAATAAGGAGGATAAAGCATGAGATACGCGATGGCTATCGACACAAAAAAATGTGTCGGTTGTAGCGACTGTGTAGTCGCCTGTCAAACTGAAAATAATGTTCCACACGGATATTGCCGTGACTGGATTGTGGAAAATGTAAGTGGAACTTATCCGAGTCTGAGCCTCGAATTCAGGTCGGAACGGTGTAACCATTGCGATAATTCGCCTTGTGTACGTTGCTGCCCAACCGGTGCAAGTCACATTGTTGAAGGTGGAGTCGTTGTGGTTACCCACGATAAATGTATCGGCTGTGGAGCCTGTATCGAGTCGTGCCCTTACGATGCCCGTTACCCGCATCCGGAAGGCTATGTCGATAAATGTACTTTCTGTATTCACCGGGTAGAAAAAGGACAAAATCCGGCCTGCGTGGATGTTTGCCCGACACAATGCCTGCATTTTGGCGATCTGAACGATCCGAACAGTGCAGTTTCGCTGGCACTGAAAGACCGGACCTGGAAAGTTCTTGCTCCTGAAGCTGGTACCAAACCACAATTATATTTTCTGACCTAACCCGTTTAAATTATTACAAAATGAAAGAAGAATTATTTGTTAGCGGACGCAACATTCCCAACATTGATCCTTATCTGAATATATGGCACTGGCAAATTCCATTGTATTTATTTTTGGGTGGTCTGGCCGCCGGAATCCTTTTCTTTGCCGGATTTTTTGTCGTGAGGGGAAAAGAAGCAAAAATGCAGGCTACCGTAAAATGGGCACCAATTTTAGCTCCAGTTGCCCTGATTCTCGGACTTGGCGCCTTATTCTGGGATTTAAAACATAAACTTTATTTCTGGCAGCTTTACACCACCATCCGTTTGGAATCGCCCATGGGATGGGGAGCCTGGACTTTGATGATTATTACGCCGATATCATTGATCTGGGTAGCCAGTTACATGAAAGAGATTTTTCCGAATTGGGACTGGAAATTTGAATTCCTGAACAAATTCGAAGCCTGGATCATCAAAAACCGCGTTGGCCTGGCCTGGGTGATGATGATTTATGCCATCATTCTGGGTGTTTACACCGGTATTTTACTATCGGCGTTTAATGCCCGTCCGCTTTGGAATACTTCCATTCTGGGGCCATTGTTCCTCGTTTCCGGATTTTCTACCGGTCTGGCAACAACCATCCTGATCAGTAAAGATGCCAAGGAAAGAAAAATTTTGAGTCGCATCGACCTCATTTTTATCGTGGTCGAGCTTTTCCTGATTACCCATTTATTCATGGGATTCCTGGCCGGCTCGCAAACAAGCATTGAATCTGCCAAATTGTTCTTAGGCGGCACTTTCACCGTAAGTTTCTGGGTTTTTGTCGTTCTGCTCGGACTAATCTTTCCTGCTGTTCTCGAAACCCTGGAATTATGGGGATTTCATGTTCCGAAATGGTTGCCACCGGTACTGATTCTGTTCGGTGGTCTGATGTTTCGATTCATCATGGTTGAAGCCGGTCAGATTACCCGTTATTTATACTAATCCGTAAAATTCTGAAAAATGAATATGAACAATCAAAATATCAACGAGCCCAAATACATCAATCCATACCTGGGTGGTGTATTGCTTGGACTTCTCGTTCTTGTTACCGTCTTCATTACCGGTCGCGGACTAGGGGCCAGTGGGGCGATTAAAAGCACGGTTGTTACCACAGCCCAGGTTTTTACTCCTGAAAAAGCACAAAACAACAAATACATGAACAAGTTCCTCGACAGCGAACATTCGCCCATGTACACCTGGCTGGTTTTCGAATCCATCGGAGTTTTTCTGGGCGGCTTGCTTTCAGGAATATTGTTTGGCCGCGTGAAGAAATTCCGCATTGAACACAGTCCTAAAATCACCAGCAGAAAACGGTTGTATTTTGCACTGATTGGAGGTATGTTATTCGGAATCGGCAGCCAGTTTGGCCGTGGTTGTACCAGTGGTGCAGCGCTATGCGGAACAGCCACATTCGCCCTGGGCGGTGTTGTGGTCATGTTTTCAATTTTCGGAACAGGCTATGCTGTGGCATATTTCTTCCGGAAACTCTGGATTTAACAATTACAATTGATTTTTTGATGATTGTTATCAAAAACTAAGCTGATCAACTTTCATCATTCAACATTCATCATTCAAAAATTAAAAAAATGGGACCTTTATTTCCGAATGGTATAATTACCGGCGAATGGGACTTCGTTATAGCAATCCTTTTAGGAATAGCCTTTGGATTTATTCTTGAAGCCTCAGGTTTTTCTTCTTCAAGAAATATTACCGGTGTTTTTTACGGATACAACTTTGTTGTGCTCCGCGTATTTTTCACCGCAATTATTGTTGCCATGGTTGGCTTCCTTTATTTCGATTACTTTGGCTGGATCGACCTGGCAAAAATATTCATACTTCCCACCTACCTTACCCCAATGATCGTCGGTGGACTTATCATGGGAGTTGGATTTATCATGGGTGGTTTTTGCCCCGGAACAAGTTTTACAGCCATCGCTATCGGTAAACTCGATGGTCTGGTCTTTACAATCGGGCTTTACCTTGGAATCTACCTGTTTTCGATCGCATTCCCACTTTTCGCAAATTTCTTCGACAGTGGAAACCTCGGAAACGTGACCTTGACCGACGTGACCGGCGTTCCTGCCGCCTGGTTTGCTTTTGGTTTCACATTCATTGCATTATCGGCCTTCTGGGGAGTTTCGTTTATCGAAAAACGTGTCCGGAAAACCATAATTGAATATAAATTCTAATCCGATGAACAGAAATTACATCTACCTAACCGTCCTGATGCTGATCCTGGCCATTGGCACCCTGATGATAAAAAACACCGCTGAGCATCCGCAAATCGAACCGCAACAGCTCATGTACGAACTGATTCAGCCTACCCGGTACGTAAGCACCGATCAGGTGGCAAAACGAATCATTCAGAACGATCCTACACTCCAACTGATCGATGTGCGTCCTGCTTCAGAATACGATCTTTTTACGCTTCCAAGAGCAATTAACATTCCGCTCGACAGTATCCTGAACAAAGACAACTTGTCGTACTTCGGAATTCCGGGAACAAAAGTGATTTTAATTTCGAACGACGACATTGCTGCCGATCAGGCCTGGGTGATTACAAAGCGCCTCGGTTTTAACAGCACGTATGTCATGAAAGGAGGCCTGAACCTGTGGATGGAAACAATCATTGATCCAAAGCAACCGGCTGAAACCGATCCGCATTCCGATTTCGAAACCTATTCATTCCGGAAAGGGGCTCAGTTATATTTCACCGGAGCAAAAACTGAGGTCGAAACCTCAAAAGTAGAAGTTAAGGTTCAGCGCCGCGAAAAAACATCGGCTGCTGCCGGGGGGTGCTAAGCGATCGACTGTTGTTAAACCGAAAAATTTAAAATCATGCACATACACGAAACAAATCCATGGAAAACGCTCATCGCGCTTTCCGCTTTTGTCATCCTGGTGATCATTGGTTTTGTTACCATGAGAAAACCGATGATTTCTTACCAGCTCGACATGGCTCAAAGTGTTAAGGAAATTAAAAATACGGATGCCGTTTTTTATCCATGGCAACTGGCTGGTTTTATCAGCAAGGAAACCAAAGACGTCGTTCTTTTTGATATCCGCGACCATTTCACCTTCGGACAGGGGCATATTCCGGGAGCTGAAAACCTTTCGGCACACGAATTAACCCGCGAAGAAAGCATTGAACGGCTCGAAGAACTGAAAGAAAAAAACATCACTGTTGTTCTTTACGGACAGGATCAGCTTCAGGCCAATGCTCCCTGCATGCTTTTCAGGCAGATCGGATTAAGAAATGTTAAGGTTCTCCTTGGCGGATACGAATATTATGCCCAGCACAAAGACAACCTGATGGCCACTAAAAGCGACACGACTTTTCTGAAAGAAAATCAGAAATACAATTTTGCTGAAATGGCAAAACCACAGGAAGGAACTGCTGTTAGCCAAACCACCGAAAAGAAACCGGTTGTGGTCCGTCAGCGCAAAGAAGGGCCTGTAGCTGCAGGCGGTTGCTAGAAATGAAAAACCAAATGATTATATGAAAAGCAGCAATGCTTTTTCGGAAGAGCCATTCGAAAGATTGGCTCTTTTTGTTTTACAGCGTTTGGCTGAAACAGGTTAAGCTAAAATGTACTGCTGTATTTTCCGGATATTGTTTCAATAAAGAAATCTTCAATTCCTGATTTGTTTTTCCAATTTTTCAATCTCATATTTTCGTGAAGTCAAAACCTTTAAATATTGCAGGCAAATGGCCTTGTGCTGAAGATTATTTTTCGTCAAAACATTGTTTGACTCTGTCACCCAATCCATCGCCAAATCATAATTTCCAAGCATCTCGCAGGTAAGTGCCATATTGGAACAGGCTTTTGCTACAATTTCCGGATTTTTATTTTTCGATAGTTTGTTCCAGATTTCTCCTGTTTTTACCCATTCCTGATTCAATGTCGTTTAGTTAAGTAATCTTCTGAAAGGCTTGATTTTATTGATATTTTACAGAAATTAGAATATCAACTTTTTTATCATCTGATATTTCAAAAGCTTTTTGAGGAATTTCATCATTTATAATTGATTCAAATTCCTGATTATTTCTTTTAGTCATAAATTTAATTTTTAAATTATGTATCAATTTAGACATTAAAATATTCATTAACAGTCTGTGTCAAACAGACCTATGCTTGCCGCTAACTCATTTATTCCTCGAAATATACGGCACTTCCACCAATATTAATAAAATCTTGATCCGCTCCGTTCACCACAAAACAGGCTATTTTTCAGGCAAAAAAAAAGGATCGTCTGACTGGCAAACGATCCTTTTTATTATTTGTTTTGAACGAATTCTTATACGATTTCAGGCAGTAAATACGGAGCACGGTAGTCGCGGCTCAGCATGCTGTTGGCTTCGTTTTCGTTGTTTCCGATGAACCGTTCTGCAACCGGATCGAACTCGAGCTGCGAACCCAAACGGTACGAAATGTTGCCCAGATGTGCCAGCGACGACGACAAATGCCCGGTTTGAACCGGTCCGTTCTGAATGCTCATGTCGCGGGCGCGAATCGCGTCGAACCAGTTCTGGAAATGCAGGGTCAGCTCGCCTTTTTCGGAGCGGCTTGGTCCTTTTTCGCGTTTCTCGCCCAAATAAGATTCATAAGTATCATAACCTTTCACCACCAGGTATCCTTTATCACCGTAGAAAATATTGCCCACTCCGGCACCATCTTCCAGGTTGGTACACCAGTTGCGAACTTCAAACTGTATCATTTTCTTTTGTTTCGGATAATGATAAATCGAAGTTTGGATTTCAGGAACTTCCTTGCAATCGTCCCACAGGAATTTACCGCCCATCGAGGTAATCCGTTCAGGCAAAGTATCTACACCCAATCCCCACATACACAAATCGGTTTCGTGGATTCCCTGGTTGCCCACATCTCCGTTGCCGTAATTCCAGTGCCAGTGCCAGTTGTAGTGCACCAGGTTCTGGCTGAACGGGCGCATTGGGGCCGGTCCGCACCAAAGATCGTAATCCAGTCCTTTCGGAGTTGGCGAAATGCCTTTGTTGCCGATATCCGGGCGCCAGCGGTAAACCAATCCGCGCGACATGTAAACCCGGCCGATCAAACCTTCTTCGAGGTGTTTTACTGCTTCACGAATGGCCACCGAGCTGCGCAACTGCACACCATGCTGAACAATCCGGTTGTATTTATAGGCGGCTTCTATCATTTTTTTGCCTTCGTAAATGTTGTGCGTGGCAGGTTTTTCCACATACACATCTTTTCCGGCCTGACAAGCCCAAATCGTTTGCAGCGCATGCCAATGGTTCGGCGTTGCCAGCGTTACCGCGTCGATGGTTTTATCGTCGTACAGTTTCCTGAAATCCTGTTCTATCCGAATTTTCCTGCCATATTTTTTTTCAAATTCAGCTGCACGTTCCTGAAGAATGACCATGTCGGGATCACAAAGTGCAACCAGCTCAACATTCGAGGTTTTCTCCAGTCCCATGATTTCGGAGATGTGATTTTTTCCACGTCCATTAATTCCTAAAACGGCAACCCGAATTTTATCGTTTGCACCTTTTACTCCTGAAGGAATTATTTCTGGCTTGATTACTTTCTCGCCAGCAAGCGCAGCAGGCGTAACAGCCGCCAAAACAGCACCAGTGGCAGCAGTGCGAAGGAAAGATCTTCTTGAATTATTTTCCTGATTTTCCATTGATATTGATTTAGTTAGTAGTAATTAATTGTTTGCATCATAAAATATAGAAGTGGTGCAGAATTTAAATCTGCCGAACAAATCCTTCAGTTTTCCCCTCTTCGATTTCCGAAACCGGATTATTTAAATTTTTTAGCCAGTTCATTGATTTCGACATCGGTTAAATCACCGCCAATCACTATTTCGTGTTTGAATTCGATGCTTTCGCCCGGTTTCAAAACCACTTTTACTTCAGCAGCATTTTTGTCGAAATTGCGTCCGCCCAGATTATTGGTGGCAAACAGACCATATCCACGGGCATGCGACCAGGCCGGGTAATTTGGATTATTAGGATTATCGAGAATGACAATGGTAATTGGTTCACCATCTTTAACGGCACGCAGCGCCACCCAGGCACTTCGTTTTCCCCACACATCGCCTCCTTTTATGCCTTCGGCATTGCGGTAAACGCCATTCACCCCATCGTTATTCAGGACAGGAACTTCTGTAACAATTCCGTTGGCATCCAGAAATTTTTCAGGTTTGGTAGCTGGCTCTTCGAATGCACGATCCAACCGCATTCCGATTAAACCTTCCTTATTTTCGGTAAAAGTTACGTCCCGAACAGCAGTCAGTTTCGATTTACGAACAATGGTTCTGCTATTTTCCGTTCCTGAAAATGAAAAGGTTGTTTCTTCATTCAGGAGAATATTTCCTTTATTGTTTACCCATTCAGAGCTGGTAATCAACTCCCCTTTTTTAGGATTTTCAGAAACAATCTTTTTGAATTTTACAGTTCCGTACTTTGGTTTGTCTTCGGGTTTAATGGCAAAGGAATTGTTCCAGAAATCGAGACCATTCACATCGCCGAAATTAAACCATAATCCCACATGGTGCGGGTGATCGGTACGTTCGAACGGACGTGGGTTAAGTGGATAGCCACGGGTAATGATTTTTCCGGAAGCACTCGTAATCGGATAAAGCGATTGTTTTTCCATGTCGTCAGGATAAATGTATGCGGTAAAAAGCTTGCCACCGACAAATACTTCTACCTTTTTATCCTGATTTTTAAATTCAACTTTTTGAGGTTTTGCAGCCATGGCCAGGCCAGTTGAGAGTAACAGTGCTGCCACTGCCAGATTTAAAATTTTCATACTTTAGTTTAGATGGTTTTACATGATATCATTCCAGAAAAAATCAGACAGAAAATCCGATTCGAAAATCAGGTTTTGTTTGGCTTCCTAAAATGATTGACGGATTCAAATTTAAAAAAAATAAATTCAATCGATTGCACAGATGGAAATAAAATCACAAAATACTTTCCTGAAATTCTGGCGATGGATTTTAAGAATCTGATTCAATAAAATTAACACAGGAATATTCCGATCCGTCACATTTATGTCAAAGCGTATTACCGGATTATTCATTTCAGGTAACCGAAACCGATTCATTGATTTGAACAACTGTTTTTAGCGACGGCGTCGCGGAATCTTTGCAGAAAAAGATATGAAAAGCAGATTCGAGCTCCAGAGGAGCGACATAGCTTTAAAATTCTTCCTGAATTAGAAAATTTTATTTTCTGGAAACAGCTGAATGGATATTCATCTGTAAATTAAGGAATTGTATTTCCGTCCGAATATCATTTAAACTCCTTCAAAATTTACACGCGGACGAATGTTGCGGTTTTCCATTTACCCGGGGCGATGCCCCGGGCTGGAATATTCCGAACTTTCAGTCCGGTGAAAATCGGAATATCTTGATCCGTCACATCAATGTGACGGCAAAGGATATCGCCGGATTATTCATTTCAAATATCAGAAACAAAATAATTGATTTGAACATTTTTTTTAGCGACGGCGTCGCGAAATCTTTGCAGAAAAAGATATGAAAAGCAGGTTCGAGCTCCAGAGGAGCGACATAGCTTTAAAATCTTCATGAATTAGAAAATTGAATTCAGGGAAATAATTGCTTTTCCCCGGGCTGAACTATCCTGACCTTTCAGTCCTGGGAAAAGATGCATCTTCCTAACCGTCACATAAATGTGACGGCAAAGGGTATCGCCGGATTATTCATTTCAGATATCCGAAACCGATTCATTGAATTAAATATTTGGTTTTTAGTGACGGAGTCGCGAAATCTTTGTAGAAATGATTGGTAAAGAAGGTTCAAACTCCGGAGGAGCGACATATTTTTAAAATCTTCATGAATTAGAAAAGTGAATTCATGGAAATAATTGCTATGCCCCGGGCTGAACTATCCGACCTTTCAGACCGGGTATTTTTTTTACTGAAACAATTCACCCAGAAGCTTTTCGTCAACCAGCTCCTGCGGTTGAAAATCAGTGGATTTCATGTATCTGAGAATGGATTGATACAACTGTGCAGCCTCTGGTTTTTGCTGAATTACATTGAGTTTCGACATGCAAATAAGCAACTTCCCTTCCCCTACTTTGAACTCGAAGATCAGTCCGTATTTATTATTCCGCTCCAGATTGTCGATCACCTGGACAATGGGCCGGTAAGTTTTTTCTGTAAGATTCAAATTGAGCGGATGACTCGCTTTGATGATTGAAAACCATTGCCAATTGGTGTGCGAATCGGTCGGAAAATCTTTAAACAATGGATGTTCAGGATTCATTAAAAGCCCAAGCGTACCGGGCGAAACCGGTTTCTTCACCCATTCACTGATTCCTTTAAACATGCCATAGTTCCAAAATTCCGGAGGAAACAGACCAGCCACACTGTTCTGTCTAACCGTTTCGCCATCAGGCATCAAAAGGACTTTTCCTCCCTTGTGAAGTTGTTTCAGAATCGTATTATTTAATGCTGAAACCACTGCTATTTCAGGATCTGCGTCTAGTTTTTTTGCTTCAGGATAAACCCAAACCGGATACGAATTGCCAAATTTGGTCTGGTCTATATTCAGTTTAACACTCAGTTTTTGGGCCTCTTTTATTCCTGAAAGCGGGAATTCAATTTTACCCAATGTCTGCAACCTGCCAGGGTTAATGTCCGGGTCTTTAAAAACACCCTGTTCGAGAATATTTCCTGATTGATCGGTCACCGACCACTGTAGATCGGAATTGATTTCGCGGTTCGAATAGTTGGCCACCTCAACCGTTGCCGAGAATTGTTCGGTGCTGGTCCAGCAATATTTATCGAAAACGAGCAAAGTCACCACATCGTTGCAGGACTGAAGCCAGTCTTCGCGGCTGACCACATTTTTACTGTCCATAAAGGCATCCAGTATTCCGACCAAAGCAGTTCCCTGACCTGGGAAATCCTGCAAATCGAGCAATTGAAAACCTCCGAATCCGGCAGTGCGAAGGGCTGCTTCCATTTCGGCCTTGTAACACAATGCTGCCCAGGCACCCGATGCCTTTTGAAAAGCAACATTCTGATCCATCATTCCGGAGTTAAAAAGCCGTTTCCTGAAGACTTCGAGGTTCCAGGCCCGAAAAACACCGGTATATTTTTCGATCTCGCTGTAATCCGGAAAAATCTGGTATTGCCCGATTTCGTGGCTAACGATCGGAATGCTGATGTGCTCGACCGAATAATTAAAATGAATATTGGCCGAGGGAGTTTGGGTATTCAAGGTCGCTCCGTCTTTTGAATCAGCAAAAGCATGAGTTAAACGGGTATGCGTCAAAATGGTATCTCCGGAAGAAGGCGTCCGGGCTGCCACCTGAAAATCGGTGCCTTTCATTGGGCCGGCATATCCGATGCTGTTGTTGGAACCTTGAGTGTACAAAGGTCTTGAATCAATTTCTTTCAGATTGGCGAGCAGTTTTTCAACACGGTCGAAACCGCTCCAGATTTCGTTTCCGGGCGAGAACATCACAAACGAAGGATGATTCGCATAACTTTTCATCAAGGCGATTCCTTCATTCTGCAACATGGAAGCAACAGAATCTGAATCCAGTCCGCCCCAGAAGGGCAGTTCAGCCTGAATGAAAATCCCAAGATGATCGGCAGCTTCGAAAGCTGCTTCCGGAGGGCACCAGGAATGAAACCGGTAATGATTGATACCGTAATCTTTGGCAATCCGGAAAACCTTTAGCCAGCCTTCGGTATCCATGGGCGGATGACCGGTTAAAGGAAACACACAGGCATCGTGTTTTCCACGCAAAAACGTTTTCCGGCCATTGATCGAAAACCGGGTTCCTTCGGCAGCAAATTTCCGCATTCCAAACCGGGCAGACTTGTTATCTTTAAATTTATCGCCCGAAATGATCGCATTCAGCTCATAAATGGGTTGCTGGTAATCGTCCCACAAATCCATCGCATCGCCCATTTCGTATTCCAGAGTAATGACCGAATCACAATTTACGGTGTATTTTGAAGAAGGTAATTTTGTTTTTTGTCCGTTCAAAACTTTTGAAAGTTGAAATTCAACATTCAACAGATCAGATCTTTTAGGATTACCGATCTCAATTTTCACTTCTACCTTTTTTGCATACACATCAGGATAAACCTGCAAATCGCTGATAAAAACCGGATCAGAGGCTTCGAGGTAAAACTTACCAATGATACCGTTCCAATTGGTTTGTGTATCGTCGGAATAAATGTGCACATTGCCGTATGGCGTTTGTTTCAGATTGTTGTCGATGCGAATTGAAATCACATGTTTTCCGGGGCTGAGAAATTTCGACAAATCAAAGATTTGAGCAGATTCAAGCAGAATTGAACTTCCGGCAAACTGATCATCGATCCAGACTTTCGAAGGTTTGGTACGCTCCATCACCAGTTGAATGTGTTCATTGGCCCAGTTCTCCGGAATAAAAACTTCCTTTCGGTACCAGGCGGCTCCTTCATACCGGTAAATCCGGTTCAAATGCATGGTGGTTGTATCGTGATTTTGAATTCCTTTCCGGTTTATATCTGTGGTTCCCGGCAATTGCACTGAATCATTGAATTCATTCATGAACCAATTCTCTTCGATTCCGCGATTGTCCGTATCCAGACTAAACTGCCAGGTTCCCGACAGATTGATTGATTTCCGAAACTGATCTGGGCTATTCGTGCAGGAAGAAAATACCGCGAAAAACAACACCAGAAAAAGCAGAATCCTATTTTTTTTTGATTTCATTGCATAATTTTTAGCAGAAAGCTCCATCCATTTTTATCCGGGGCAGGACTATTTATTATTATTCAAATTTGAGGATTTGATTTAAAATACACATTCAATAAATCATACTAAGAGTAAAACATACGAACCATTTTACCCGAAATGATTCGTATGTTTTGAATTAATATAACAATAAAGGAAGAGCAATTTTGTCCATATCAGATTAAGAACAACACCAATTTACCTTGATAATGAGTCAATAACAAATCAACTCCAATGGATATTTTGTATTTATTCAGGCAAAATCAGGGCTTACTGCCCGCGCTCTGTTTCTCAAAAGGAAAGATTATTCTATTTTATGGTGAAGGTACCGGGAATTTCATCGCTGTCTTTATACCCATACCGGACAGCTTTAATGCGGATTTTATGCGTTCCTTTTTCCAGATTTAGTGGTCCGCTGTATAATTTCCAGGTCTGATTTTCTGCTGAATCCAGGGAATAAACCAACGAAGCTCCGTGGGTCGGACAATAAATTCCCAGAGTCATTGGCGAGGAATAGGTACCGCCGGTCTGATAAATCTGCGAAGCACGATCTTCCGGAGCATTAACGGTAAACCAGGGTTTGTCGGTGATTGGTTGTTTGCCTCCCGGCCACATTTGTCCGATCATTTCAGGTTCATTCAAATGTCCCATATCAGCGGTTTCAATGGTCCATTCGTTTTGCTTCTCACGCATTTCGGCCAGTTTATTTTTGTATTCAGGCTGGTCGGCCAGATTATTGATCTGGTACGGATCGGCTTTTACATCATACAATTCTTCCGGAGGACGGGTATTTGCCATCCATTGTTGCTGAGGTTTATTCAATTTCCCCTCAGCATCGAGCCGCAGCATTTCCTGCATGATTGGCATTTTATTCAGGTACGGAATCCAGATATTGTAGGATTGGTTGGGATAAAAATTACGGATGTATAAAAAATCTTTCGAACGGACCGAACGAACCATGTCGTATGATTCGTCAACCCGGTCGCGGGCACCAAATACAAATTGACGGGGCTCATCTTTTTGTTTGCCAAGAAAAGCCTTGCCCTGCATGTGCGAAGGGATTTTTACCCCGGCCATGGAAAGTACGGTTGGCCCAAAATCGATGGAACTGATCATTTCGTCATTTACTGAACCCGGCATGATTTCTCCCGGCCATTTGATAATCAATGGAATCTGAAGTCCTGAATCGTACAACCAGCGTTTAGCGCGTGGCAGTCCGTCGCCATGATCGCCCCAAAAGAAAATGATGGTGTTATCTGCAAGTCCTTCCTTTTCGAGATCAGCCATCATTTTACCAACCAGGGTGTCGAGCCGCGCAATGTTATCGTATAATTTTGCCAGATTCCGGCGGACAATCTCATTATCCGGATAATAAGGCGGAACAATTACAGATTTCGGATCGGTTTTCACATTTTCGATATTCCAGTTTTTACTTTCGTGGGTGCCTTCATAATTAATTACAGCAAAGAAAGGCTGGTTTTTGTCGGGCCGGTTTTTATAGCTGGCCTTTTTGCCACACTCGTCCCAGATACTTGCCGGAACCGGATCTTTGGCAAACTGGTAATCGGTTTTGGCATTGTTGGTGCAATAATATCCTGAAGTGCGCAGATACTCGGTAAAAGCTTTCACATAATGGGGCGGAACAGCGGTAAATTCTATCGGATGATCAACATTCCGGCGATAACTGGTCGTTCGCATGTGCATGCATCCGATCGATGTCTGATACATTCCGGTAATAATGCCAGCCCGGCAAGGTGCACAAATGGCTGCCGAGGTAAACACATTATTGAACCGCATGCCCTGTTTGGCCAACCGATCGAGATTCGGAGTTCTTGCTGCCTGATCGCCATAACATCCCAAATGCGGTCCAATGTCTTCCGTTGAAATCCAGATTATATTCGGTCGCTGCGGATGTATTTTTTCTTGTTTTTCCTGTGCCTGAAGAGTCGAAAATGGGGAGAAAATTGTCAGAATTGCAGGTACTATTCCTGAAAACAACCCGGAGCTTTTACATGAAATCATATGTTCATCGTTTAGAAAAGGTTAAGCATAAATCAGTCAAAAAAATCATTACAAAAACTGAAACCGTTAATTTACACTTTTTCCTCAGAACTTCCATCCAAAACCCATTTAGAGAATTCTCATCAAAGCACCGACAAAAAAGCACATCGTATCGCCTGAAATTGAGGAATGAGCGTTTCTAATTTGAAACACTGATTCAAATTGCAGGTATTTATGTATACTTTTATCGAACCCTGAGCCTTGAACATTGTTTCATTCTTGGTTCTTATTTAGTAAATCATCCTTCAAAATCACTCATTATGTCAAAATTATTTTCACCGTTGACCATAAAAAATATCCAGCTTAAAAACCGGATTGCCATTTCGCCGATGTGCCAGTATTCGGCAGTTGATGGCTTTGCGAACGACTGGCACCTGGTCCATCTGGGAAGCCGTGCAGTTGGCGCGGCCGCCATAATTATTCAGGAAGCAACAGCTGTTTCGCCCGAGGGCCGGATCACACCGGCTGACCTGGGTTTGTATCACGACGAACAGATCGAAAAACTGAAGCAAATCACCGCATTCATCCGGCAGCAGGGAGCTGTGGCTGCCATACAACTGGCTCATGCCGGAAGAAAGGCTGGTTGCGCCATTCCGGCTAATGGAGGAATACAACTGCAAATTACCGAAGGTGGCTGGAAAACAGTCTCTGCATCAGCCCTGCCGTTTAATCCCGAAGATCATGCTCCGGAAGAATTAAATGAAACCGGAATCAGAAAAGTGATTTCAGATTTTAAACTGGCTGCTGAACGAGCCTTAAAAGCAGGATATCAGGTCATTGAAATTCATGCGGCCCATGGTTATTTAATTCACCAGTTTCTTTCGCCATTAAGCAATCTGCGGATCGATAATTATGGCGGAAGTTTTGAAAACCGCATTCGCCTGTTGCTCGAAATTGTAACTGAAGTACAAACCGTCTGGCCGAAGGATCTTCTTTTATTTGTCCGGATATCGGCTACCGACTGGGCTGAGGGGGGCTGGGATACGGACGAGGCGGTAAAACTTTCAGCTATTCTGAAAGCTATGGGAGTTGATTTGATCGATTGCTCTTCCGGAGGTCTGGTTCCCTGGGCAAAAATTCCGTTTGGACCCGGTTATCAGGTGGCTTTTTCGGAAAAAATTAAAAATGAAACCGGAATTCTAACCGGCGCGGTTGGCTTAATAACCGATGCGCAACAGGCAGAAAACATATTGGAAAACAATCAGGCGGACCTCATCTTAATCGCCCGCGAATCGTTACGGAATCCGTATTTCGGTCTGAACGCCGCACGAACACTGGCATATGACATCGAATGGCCCATTCAGTACCTGCGTGCAAAAGTATAGTTTACCGTTTTCCGTTTTCCGCATTGGGACTTCCAGAACAAAAAACCGACATTTACCTGATAATATTGTTTCATGAAATTGTATTTTAAATCCTGAAACTAACCAAAACAAATTAATATGGCCAATACTTATACTCAAATTCATATTCAAACTGTATTCTCAGTTCAAGATCGGAGTTGTATTTTAAGAAAAGCCTGGAAAAATGAATTATTTCAATATATATATCGGGCATCATACAAAATCATGGTCATAAAGTTTTGGCAATAAACGGAATGCCAGATCATGTTCATGTATTTCTGGGAATGAGGCCAAACCAATCAATTTCAGATTTAATGCAAGATGTTAAAGGAGATTCATCAAAATGGATCAATCAAAAAGGATTTATAAATGGGCGTTTTTCCTGGCAGGAAGGTCTTGGTGGTTTTTCATACAGTAAATCACAAGTTGATCATGTTATCAATTACATAAAAAATCAGGAAATACATCATAGAAAAAAATCATTTATAGAGGAATACCTCGAATTTCTGGAAAAATTTGAAGTGCCTTATGATGAAAGATATGTATTCAAACCGGTTGGATATGCCATAGAAGATTGAATTGTGCCTTTAGGCACATAATGTGGGTAAAATGTTCCGTGACCTAAATGACATTCCGTCCCGTACGGGATGGAACATGGTTTTAACTTTCAATTTTCTACCCATATTAAATCCCTGACGGGATTCCACCATGGATATTCATCAAAATAAAACAGAAACTATCAATGTACTTTCATGAAAAAAATACCAGTAAAAACAAGCCTTCCAGAAGGTATTTTTGAATGTGCAGAAAACAAGGCCCATTCAGTACCTGCGTGCAAAAGTATTGTCTCAGTCAAATCCTCTGATAAAACGAAAAAGTCCGGACACCATCGCCCGGACTTTTCCATTCATGGAATCTGGTTGTATTCCCCGTATTCAAATGGATATTGCCAATCCACTAGTTAATCACAATTTTTTTTCGCACTGTTTGTTCCCCGTCAAAAAGACTGATCACATAAATTCCACCAGGAACATTTAACTGCATATTCGTCTGTGACTGATTGTTAAGCACTGATCCATAGACTTTTCTTCCGGTTAAATCAAATACCTCAATTTGTATGAAATTTTCAATGCCATCGATGGTAAAGATTCCATCGTTTGACGGATTCGGATAAACCTTAATTTTATCGGCATAAACCGGATTTGAAATACTGGTTGGAGTCACAATGCTGATACGCGCTACTCCTTTAATTCCGGAACCATCCCACGAAGTTGCTGTAACAGTAATGGTACCGGTCGCCAGGGCGGTCAGCTTTCCGGTCGCATCGATTTTAGCCAGCGAGGATGGTGAAACGCTCCAGGTCACATTTTTAATTGTGGTGCCTGCCGGTAAAAAATCTGCCTGCATAGTTACTGAAACACCTTTCGGAATTACAAACGAAGTATCATTCTTTATCGAAAGATCAATTGATTCAGCTAAGATCAATGTTCCTTTAGCATAAGCATTCATCCAGGTCAGGGCTGGACGTTCGGCTCCGGTCTGGGTCACCAGGTTGGCTCCCTGATCAGTTCGCCACATACCGGGCCTGAATCCCCACATCGTAATTCCCTTGACTGACGGGTGATCCCAGAACACCTTAAAAACCCGTTGCATTTCTTTTATCTGAACCAGGTCGCTTGAACCATCAATATCCATTTCGGTGATATAAATAGGCAAACCTGTAGCAGCCAATGCATCCAGGTTAGTCTTTAATGTAGCGGATGATGCTCCTGAAGTAGTAAATGCGTGTGCCTGTTCGCCAATGCCGTCAATCAAACTGTCGGCTTGCAGCAGCTTGATAAGACCGACATATTGTTTGGTCGTTGTTGAACTGTTGATCACACTATATTCATTCAGGATTAATTTCGAATTCGGGAAATATTTACGGGCCATACGAAACGAAGTAAGTACCCAGTCCCAACCGGTTTTCCCTGCGCCACCCAAAGCTTTCGCATAATCCACATTTTTGGTCGAGGAGCCCCAGGGTAACATTCCATTGGGTGCATTATGAAGTGGTTCATTCACCACATCGATGTAATCAATATTGGGATAACGTGCTGCAAGCAGAGAGAACCATTGCTCTATTTCTTTTCGCTGTGAAGCTGTATCCAATGCACCGATCCATGAAGGTTGTTGCGCGCCCCAGATTAAAGTATGTTCCTTAAAAATCATGTCGTATTTCTGAGCCAGATTATAGGCAGCATCCATATCCGACCATCTCATCACTCCTCGTGTGCCTTCAACACTTCCCCATTTACCTCCATTTTCAGGAGTTACCTGATTCCAATAGGTTTGAAAATTTGAATTCTGAGCAGAACTCCAGGCACAACCAAGAAATTTTTCCTGTCCTAATGTTGCCGAAGAAATGAACAGGGCAGACAAGATGAATAAAAAAGTAAGGTTATTAAATTTCATTATCAGTTCGTTTTATTAAAGTTCTATCATCAGTTTGGTGCAGGCAAACACATCATCGCCTGTTATTTTTAGCAGATACATTCCTGATTTCAGGTTCAGTTCCAGATCTAAGTTATTAGATTTGGCCAGTTGATTGTGCATTACCCGCTGTCCATTCAGATTGAATATTTCAAGATTGTGAAATGAAAATCCGGAATGTATTCTTAGTTGTGTTTTTGCCGGATTTGGATAAATAATCAATTCATTATCCCGATCAATCCTTGACGTAGTATTCAAGATATCTGGTTTGCGAAAAAACGACATCCATTTCAATTGAAATAGCTTAGCAGTTCCGGCTCCTGAAAACCGAAGATACACATCGTGAATTCCTGAAACAGAGGCGACTTCGGCATTAAAATTTTTGAATACGCTCCATCCGCCGGTATTTTCGATTTTGCATTCGGCAATTTTTTTTCCTGAACCGATTGAATCGAGCCACACCTCAATTGTTCCTCCGGAAGATGAACAGGATGCGGAAAATTGAATTGAATCAGCCTGATTGTAATATTCCCCGTTTCCAAATTCGACTCCGGCATAAAGTGCCCAATCGTTCGGATGAATATTATCGAGCACATAAGTCCCTGAACTGCTGATCGTCCGACTGGTTCCAAACTGGTTTGCAGGACATTCGGCCAGAATTGGAGTAAAGGCGTCCCGGTAAATATAAAGATCGAAATAAGCGCTGCTTGTCCCCTGAACATACAATCCCTGCCGGGTTCCGGCCCAGGTATTAAAATCAGAATAGGAATCGACAACTGAGACATCAACGGCCTGACCAATCTGATTCCATTCAACACCGTTGCTACTGAAATGGCCGGTTATTTTGTGATTGACCCGGATCATTTTCAACCAGAGCGTATCGCCAACCGTATTTTCGATGTCGTAACGGGTATTTTCGAAACTAAAAATAATCACTTTCTTCCCCTCGGAATTAACCGAACTTACCAATTTCACGAACTTAGTTTCATCACCTCGCATGATTCGAAGACCAGCCTCGTCATTCGTATTTTTTGCATTGAAATCGACTCGGGTAATCAACGAATAATTGTGTTCCCCGTCATTCTTGAAAACCGTATTTGCTTTGGTACTACTCTTTGGAGTTAACCTCAACCATCCCGCCCGATCGCTCAACGAAAATTTATTTGTAGGTGTATATCCCAGAAATGACCATTCAGGATTTAAACTTCCGGAGCTAAAAAAATCGGATTTGGGCACCATCCAGGGAATTCCGCCAGTTGGCAATTTGGGCGCAGCAAATGATTTGTTTACCGGATAATCGGCAGTTGGTTTTCCATTGGCATTGTATTTAACCTGGTTTAGCAATCCCTGCCTGCCCTGCCCTTTCCACTCACCTTTGGCATAAACGGGATGAACAACCCATGAAGTACTGTCGTGAAGCATTACTGCCGGTGAAGCATGGTTCGGTCCGGTAAAAAGCGAACCAGATTTCTGAGGATCATTCTCGTTAAAAAAATCACCCAGCATTTCCCAGGCTGACTGATCTGCAGTGAGTGTTTTACTCCGCATTACTTTTTGACCTCCGGCTACATCGCGCGCGAACGAATAGTAATAATAGTCCTTGTATTTCCACATGACCGGTCCCTCAGCCCAACTGTATGGATATGATGGTGATGGATTTAACCAGGTTAAATTATACACTACTCCGGTAGGTTGCCCCGTGGTTCCCAGTTCAACAATCCCGCCATTGGGCTGACCGTTCTTCACAACCAGATACCATTTATTATTATCATCGATAAAAACAGAATTGTCGTAACCCAGTCCGTAAGGCAGACTTGACGGATTATTTACTTTTGTTGGAAGACTCCAGGGGCCTTTCGGATCGTCGGCTTTCACAAAATACATGGTATTTGCCCTCGAAAAATAATCCCACCATTTGCCGTTATAAAATACAATATGACCTCCCCAGCAACCACCACCTGGCGAGTCACCATAACCCGACCATGCAGAACTTACCGGTTGTGCAATGGCTTCCCAGTGAACCAGATCGGTGGAATGGTAAATCACCGGCGTTGGATTGAACGATGAACCGGTAGTATAAAAATCGTTCCCCACTTTTGTAACTGTACAATCCGGATGATCGCCAGGAATGACAGGATTCATGTAGGTTTGAAAAGAAACCGACTGTGCATTTCCTGAAGAAAAAGCAATCAGAAATAAAATTATAATCGTTAATTTTTTCTTCATTTCATTAATTTTCTTTGAAAAAAGATTTTTAATCACCAGTAATTCTAGCTGGTTTAATAACTGTATCTCACTAACGTTTTATTATTCTTTCTGAATAATCATTTTCTGGCTGGCAGAAAAATCACCCGCTCTAATCGTATAAAAGTAAATGCCTTTCGAAAGCTTTCCTGAATTAAATTCCACGGTATGTTTACCTTGCGGGAAATTTCTTCCGGCTAATTCTCCTATTTCAATGCCAGGCATATTGTAAATCTTCAATGATACAAAGTTGTCTTTCGGAATCTCGAATGTGATAATTGTACGTTCATTAAATGGATTTGGATAATTCTGCTCCAGCGAAAAACCATCATGAATTTGAACAGAATTGATACTTGTTGGAATTGGCACACAAGCGTTCTGTTCGCTTCCCCCTTTTCCTGAAGGAGGATTTGTTCCGTTAATCAGACTTATTTTATCCAGTTTAGCGCCATCTTCGCGATAAGTAATGGTAATTTTATGTTGTCCTGTATTCAGGAAAAAATTAGTTAATTTCATCCATTCCCATCCAGAGGTAACCAATCCGTTAAGCGCCAAAAACGAACCATTATCCAGTTTTACCCAGAAGGAATCGTCATCAGCTGTCGGACAATTTAACCTTGCATATAAGTTGATAGTTCCTGCTGTCTCAACAGTAAACGGAAAAACCAAAGTACCGACACTGCCAGCTGCTGCGATCAGGCTTTGTATCCCAGGTTTAGACGTTACATAAAATCCGTTTGAAGCATCAGAATCAGCAACAATATTCCAATTCGCGCCAGGCGAAGCACATTCTGCTTCCAGCCAAACTTCTGCTTTATTCGAACTTATTAACGATACATGAAAGGTATCTACTGCAGTTGCACCATCATTATCAGTAACAGTTAGTATATAATTGTAATCTCCGGAACTAATCGTCAATTCGGCTTTTGGACTCCATGCGATCTGTTCATCGTTTACAGACCAGGAATAGTTCACAATTTCGCCATCAGAGTCTTTACTTTGAGAACCATCCAGCGTAATTACTTTTGATCCGACACCATCAACATCGTCAATAACTAAATCATCACCGGCAAAAGCAGTAGGTTTAACATTTCCGGCTTTGCCGCCATTTCCGGAATATGAAGTGAATGTGGTAACACTTATGGCATCAACAGTAGCCGTGAAAAATCCACCGGAAACACTTAGATCGCCATCATTTAATGCTTTCTTTTTTGAAGAAGTCGTGAATTGAGAGAGCTTATCAACAGAACCATTTTTAATATCGAAATTCAACTTTTTATCTGTGCTGTTTCTATTCACAACAACCATTACCAAAGAGGTATCGGTTTTATAGGCAGTGACATCCACGAGTGAACCCGAAGTAACATCAGCATTAATCCGGACAGCACCCGGACGTACAAATTTCGAAAATTGTGAAATAACATATCCTTTATCCGTAATATTACCATCATCAGTGATCAAACCATACGAACGGCGAATGTACCACCACACATAGGCGTTGAAATTAGCCTGCATGCAATCATTTATTTCCTTTCCTACAGTTAGAGCCAAATCCCAGTTATTTACATATCCATCGCCGCTCCCCAGCAAGTGTTCTGTCATCCAAACCTCTTTCCCTTTCAGACGTGCAAGCGGGTAATCGAATAAACCGCCACCATAAATGTGACCACCTACAATCTCAAGGTTAGCAGCTGCCTTTTCATTGTTCAAAATAGGATCGGTGAAACTTCGCCGGAATTGAAAAGATTCAGGAGCCATCACCTTGTTATTGATATTTTGGGCATAGTTTGCCATAAAATCCAGCATCTCTGATGCACTCCATCGGGTCCACTCTCCCCAATCAGGTTCATTTTGAACTGAAACACAATATAAAGGTGCTCCGTTTTTATCCATATAACTATCAAAAGAATTCAAATGAGCTGCATAATCCCCATACTTTGAAGGAAGCACCCGGCTCTGTGTAGAATTCGGATCAAGTAATGCATCAGGTGCATTCCATG
The DNA here is from genome assembly GCA_049277435.1 of Prolixibacteraceae bacterium. Taxonomy (GTDB): domain Bacteria; phylum Bacteroidota; class Bacteroidia; order Bacteroidales; family Prolixibacteraceae; genus Aquipluma. The sequence continues at coordinate 50,183 of JBASYJ010000225.1, forward strand.
GCGTCGCAAATAGTGTTGCACCTTTTTGTGCAGCAAATGATGCGGTTGGGACTTCCAGATAAAACCGTGCCGGATTTGGATCAACATGCATCCTGAGAATACTTAAACCTATCTCACCCGGATCATTTCCAAAAGCTTTCTCCCTGTTATCTTCATTTAAGTCTTTAATCCAGGTAGTGTGGTTCATCCCACCAAATCCCCGGATGATTTGGTATTCAGTTGAAAAATCAACGGTTACTGTTTGTGCCGAAACACTTCCCGTCTCAATCACCGAAATCCAGAATAACGTTATTATTAATCGTATATCTATTTTCACAATTATTTATTTAAATGAGCATCCTCTCCATAAGTAATTACTCTTTTAAAACATTAGCTATTTACTTTGCAAAATCATCTTTTGGCTCGCCGAAAAATTGTCCGCATTAATCTTATAGATATAAATTCCTTTTGAAAGGTTCACCGAATTAAATCCTACGGTATGTTCTCCTTGTGTGTATTCCTTACCTGCCAGTTCTGCCAGTTCAGATCCAAGCATATTGTAAACTTTCAGTGAGACAAAGGTTTTTTCCGGAATCTCAAATGTGATGTTTGTTTTGCCGTTAAACGGATTTGGAAAGTTCTGTCTCAGTATATACCTATCTGTTGTTTGAATTGAATTTAAACCAACCGTCAAATTTTCGGATTCACCCATTCCGGTCGGAAGGGTTCCAAAACTTGAAATACAAATTTTATCCAGTTTGGCTCCATCTTCGCGATAGCCAATGGTAAGTTTATGCTGGCCTTTTTTCAGGTAGAAACTGGTTATTTTCACCCACGTCCATCCGCTTGTTGTCAAACCATTAATCATGGTATACGAACCCTTATCCAATTTCATCCAGAATGAATCGTCATCGGCTGTAGGGCAATTTATCCGGGCATAAAGGTTATAGGTAGTGTCTTTTGAAACGGTATATGGAATGCTGATTAATCCTGAACTATCGGCCGTTGCTGCAGTTAAGGCCTGAATTCCCTGAGCCACCAGGTATTTCCCGTTTGAAGCTAGTTCATCAGAAACCGTACTAAAATTGATTCCGGCTTTTGCTGTCACAAACCGTTCAGCCTCAAACCAAAACGATTCGGTTCCTTTCGGATCAGGAGGAATAACCGGAATAATCGGATCTTCAGAATCAGGAACTTCATAACCTAATAAGGAAAGCATTTTGATACCGTACCGGATCCCGATTTTCCGGTAACCTGCCGAATTGAAGTGGATATTGTCGACGGCATCGGTGCAGCCTTTCGACGATATCACATAAGAATTGGGCAGCGTCTGCGGAAGTTTGGCAATGATCGAATTCATGCTGGCACAAACACCGCCCTGATCAGCATTCACTACTTCCCCTGCAAGCAGAGGTACTTTTGTGGCGTCAAGTTCCAGGTCTGTTATCAGGTTGTTGTATATTCCCTTCACTTTTGCAGGCCATTGTACATCGCCGGTATTTGATTCCCCCTGGTGCAACAAAATTCCTTTAATCACGCCGTCTTTCTTAGCCAGTTTCGCGGCTTCAACCAGGTAGGCATAGGGATTTCCATTGTATTCTTTAATGATGTTTTTCAACCAATCTTCAGTAATTGAAGAAACATAGGTTTGATAATTATCCTTTTGAAACAACTCAATTTTGCATCCGGCAACCGAAACATTGATAATTCCGACTTTGATGCTGTCCGGAAGGTTTGCTACCATGATCCGGCCAAAATAATCGGCAGGCGAAAGGCCCGAATAACAGCGGCATAAGGGCGGAATGGCTGTGTACCACGAACCTTTTACCCTTCCCAGATTCGAACAGGAAACCGCTTCCATCACTTTAAAGCGGGGATCGACAGTGCGGTCCTGTGTTTCAATGGTTCCCTGGCCTTCCATGTTCGACTGGCCAAAACACAGGTAAATGTAAAAATTCGAATCCTGCGAAAATGCGTTGATCGATGACAGAAGAATTCCACAAACGAGAACGAATTTTAAAACCGGTATATTTTTATTCATTCAATTATACTTTATTTTGATTTATTCGGGATCAGCAGCCTACAAAGCAACTTCATTTATTTTGAAGAGAGTGTTAATTATCATCCAATTACTAATCCTGAAAGCCCATTTTTGAAGCTTTTCGGGATTTATGGCATCCTTCGAATAAAAATACTTGGTGTGTTTAATTCTTTCGGTTTGAATGAATTATCTCTCCTGATTTCTATTTTGAAAAAACAGGGTTGCAGGTTCCCCACCAGTCGGTCCATTTGGAATAGTCAACCTGCCCGTACGGATTGGTCGAAACCTTCGTATTGGCATCCTTTTTCCCCAAAAGAAATTTATCCACGAAAGCTTCCAATTCCGGTTTTTCACTATCCGGAAGGGAGCAGTGCTGGTGACCGCCTACAATCGAGAAACCAAACCTGTCGGAAATTCCAAACGTTTCCCATACTTTTTTTGCCGCCTGGCACGAAACATAACCCGATTCATCGGCCAGCCATCTAAAATCAGGATTTCCAAAACAGAGAATTGCACGTGGCGCGATCATGGCCATCAGTTCGTGATGATCGTATGGCAGTTTCTGCACATCGCCTGAAAATTGAAACATACTTTCCATAAACCAGACATGACTGGTTCTTCCCAAAGTTTCAACTTCACCAAGGGTTTCGGAAACACGCCAGGCTGCAGCGCCACCACCGCCTGATTCCTGAGCAATTGTAAGGGCGATGCGTTCATCAAATGCCCCCGCAAAAAGTGCCATTTTACCGGCAAAAGAGCAACCGGTCACTGCAAGGTGTTTCAGATCAATTTTCAGGTCTCCGGACACCAGTTCAAGACCATCGATCAAGCGGCTAACCCCCCACGACCAGGCGCTGTAGGCTCCCATATCTGAAAGTTCAGGATAAAGTTTATTTATAGGTTCACTGCCCCGATTTTGTTTCCAGGCCATTACCTGTCCAAAATTGAATGGGATTTGCGCAATACCGCGGCTGGTAAAAATATCAGGTGGAAGACTTCCTGTTCCAAAACCCATTCCGATCATCGCTGGAAAAGGCCCGTCGCCGGAAGGCATAATAATCTTCGAAGTCAGTGTGAGGATTTTTCCATTCACTGTTATATTCACTTTCAGCGTGTCATTAGAATAAGTGGCTGTAATAGTGTCCGGGCGACCCGGTTTTTCACCTATCTCGTAATGCTGGATCTCGGCACCGATTTCATTGCGACGGCGGCTCCAGTCTGCAAATTTGGTCGAGCGACCACTTCCATCCGACCACTCAAAAGGATCGGTCAGCGGTTGAACAACCGGAAGTTCGCTTAGTGAAGGCAATACCGGTTTCCTGAAATTTGCACCAGTATTCTCAACTGAATAAACCAGTGGCAAGGGTTGCGCAACAGAATTATTAATCGCGAAGATGGTTAATAGAAACAGTATCAGGCTGAATTTCATTTTCAATTTAGTTTTCATATAGGATATCTGTTTGGTTATAGTTTTAAGAATGGTTGGCCCATCAATTATTTACTTTGAACCGTTAGTTTGGATTCCTTCAGATCGGGCGATTTTGCGGTTACCGTTATTGTTCCTGAAGCACCTGCCTGTGAACGCACAATAACCAGGCATAATCCGTTAAACGCCGCCCGGCTGTATGACGCAAAAGAATCCAGGTTATAGGAATCGCCGTTATCGGTAGCTACAATTTCGCCCGGACCTTCAATGCTGAATTCAATCCGGTTATTCGAGCGCGGTACCATCCGGCCATCCTTATCCGTAATTTGAACGGTTATAAAAGCCAGATCTTTTCCATCGGCAGTGATTTCAGTACGATCCGAGATTGCGTTTAAAGCAAAAGCTTCACCGGTCGTTTTCACCAAATCTTCCGCCCATTTTTTCCCATTTTTATAAGCTACTACTTTTAATTCGCCTGGTTCATAAACCACATCGTCCCAGCGTAAACGGTATTCGAATTCACCCTTTTTCTTTTTACCCAGCGATTTGCCGTTCAGGAATAATTCAGCTTCATCGCCCGAGGTAAACACATGCACCGGGGTGATTTCGCCAATCCGTTCCGGCCAGTTCCAGTGCGGAAGCAGATGTGCCATTGGCAGTTCGGGACGCCAGCGTGACTGATACAGATAAAACCGGTCTTTCCTGAATCCTGCCAGATCGATAATTCCTGAATAGGAACTGCGTGCTTCATAGTAGGGAGTCGGTTCTCCCAGGTAATCAAAACCATTCCAGACAAACTCGCCGGCAACAAACTGATGGCGATCGAGCGAGGCAAAAACCTTATCGGCAGATGAGCCAAAATCAACCGCATGAAGTTCGTATGAACTTACCTGGCAAATTTCCGAATCGCCTCCCCGGCCATCGCGAACCGGGGCACTGTTTCCGCTGGAAACCGGGAATAGATAAATGCCTCGGCTGCTGAATGCTGAAGCCGTTTCTGTACTCAGAATCACTTTTTGAGGGAATTTTGCATGAAAAATATCGTATTGCGGTGCGGTGCGGATTCGTTCGGTTCCTTCAAATTCAGGATCCTGCCGAATTCCTTCACCCTGATAATTGAGGCCAATGACATCGGGAATGACCGGCAGCTGCATATCCGATTTTGCAAAGTTAATGGCACAGGTTGTCGGACGGGTTGGATCTTCTTCCTTCATGATATCATGTAACCGTTTACCAACTGCAGCGCCTTCATCGCCGGTATATTGTTCGCCCACTTCGTTTCCAAAACTCCAGATTATTACTGAAGGACAATTTCGGTCGCGGCGGATAAATGCACGGGTATCGGGTTCCGACCAATCGGGGAAAATGAGGTGAAAATCATGTGGTGTTTTCTTACGTTCCCACGAATCAAAAATTTCATCAATCACCAGAAAACCCATGCGGTCGGTCAGCTCAAGCAGCTCGGGCGCCGGTGGATTGTGCGCCATCCGGATTGCATTACAACCCATTTCACGCAGAATCTCCAATTGGCGTTCGGCTGCACGGGTGTTAAAAGCTGCGCCCAATGCGCCCAGATCATGATGCTGATTAACTCCCTTTATTTGAATATGTTCGCCGTTTACAAAAATGCCTTTATCCGGATTAAATTCCAGCGAACGAATTCCAAATCGTGTTTCATAACTGTCAATAGTTTTACCATTGTGTGATAGCGTAGTAACTGCAATATAAAGGTTTGGGTTCTGTGTTGGGGGTGGGCCCCATAATTTGGGATTTTTAATCGTGACAGAATTTTCAATCAGCGTATTTCCAGCTGCATACACTTTTGAATTCTGAGATTCAAAACTGGCAACTGCATTACCCAGTCTGTGCCCATTTGTATCCAGAACATATATTTGAGTCGTAGCTTCAAACGATACATCAGCTTTGGAATCGTTGTCGATTGTAACTTTCAAATCGATTGTAGCCGATTCTTTGGAAATATCATTTGTTGTCACAGATGTTCCCCACTGTGCAACATGAACCGGATTAGTTTTGGTTAGCCAAACATTGCGATAGATTCCAGCGCCGGAATACCAGCGCGCCGAATTATTCGGATTATCCAATCGGATTGCCAGTTGATTTTCGCCACCGGGATTAACAAATGGAGTGAGATCAAGCCGCCAGGAAGCATAGCCGTATGGCCAGCCGCCAACCAGCTTTCCGTTGAGCCAAACCATCGCATACGACATGGCGCCGTCGACATCCAGAAAGATTGATTTTCCGGCATCCGAAGCCGGGATATCCAGTTTCTTTCGGTACCAGGCGATTCCATTGCTGGGCAACCGGCCCATTCCTCCGCCAACTTCGGTATTCCAACCTTTCTGAAAAGGTCCATTTATGGCCCAGTCATGCGGCAGATTCAGCTTCTCCCAGGAGGAATCGTCGAAATTGTTCCGGACAAATGGAAAATCCCCCCCAGGATTTCCTTCAGGACGAACATGTTGTTTTTCATGATTTGTAATAAAGTTATTTCCGGAAGGTAAAATCCAGGGTTTGAGAACTTCTTGAGCATCTTTAACTTCAACAGCTTCCGTAGGTTTTGAATCAGCTTCTTTGTTCACAGCATCATCTGTTACTTCGGGTCGGACATCATAAATCAGATTATCTGCAACTGTGATTGAATCGTATTTAAAAAATCGCCATCCTTCGTTGATTGAAATGCGTTCCCGAATGATACCTTCTTTTTCATATTTACCCGATTGTGCAATTGAAGATGTGCAGGTAATCAGGACAAAAAATCCGGTCAGGAAAAATACATTTTTGGTTTTCATGGTCAAGCTTGATTCAATTTATCTCAGAACTAAAATCTAATATTCGGTTGTAAACGGCGAAGCTGGCAATCCTTCCAGATTGAAAAGATTGGCCCCTTCCGGATTATCGGCCCAGGCATACCGCACGGATACCGGATTTGGAATAGAATCGCTCCATACAATGACTTTGTTTCCATCGATTTTTGCCTGTGCCCAAACAAACTTTTTATCGGCTCCTGAAATGGCAAACTGTTTCAGTTCGTTGCCATCTTTTGCAACCAGTCCGCTTCCAAATTCGGAAAAGCTGAGTTCAATCTTGCTCCCTTTAATTTTCATCGATTGATAAACAGGCCCGGAAGCCACCACGTTCTGATCGCCATAAGCTAGCTTTTCAGCAGCCAGGGCCAGACGCTGACCAACTTCTTTTTTCCGCAGCGGGTGAATGTCGTTCCATTCGCCCAATCCGATGGTTACCGCCATGGCCGTTTTCGGCACCGAAAGTGTTTTTAATTGCTGATTCCTCAAGGTCGCCCAGCTCCCTTCCGAAGGCTCAGGTTTAGCTTCCATGTAATCCGGAAGTTGCACAAAAAGGAAGGGAAGATTGCCCTGCCCCCAGAGTTGGCGCCATTCGGCAATCAGCGTGGAGAGAACTGAACGATATTCATTTGCCCGGTCGGCATTCGATTCTCCCTGATACCAAACCATTCCCTTAAGCGAATAATTCACAATCGGGGAAAGCATGGCGTTGAACAATCCAAGCGGCTTTCCGGGGAAAAAAGTAGATGAAGGACCTGGGCCACATTTTGCACCAATCTTGTATTTCCAGTTTCCTTTCAGATCGGTTGATTGTCCACCGATGGTGAGTTGGTAAGGTTTGTCTTTTATAAATGCTCCGCTGAACGACTGGCTCACCACCCGAACAGTCAGGTTGTTTTTTCCGGCTTTTAAAATTCCGGGCTCAATTGTGTACCGACGCGGAGGATACTGATAGCTGGTGGTGCCGGCAAATTTCCCGTTGACAAAAACCGAATCGCTGTCGACAATCCGCCCCATTTCTAGAAGTGCAGGTTTTCCGGCCAGGTTTTCAGCGAGTTCAATATTCTTCCTGAACCAAACCACCCCATTTTTAAAATCGATTCCGGCTCCTGAAAACGTTGATGGAAGTTCGAAATCAGCCCAGTTGGAATCGTCAAGTTCAGGACTAAACCAGGGAGTATCTTTTCGACCAGCGTCATTTGCGGCCAACTCACCGAACCATTTGCTTTGTGCGGTTTGTTCAGAAGCAAGCAGGTTTTGCATGTAATTATCATCGGAAAGTTGTTTGGCAACCTGGTATTGCTCCGGAAAAGCTTTCAACGATTCCTCGCTGATCCAGCTTTCGGCAGTTGAACCACCAGCTGCACATTGGATGATTCCGACCGGGACCTGATATTTGGCGTACAGATCGTGCGCAAAGAAATATCCGACAGCGGAATATTTCAATATATTCTGAGGATTGGCCTTTTCCCAGGTTCCACCCTGAATATCCTCCTGCGGCGAACTGTAGTTCCAGCGAACCGGCACCTGAAACAACCTGACATTTGGATTTTCGCAGGTTTCAATTTCCTTTCCGTAAAGCACGGCTACCCTGCTCATGGGAGTTTCCATGTTCGACTGTCCTGAACAAAGCCACACATCGCCAAACAGAATATCCTTCAGCACAATCTGGTTACTCGCTTTTATTTCCAGATCGAATGGTCCGCCGGCTTTTTGCTCCGGAAGTGTAATCAACCATTTGCCATCGTTTTCGGTGGTTGTTTCGAAGGATTGATTATTCAGGACCAGGGTAACTTTTTCGCCAGCCGTTGCCCATCCCCATATTTTTACCGGCGTTTCGCGCTGAAGTACCATTCCGTTGCCGATCAATTTTGGCAAACGAACTTGTCCGGTACTATTCAGTGAAAAGATGATCAGGAGAAAAAACGTTCCGAGTTTTGTTTTAAGGTTTAGTTTCATAAGTCAATTTAAATTTATGGATTGAAGGCCCATCCCTGATTTTTGTTCCGAAATAAATCTTCCTGAAAAGTAAAATTAGTTCAGGCATATAAATATAAGGTACAGAAACACGTTTTTTGACCTTTTTTATCGGCTGCGACAGCGGATTTTTTACTTTTACGCTTCCTGTCCTGCAAAATATTTATGGAAGAGACACTTCATCTGCTGATCATGTACACCATGCTGGTGCTTACCCTGCTTTTATTTCATAAAGGCCGGAAGCATCACCGCAGCCTGATGCTGGCCATTTATGCCTCGGTTGAGGTAGTTACCAACGGACTGAACAGCCTCACCCTTTCAGCCGGCTGGACATTTTTCGACCGGTTCCCTTTTTCTCACTTCATTTACAAACCAATTTATACGCTCTGGGTACCGCTTTTCTATTTTTATTACCGGTCGTGTTTATCTTCCAGCTTTCGTTTAAATAAAAAACACTGGCCACACTTTATTCCGGCAGTTGTATTCTTTCTGTTTTTTATCTCCGTTTGGACAATCACGGGCAATCACTACATCTGGGAAAACCTGTACAGGAAAAATACGTTTGTTTATCTCGCTGATTTTGCAGTGGATATCATGGTCAAGATACAATACATTTTTTACATTGCGTTAATGGTTGGTTCACTGTTGAAACTTGAAAATCAGATCAAAAATGAAAAACCAAATTTTTCTATTCCTGCAGTTGATATTCAATGGTTGCGGTTTATTGTGTATGGTTATGCCATCGGAGCTTTTGGCGGCATTGTCATTTTCGTTTCAATTTTAATCAACAGTCAGGCTACTGCAACCATTAATCTGGTGAGCATTTCCTATTTTTTCCTGTTTTTCTTTGCTATTTTCTACAATTCGATCACCCAGAAATCGTTCGAAAAAGAAGAGCAACAAAAAGCACCGGCTATTCCTGATGATGAAATGGAAAACCTGATGCAGGTGGTGGATCAAATCGTTCAGGAAAAACAAATGTACCTCCATCCGGAATTGAATTTGCAGCAAATTGCCCAGGCGGTCGGCGAAAAAGAGCGAACCATTTCGCAGGCCATAAATACAGTAAAAAAACAGAATGTAAACGAATACATCAATTCATTCAGGATCGGACATGCCTGCCGCCTGCTGCTTGAGAACAAAGAAAAACCGGTCTTTGAGGTGATGTACGAATCCGGATTCAGTACCAAAGGCGCATTCAATCTGGTGTTTAAAAAGATTACAGGAAAAACTCCAACCCATTACCGGGAAACTAATCAGGCATAAAAAAAGAGGCCACTAAATGACCTCTTCGTTTTAAAATATTTTCTGAAAATCGTTTTATTCGTATCGGAATACGATCTCGTCGTTTTCGACCTCAACTTTCACTTTCTTATGTCCTTCCATTCTTCCTGAAAGTATTTCCTTCGACAAATCGTTGATCAGGTATTTCTGCAACATTCGCTTTACAGGCCGCGCGCCATGTGCAATGTCGTAGCCAACAGCAGCCAGCCAGTCGATAGCTTCCTCGGTCATTTCAATGGTGAATTCGTTGTTCGGAATCCGCTGCATAATCAGGTTAAGCTGCAATTTTACAATGTTCCGTACATCCTTGCGGGTTAGGGGGGTAAACATGATCACTTCATCGATCCGGTTCAGGAACTCGGGCGATATGGTTTTCCGGAGCATGTCGAACAAGTCGTTTCGCGTTTGTTCTTCGATTTGTGCGTGGTTTCGTTCGTTCATTTCCTCAAACCGGTCCTGAATCAGGTGTGAACCCAGATTTGAAGTCATGATGATGATTGTGTTTTTGAAATTCGCGATGCGGCCCTTGTTGTCGGTCAGACGGCCATCGTCGAGTACCTGCAGCAACACATTAAATACATCGGGGTGCGCCTTTTCAATTTCGTCGAACAGAATCACGGAATAGGGTTTCCGGCGCACTGCTTCGGTTAACTGGCCACCTTCGTCGTAACCCACATATCCGGGAGGCGATCCGATCAGGCGGGTGACCGAAAATTTTTCCTGATATTCGGACATGTCGATGCGGGTAAGCATATTTTCATCGTCAAACAGAAATTCGGCCAGCGCTTTTGCCAGTTCGGTTTTACCAACACCGGTTGTTCCCAGAAAAATAAAGGAACCAATCGGGCGTTTTTCATCCTGAAGCCCTGCCCTGCTTCGTCTCACAGCATCGGCAACAGCACGGATACCTTCGTATTGCCCAACAACCCGGTGATGAAGTTCTTCTTCCAGGTGCAGTAATTTTTCGCGTTCGCTTTGCAACATCCGGGCAACCGGTATTCCGGTCCAACGCGAAACAATTTCCGAAATATCTTCAGCATCAACCTCTTCTTTAATCAGATGTTGTTCTTTTTTGCTGCTTAGTTCGGATTTCAAACGTTCGATTTCTGTTTCCGATTCGCGGATCTTACCGTAACGAATTTCAGCAACACGTCCAAAATCACCCGATCGTTCTGCCTGCTCGGCTTCCAGTTTTAAAGCTTCAATTTCCTGTTTTTTTGACTGAATGCCATCGATCAGCGATTTTTCCATTTGCCACTGAGCCCTGAATTTCGATTGTTCCTGTTTCAGGTTGGCAATTTCTTCATTCAGGAACGACAGTTTTTTCTCATCTTTTTCGCGTTTGATGGCTTCGCGCTCAATTTCAAGCTGCATGATCTTACGATCGATTTCGTCCAGTTCCTGCGGAACCGAATCCATTTCGAGACGCAAACGGGCAGCAGCCTCGTCCATCAGATCAATCGCCTTGTCAGGCAAAAACCGTTCGGTAATGTATCGTTGCGAAAGTTCGACCGAAGCAATGATGGCCTCATCTTTAATCCTGACTTTGTGATGATTTTCGTAACGTTCCTTCAATCCCCGCAAAATGGAAATGGCACTCAGCGTATCCGGTTCGTCCACATTGACGATCTGGAAACGGCGTTCGAGGGCTTTGTCCTTTTCAAAATATTTCTGGTATTCATTCAGTGTGGTTGCACCAATGGCACGCAACTCTCCACGGGCCAGAGCAGGTTTCAGAATGTTGGCCGCATCCATGGCACCTTCACTTTTACCGGCACCAACCAAAGTATGTATTTCGTCGATGAACAGAATGATCTCGCCATTGGCATTGATGACTTCATTCACAACCGCTTTCAAGCGTTCTTCGAATTCTCCCTTGTATTTGGCGCCAGCGATCAGCGCACCCATATCGAGCGAAAACAGTTGTTTCGATTTCAGATTTTCAGGTACGTCGCCGCGTACAATTCGTTGAGCCAATCCTTCTGCAATTGCAGTTTTTCCTGTTCCTGGTTCTCCGATTAAAATAGGATTATTCTTTGTCCTTCGTGATAAAATCTGAAGGATTCGTCTGATTTCATCGTCACGGCCGATCACCGGATCGAGTTTGCCTTCACGGGCCCGCTGATTAAGATTCACAGCGAACCGGTTTAATGAGTCAAATTTATCTTCAGCGCTTTGGCTATCCGCTTTTGCTCCCTTACGAAGTTCTTTCACGGCCATTTCGAGTTCTTTTCGTGAAACTCCTGAATCTTTGAGTAAACGGCTGATTGTATCACCTGTTTCGAGTAAGCCCATCAGCATATGTTCGACCGAAACAAACTGATCGTTCATTTCCTGCATAATGGCAATCGATTTTTGCATCGCCTTGTTGGCGTCCGACGACAGATAGGGTTCTCCACCGGTAACTTTGGGATATGATTCCACAATATGGTCGAGAGCCTGCTGAATGACTCCCGGATTTGTTCCTATTTTTTTCAGCAAAAAGCTGATGACGTTTTCAGCTTCATGGAAAAGTCCTTTTAAAATATGGCCAGTTTCGATGGCCTGCTGCTGTTTTCCCTGTGCTACTGTAAATGCATACTGAACAGCTTCCTGTGATTTGATGGTGAAATTATTGAAGTTCATAGTTTCTGAATCTAACTTATTTACAATAAACTTAACGGAAAAAACTGGTCAAATCTATTGCCAGCCACAAAATCAGGAATATTGCCGTCAAATTGACCGGTTACCAAAAGTTTTTACGGAAATTATTTCAGAAAGAAATGTTTAGGTCTGGAATTTTTGACAGGACTTGTTTCGTATTGATTTGGATTTCGATCCAAATATTTGGGAAAATAAAAAGGGATGGAGTCCGCCATCCCTTTTCTCACAAAACCAAATTTATTTCTATGAAAAAAAAACTAAACCTATTATTGCTTCAACAAATATAGCCGGCGGCACATTAACCACCTAAAAAACTAAGTTAACAAAGGTTAAAATGAAGTGTTTATTTCAATTTAATTAAGCAAAGAATTCAGGAGTAAAAAGTGCAAAAAAAAGGATGGCCCCTACCATCCTTTTCTAACCTAACCAAACCTATTCTATGAAAAAAAAACTAAACTTATTTGCTTATAAGTTCGATACAAATTTACATCGTATTAGTGTTAACGCATATGAATCAACATTAAAGAATGTTAAAAGTGAAACCCATCCGTTCCAGGTCAATCCTGATTTATGTCAAAAAAAAAAGGATGGCCCCAACCATCCTTTTCAATCTAACCTAACCTATTTCTATGAAAAAAAACTAATCTGTAATGCTGCATTTCAAATACAATCCAAAACTACATCGAAAATTAGTTAAGTTCCATGAATGATCGTTAAGTAATGTTAAGATTTAAATCATTCATTCAGCATCTGCAAATTTTCTTCAATCCGGAACCAACCGATTTTTGAGATTAAATTCAGGAAATATTTCATTTCCGGAAGGCTAAAAAAAACAGTCCGGAAAAAATATTTTTGAGAATTTAATTTTAGGAATTAGAAAAACTGATGGTTAAAAAACAGCGCTATAATCAATCTCTTAACTCAGAATGGATAGTGTTTTTTAGCATATTTGTGTCCGATTTTTAGAATTGAATTGCTCCTGACGTTAAATTAAAGTTAAGAAAGTGCTTTTAGCTTCATAAACGAATATATATATTTGTATCCCTTTTCACACAAAAACAAAATTGAAAGTTGTTCGTTTGAATATGGAATTTACATGAATTACGACTAAACCTGAGTATAATTATTCAGGACAAATTGAATAACAATCGGACAAAAGAATATTACAACAGACTACATATCAATAATCAATAAATTTACACTCTATGACAAAGCACGTTTACACGTTTGGGAATGGTGCAGCTGAAGGAAAAGCTGATATGAAAAATCTGCTTGGCGGCAAAGGTGCCAACCTGGCAGAAATGAACCTTATCGGTGTTCCAGTCCCAGCCGGATTCACAATTACTACTGAAGTTTGTACCGCATACAATGCGCTTGGAAAAGACGCAGTAGTTAACATGCTGAAAGCAGATGTTGAAGCTGCAATGATTAAGACCGAAAAGATCATGAACGCCAAATTCGGTTCGAAAGGAGAGGCATTTCCTCTTTTATTATCAGTGCGTTCAGGTGCAAGAGCCTCGATGCCTGGTATGATGAATACCATTTTGAATCTTGGGATGAACGATGATACGGTAAAGATTGTTGCAGAACAATCGGGCAATGAAAAATTCGCTTATGATTCGTACCGTCGGTTTATTCAGATGTATGGCGATGTTGTGATGGGAGTGGCTGGCGAAGAAAATGAACACGATCCGTTTGAACTGGTTCTCGACCGGGTAAAAGAGTCAAAAGGATACGCATCGGATACTGATTTCACTGCCGAAGACCTGAAAGGCATTGTTGCAGATTTTAAAGCTGTAGTTCGCGCAAAAGCAGGAAAAGATTTCCCGACCAATCCTTGGGATCAACTCTGGGGAGCAGTTTGCGCCGTATTTGATTCATGGAATACTGAACGGGCAATTCTTTACCGTAAAATGGAAAAAATTCCGAACGAGTGGGGAACTGCAGTAAACGTTCAGGCGATGGTTTACGGTAACATGGGTGACACTTCTGCAACCGGCGTTTGTTTCTCACGCGATGCGGCAACCGGTGAGGATATATTCAATGGCGAATATCTGATCAATGCACAGGGCGAAGATGTGGTTTCAGGGGTCCGCACACCACAGGAAATCACGATCGAAGGTTCAAAAAGATGGGCTGAACGGGCCGGCATTTCTGAAGCTGACCGGATTGCCAAATTTCCATCGCTCGAAGAATCAATGCCTGCAGTTTTTGCCGATCTGAATGCCGTTCAGGCTAAACTTGAAAAGCATTACAAAGACATGCAGGACATGGAGTTCACCATTCAGGATGGCAAACTCTGGATGTTGCAGACCCGCAACGGAAAACGCACAGGAGCTGCGATGGTTCGTATGGCGGTTGAAATGGTTGAACAAGGTTTGATCGACGAAAAAACAGCATTATTACGCCAGGAACCAAACAAACTGGATGAATTGCTCCACCCGGTATTCGAAAAATCTGCAATTGCTTCGGCTAAAGTTATTTCAAAAGGCTTACCGGCATCTCCGGGCGCTGCAACCGGTAAAGTTGTATTTACAGCTTCTGATGCTGAAGAATGGGCTGCTAAAGGTGAAAAAGTAATTTTGGTTAGAAGGGAAACTTCGCCGGAAGACTTAAAAGGAATGTACGCTGCCGAAGGTATTTTGACCGAACGCGGAGGTATGACCTCGCACGCTGCTGTTGTTGCACGTGGTATGGGTAAATGTTGTATTTCAAGTGCTGCAGGAATTTCAGTTTCTCATACATCACTGACCATCAACGGAAGAATATTTCAAAAAGGCGAATATATTTCATTGGATGGTTCAACCGGTATCGTTTACGATGGTAAAGTTGCAACCATTACTCCAAGTCTGGATGGCGATTTCGGCAAATTAATGGCCATTGCTGATAAATACACCCGCATGTCGGTCAGAACGAATGCAGACACACCAAACGACGCCAAACTGGCACGCGAATTTGGAGCAAAAGGAATTGGCCTTTGCCGGACGGAGCACATGTTCTTCGAAGGCGAACGTATCAAAGCGATGCGCGAAATGATTCTGGCGGATGATGTTGCCGGACGCGAAAAAGCCCTTGAAAAACTGTTGCCAATGCAACGTAGCGACTTTGAAGGAATTTTTGAAGCCATGGCCGGATATGGAGTAACCATTCGTTTGCTCGATCCGCCATTGCACGAATTTGTTCCTCACGAAGAAGACAACCAACTCGCTATGGCCCAGGAAATGGGTATTTCTGTTGAACAGGTTAAACTAAAAGTTGAATCACTGCACGAATTCAATCCAATGCTTGGACACCGTGGTTGTCGTTTGGGAATCACTTATCCTGAAATTACAGCTATGCAGGCGCGTGCAATTATCGAAGCTGCCATGAACCTGAAAGCTAAGGGAATTGATGCCCGTCCTGAAATTATGGTTCCATTGGTTGGAACAATTGCTGAGCTTAAAAACCAGGCTGATATTATTCGTGCCACTGCCGAAAAAGTATTTGCTGAAAAAGGCGACCGCATTGACTATCAGTTGGGTACCATGATCGAAATCCCACGCGCTGCCTTAACAGCCGACCATATTGCAGCAGAAGCCGACTTCTTTTCATTCGGAACCAACGACTTAACCCAGATGACTTTGGGTTATTCGCGTGACGATGCCGGAAAATTCCTGCCTGACTATCTTTCAAGAGGCATTCTGAAAGAAGATCCGTTCCAGGTTTTGGATCAAAATGGAGTTGGACTCCTGGTTGAAATTGGTGTCACCCGTGGCCGTATGACCAAACCAGACTTGAAAATTGGTATTTGCGGCGAACACGGCGGCGAACCAAGTTCGGTTGAATTTTGCGATAAAGTTGGAATGAATTACGTTTCATGTTCTCCATTCCGGGTACCAATTGCCCGTTTGGCAGCTGCTCAGGCAAATATCAAACACAGCAAATAAAAAATACCCGAGAAGGGCAACCTGAAACCAGGAATAAATATTGAAGGGGGAATGATCCGAAAGGATTGTTCCCTTTTGTTTTTCCTGAAGTTAACAACTCTGAGTGATACGAACACAGCCCCGCAAACACTTTTTTTTTCGCAAGCGATGATTACTGTGCCACAAAGTTGATCCACTCCAGATCCTTTGTACCTTCTTTCAATAACACCAATGAACTTTTATTATATTTACCATTCATGACATATACCTGCGCTTATAAATAACTGCCAGTTCGGAAACAGATTCAAGGGGTTTCGCCCACATCATGGGTAATGTATCCTGAAAGGAAATCACTCCGCAATCGACACTATTCCCAGCGCCACGGCTTTAATATTTCAACATCAGGACAACGTAAAAAACACAATAACAACCAGGTAATGAGAACATTTTTTATTTATTTATTAGGAATTATTCCTTTCTCACTTTTTGCACAAAATCAACCGGACAATCAAAATTTCTGCAGACAGAGTAAAGCTGAATCATTGATTCCTATTCGTCCGGGAATACCGGGCAAACAACCATTCTGGAATGGAAAGGCCACTATGTTCAAAAATGCTCCGTCTTTTAAAAATGACAATACTTCCTGGATAATATCCAGCCCAAAAACATACAGGTATTCTGCTTTTTCATTTACAGATAAGCGATACTATACTTTTATGGCAGAAACGCCCTATGAGGCTTTAACGCCAATTTGGGATAAACTGCCCAATGGAGAAGTCTACCTGAAAGTAGAATCCATCAGCGCTGATGGATTGGATTTTGTGTTGGCCGGAAGCCGGTTATTTTATAAGGCAGCAGTTTTTTGCCCTCCCTATCCGGAGGCAAAATATTCATATCAGGATGCATTTCGAAAAGGGATGCAGTTTATGTACAATCAAGGACACATAAAAAACTGGTACAACGCTGGCAAGCCTGATCATAGCAGTCATAATTTGTATTGCTATTCCGCTTTGGAAGTTGGAAGTGTTATTGACGCGATGCTGATGTATAACAGCCTGTTTCCCCGGAATGATACTTCATTGGTAATAGCGCGTTCCGCTGCTGACTATCTTATTCTGAATTCTGAACCAGCAGAATCTTCTCTGGCATATTTTCCGCAGGTTTACGAAGGAACTAATTTGGCTGCGGGAACATTTGGTAAAGAGATTATTATAACCCAACCTTCGAAAACCGGCCTAACATATCTTGCATTATACGATAAAACAAAAGAAAAAAAATATCTTAACGCTGCGATCAATATCGCCAATACCTATATCAAAAATCAATTGTCTTCGGGCACATGGTATATCAGGATAAATAGAGAAACAGGCAAACCAACATCTGACGTATTGTGTATTCCTATCTCTATTGTTAATTTTCTTTCTGAACTGGTTAATCGATATGAACAGCCCCAATATCAAAAAGCCATTGATTCATCTGTTCAATGGATATGGGAGAATCCGATGAAAACATTCGACTGGACAGGTCAGTTTGAAGATGTTGAAGCAGTTGAACCCTATAAAAACCTAACGAAATATGAAGCATCATGGTTTGCTCAGTATTTGCTTAATAATGAAGACAAGGATACATCATTTGTTCGGTCAGCAAAAGAACTTATTGCCTTTTGCGAGGACCAATTTGTCGTTTGGGAAACACCCGAAATGTATGATAACTGGAAAAATTCGACGAAGAGATGGCTGGCTCCTTCTGTCCTGGAACAGTACTTGTGTTATGTGCCCATAGATGCAAGTGTTGCCCAAATGATAGATACCTTCGATCTGGCCTATGAGAAAACAGGCGATCCAATGTATCGCCAAAAAGCAATAGCTTTAACAAATAGTATAGTAAACAGCCAGAAAGCAAATGGCATGATCCCAACGTTTTGGGCTCCAGGTTTTGACGAGTTCTGGAATAATTGCATGGTTAGCAGCTTGACTGTGCTAAGAAAAATGAGTACCATTAAATAAGATGAGCTATTTTCATAAATAATCCGTCTGGGCTGGTGGTTTACTGATCGTGTATAAGCATACTAGTGGTACTGTATGAGATTTTAGAAACAAATAAATCGGATCACACACATTGAAGTTTATTCGCAGTTTAATAAATTCGAACATTTACATCTCGCTGGCAGCGGTCATGCTTACCGTTTCGGCACAGATACAATTGGGTATGAGACCCCAATGGCATCCATATTTATTCATCATTTTCTTTGCAACCTTATTCGAATACAACATTCACCGCCTGGTAACCGTACTCACCAATAAGGAAGCCTTAAATTCTGAAAAACATCACTGGGTGCGCGAGAATCTGAAAAAATTCTATTTGCTGGTATTTATTTCGATGGCAGGATCGGCTGTGGTTGTATTTTTAACCAAAATCGAAATTCTGATTGCTTTAGCCCCATTTGCCGTTTTGACTTTATTCTATTCAATCCCCGTTTTGGGTGATAAAAAACAAATTTTCAGATTACGCGAAATTCCTTATCTAAAGATTTTCATGATCGCATTTGTGTGGTCATCCACAACGATAATTTTACCAATCATTCAATCCAGCGAAGTATTTAATTCTGTTCATGTGGGAACTATGCTGGCCGAACGGTTCTTTTTCATTTTTGCCATTACCATCCCGTTCGATATCCGCGATCTGGAAGCAGATCAGCATTCCGGATTAAAAACAATTCCACTCCTGATCCATGAAAAGAAAGCCATGACCCTCTCCTATTTGTTGCTGCTGATTTTCTTTCTGATTTCATTTGTTCATTACCAAATGCTGGGAGAATGGCTGATCATTCTGGCACTTGGTATTTCAGCGATAACTACATACTTTTTTTTAGTTTCCGGAAAAATCAAAAAATGGCCCTTGTACCATTACGGAATTCTGGATGGAACGATGTTATTTCAGGGAGTTTTGGTTTATCTGTTTTACTTTTTCAGGTAAAAAAACCGAATTAATAAAAAACAAACCACAAAGTCACTGTATCACAAGATCATAACATCGAACTTCGATCTTGCCACAAGGAAATAATTCAATACCTATTTGCAGTTAAAATCAATCATATCCTGAATGGCTTGTTTACAAACCGGACAAAAAACATCAATCGTATGGAGGTTATTCATCATACAATTCATCCACGGACGGTAAACCCCTTTCGAAACGTAACCACCACCTTCGTAAACTCCCAGTATTAAAGTGTTACGATCTTTCGCAGGTGTTGGAATTTCAATTCCATCGGGCAGCAAATTTTTCCACTTTTTACCGAAATCAACCAGGGTCGTCAAATTGGGTTCCCAGGGCTCAACGGTAGTTGGATAAAAGTCGGAATATTCAACCCCGCCAACATATTCATCGCCCAGGCCGGCAAACAGATGACCGAATTCATGGATGTAAATTTTACCGGTTTCGTCGAGGTGATGCGCGGCACTTATTCCGTAGAAATTAAAGATGGCCCCGCCACCGTATTTTTCGGTATTGGCCAGAATATAAATGTAGTCGTACGGCGCATTTCCGGCCACATCGCGCACTCCCTGAAAATCGTCGATCATCAGGTACCGCTCCGAGTCGAAAGTATAATAAGAGCCATTCATACGGGTTTTGTTCCAGATATTGTTTCCCGGAATATCCGGGCCCTCTTCTTTCGATGGCGCCCAAACTCCCCGGATGTTAAATTTGTTTTTGTTTTCAGAATAGGGTGAATACGAGAAAAAAGCATCTGCAAACTTTTGACAATCAGCTGTAAAAAACTCTTTCTGATCTTCAGTATAACCTTCCGGCAGCAATACAATATCTACTTTTTTTGCCGGATCGCCCGATTTGACGACATCAAAAACAGGAAGCTTTTCCCGTTCCTTTTTTATGAAATAACTTTTGGGGTCGACTGCATGTTCAAATAGTTTTTCGAAAATGCCTTGTTTGTTCCGGCTCGAAATCGATACCACAATCTTTTCTTTCGGGAAAGGCATAATCACCGATTCAGGATAACAGCAATCGGTGGTTTTCGCTTCCGGAGTCGTTTGCCATTCGTCGAAAAGCGTACCGAATCCTTTGGAATAAATCAACTCGGAAGTTTCTGCCAGACGCACTTCAAGCATGTGATTACCGTATGCCATTTCGTCAATCAGGTTGGTTTCCGAACCTCCCCAAAACGGCTCCTGAATCAATTCATCAAAATAATATTTTTCCGTACAAGCATTTCCGCAATGATAATAATCCAAACGTAAAGTACTATTTTCAAACAGCTTACTGAATTTCGCTTCTGATTGTGGTACAAATATAAGAATGAAGACAAGGCTGAAAATGTATTTCATAAATGCATGATTTAGAAAAAAGATGAATGATTAATTTCTGAATAATCAAATATAGCACAATAATATTCCGGATCTGTAACATTTGGTGTGGGTAATTTCATGAAGACAATTAACTTCCATCCTACAAAATTAGCATTACCGGGCCATCGGCTCGGTTCATATTATAAGGATGGAATAAATTCCATCCCCAAAAGGACACAACCATGATCATGAGAGCTATTGGCTCGGATCATAAATATGATGAAGATTGTTCAAACACTGCATTTTAACGAAAAAAAATGTATCGTTCCTAAGGAACTTCTGGTTTTTATGATTCATTTTTCCACGGTTTAAAATCCGTGGCTATTAGATGAAAATTCCCTATGGGAATCCTAAAACAAATAGATTTCAACGTTTTTGATTTACCCATACAGTTCATCATAGAACTAAAATTCCCAACAAAATGTAACAAGACAGGTTCCGGGCTTCAGCAAAATTTAAAGTTCTTAAGAATTTTAAATCACATTTTTTAATTCAAATTCCTACATTTGCAGCCATGATTTATATCGTTGTTTTCATCATCCTAATACTTGTTCTGGTTTTGGTTCTGAAGTGGCCAAAAAGAAAAATTCAGGAAGTAACTGAAGAAAAAGAAGAGGAAAAACCCTACCAGATTGATGCCAGCTGCTGCGGTGCGCATGAGGTTTGCGAATTTGACGAATCGATGTTCAACAACGAGGAAATCATTTATTTCAACGACGAAGAACTCGACCAGTTGCGAAACGTACGCGAGGAAGAATTTACCGGAGCCCAGATTGAAGATTTGCGCGAAGTACTATATACGCTTCGGACCGATGAAATAAGTAAATGGCTCACCAGCATCAGCCGCCGTCACATCCATTTACCTCAAATCCTGCAGCAGGAAGCGCGCCAGCTGATGGCAGAGAACTAGGCGTAGTTTTCAGTCGCCGTCAAGAGTCGCTTCACTTCTCAATGAGCATCACTTCGAAATTCATTTTCCCCTTTTCCGTATTCCAACCGCTTGCCTTCATTCTTCGTTTTTTTACTAAATTTGGGACCCACACCGATTTGTAAACCATAAACCCTGGCTCTGTGATAAAAGCACTGAAACTGTTTATCATTTCTGCATTCCTGTTCATATTCCTGCAATCACAGGCTTCGGTTCCCTACAAACCAACCTTGGCCGATCCGGTTCTTGAGCCCTGGCGATGGATTAATTTTCCGGAGTACGATACCATTCATATTTCGTGCCTGGCCAGTGGAAACGAAGAAGGAATGTGGCTCGGGATTGGCAATAAGGCCGTGTATTACAACGGCTACAAATCAACTGAATTTATCCCTGACAGTTCCAACATCCAATCTTTAATCTACGAAAAAGACAACAATCTTCTGGTAACCACCTCAAATGGATTGTTTCGGTTCAGGGAAGGCAAATTCAGGAAAATCCTGAATTTTAAATTTAACGACCAGCGGAATTTCATAACCGACGCAAATCAGAATGTTTGGATCGGTTCCGATCATGGTTTAATCCGGATCAGTTCCGGAAAAATTTATTGTTTGAATCCGGAAGGCTATTTCGAAATTTCCGACAATGGTGCGGTTGAAAAAATCATCCGGCTCGAAGCGGCCAACGATTATCACCTACCTTCGGTGCTCGAAATCAATTTTCCGGTCTACAATCTATGCCTTTCCAATCAGCAGCAGGCTATTTTTTCGGTCGACCTGCCCAACAAAAACCTGGGGATCATCAACCTCGAAAACCCATCCGGGAATGCACAGAAATGGAAATACCTGAACGCTCCCGGCATCAGGCACTGGGATATTTCAGGAATTTGTGCCACCGACAATTCACTTTTTATCACCAGCAGCACCATCACAATAACTTTGCTTCAGGGCAACATTGCTGCCGATACCTGGGAAACGGTGAACCTCAAAAAACTCGGTGGCGATAATGTTCAGTCGTCGATCCTGAAAACTTCCGACGGAACAATCTGGATTGGAGGGCACAGCAAACTTTATTCGTTTAAAGATTCGGAGTGGAAAGTTTATCAGTATCCGGATGTTGCCCTGCCGCTTTCGTACATCGACATTAGCCTGGATAAAAATGATCGTCTGTATGCGTTCGGATCAAATGGAAGTTTAATGAAACTTGATCTTTCGGATAAAAACTTTACCACTTTTTCAGGCCTGAATTTTCAATGCTCCACTCCGGATGGCAGATTATGGTTTACCACCAACATGGGCGAAGTGGTGGTTTGCGATGCGGACAGGCAGAATTTTCAGAAATACACGACAACCGACGGGCTCATGAACATGACCATGAGTTTGCATTATTCGGCAAAAAGCGGCTTGTGGGCAGCAGGCAGCCACAACGGGAATGCAGCCATTGCCCGGTTTCAGAATAAAATATGGTCGCTAAACCAGTTTCCGGATTTGTACCTGGGCATTGCTTACGACGGGATTTGCGAACTGGGCGATTCGGCCATTGCTTTCCCGGTAAATGGCTTGCTTGAACTGGGTAACACCAGGTACCGCGGCGGATTTATGCAGTTCAATTACCGGAATCAAAGCTGGAAAGCTGTTTCGAGAGACCGGGTTCCGCAACGAATTCCTTCTATCGGACAAACATCCGACGGAAGACTTTGGTTTTCGGGCAGCGAACTCTATGTGTTCAATGGCCAGAGCACACGCCCGGTCGACCTTCCGGTGAAAGTGGCAAACTGGACCGACGACATCGCCATTTCGGCCACCGATCACATCTGGGTTGCCCAGGGCGGATCGGGCCTGTTTCATCACGACGGAAAAAAATGGAACCGGTTTTCGACTTTCGATGGATTGGCCAGTAACATGGTTACGAATATTTTAATCGACAACGACAGCACGGTTTATGTGGCCTCCGACAAGGGCATTTCGCTTTTCGACGGCAAACAATTTATTACCCAGATAATTCATCCCGATCTGAACATCCAGCGTGAACGTGGATTCCTGCGCAAATCTGCCGATGGAGCCCTGTGGATTAACCAGGCGACGCGCGAATGGTACCTTTACGATTTTAAAAATACGGCCGAAGATCCGAAAGTGTTTAAAACCACCATGTACCGGAAAGAGAACCACGCACCAAAAACCACGATTTTCTTTTCGAATCAGGAAATTTCTTCCTCCGGAAACATCATCATTGCTTACAGCGGAATCGATTTCTGGAACCAAACTTCGAGCGATAAAATTCAATTTTCGCACCGCCTGAACCGGGGAGAATGGTCACCGTTCACCGACCTGAAATCGAGTGTTTTTCTGGATCTGGTTGCGGGCGATTATACGCTGGAAGTCCGTTCGCGCGACCTGGACGGAAACATCGAGCCTGAACCTGCCCGGATTTCATTCAGCATCCTTCCTCCGGTTTACCGGCGCGCCTGGTTTATTTTCACCATACTTGGTTTTTTGGGCATAATTGTGTGGCTGCTACTCCGCCTGTACGCCCGAAACCGGCAGATTCACGAACTCGACCAGTTAAAACTTCGCCTGTTTACCGACATTTCGCACGAGCTGAAAACACCACTTACCCTGATTGCCTTGCCACTTCAGAAGTTGCTCGATAAATCAACTAAACAACTGGAAAACAAAGACAGTCTGGAACTGATTTACACCAATGTTCAGCGCCTTTCGAACCTGGTTAATCAGGTGGTTGATTTTCGCAGACTGGAAGCCGGAAAAATACAACTTGAACTCAGTCCGGGCGATATCGTTCAGCATCTCCGGAACATTGCCGGTTATTACACCCCACTGGCCCACGAAAAAAACATCAACTTCGAAATTAACTGCAATCTTCAGGAACTATGGGTTAAATACGATGCTGATAAACTCGAAAAAATTGTGGTAAACCTCCTTTCGAACGCGTTTAAGTACACTCCGGAAAATGAAAAAGTTGAACTGATTGTTCAGATTGAACAGCCCAACGATAAACTGCAGCTTTGGGTAAATGATTCGGGCCCCGGAATACCGAAAGAAATGCAGCAAAATATTTTCGACCGTTTTTACCGGCTGCGAAACGAAAAAGCGACCCGCATTCCCGGAAGCGGCATTGGATTATCGCTGGTGAAAGAATTGGTCAGCCTGCACAACGGGAGCATTGAAGTCTTGAGCGATGGATTGCTGGGTACCAGTTTTAAAGTTATCCTGCCATTGATCCCTGCTGAAAAAACTTCCGGAGCGAGCGGGCCTGCGAAAGAAATTATCGATTTTAAATTAATTCAGTCTCAGGAAAAAGCGACTGTTTTGCTGATTGAAGATGAAGAACCGATGCTCCGTTTTGTTACTGCTGAACTGAATAATTATTTCAAGGTAAAAGGAGTTGGTTCGGTTGAAAAGGCCATTGAATGGCTGAAAACAGAGATGCCCGACCTGATTATTTCGGATGTGATGTTGCCCGGGTTAACCGGACTGGAATTTTGTTCGCGGCTGAAATCGGATCCGCTGACCAGTCATTTGCCGGTGATTTTACTGACTGCCCGTGATTCGGAGGAAGATATTGTGGAAGGATTGGGAACAGGTGCCGACGATTACATCACCAAGCCATTCAGTATGAACGAACTGATTGCCCGCAGCTACAACCTGATTGAAAACCGGCGACGTCAGAAGGATCGGTTTGCCGAACAGGAAGAACTGGAACCTGAAACTTTTGCTCACAATGTTGCCGATCAGAATTGTCTGGATAAAGCGATCCAACTCGTTTTTTCAAACCTGGACAATCCGGATTTCGACGTGTCGCAGTTTTGCGATGGGATGAACATGAGCAAAACCCTGCTCTATTCCAAACTTAAAGCTTTAACGGGCCAATCAGCCACCGAATTTGTACGAAATATCCGCCTGAAGGAAGCAAAAAAAATGCTGCTGAATAATGTTCAACAGCAAACAATTGCCGAAATAAGTTACCGCGTTGGTTTTAACGATCCGCTTTATTTTTCGCGCTGTTTCCGCAAATATTTTGGAGTTCCGCCTTCTGAAATCGGGAGGTAGACAGAACAATTACTCAGCGGGTGACTTAAAGTCACCCGCTGAGTATCAAAAATAATCTATTTCACTTCAGTAATTTCGATCACAACACTGGTTAAATCGCCGTTATTCGGAAGTTGCAAGCCAATTTTCTGCAGATAATCACCTGAAAAAGTTTTACCTTCAGATGAAAACCAGGAACGCGTTCCCGGGAACTTATTTATTTCTTCGATTTTATAGCTTTTAGCCGGATCTAAACCTTGCAATTTAACCGGGCTAAACTGCCCGAATGAGCGTGGATGCAGGGCGTATGAGAATAGAATAGCCTTCTCTTGATTTTCCGCAACATACATCAATACCGCTCGTTCTTCTTCATAAGGCGAAATCAACCGGTACAAATCGCCTTTCCAGATTAGGTCTCGCAGGCGATTGTGGGTTTGGATGGCTTCCTGACTGAATTTCAACTCGTCAGCGGTCAACTCATTGACCCGGATATCGTAACCCATCTTTCCCATCATGGCTACATCTGTCCGGTATTTAAGCGATTGCTGCCCCATCGAAGTGATGTGGTTGCATGAGGTAATACTTGGAAAAAAATAAGAATACCCCCACTGGATGAAAACCCGTTCGTACGCGTCGGTATTGTCGCTCGGCCAGAATTCGGTGAAATATTTCAGCGCACCGTAATCGGTCCGGCCACCACCTCCGGAACAAAGCATGATTGGGAAATTCGGATATTTAGCACGCAGGCGATCCATCACTTTATAGAAACTACGCACATATTCAATCTGAACATGAGATTGTTTGTCTTTCAGGTATGGTGAATAAGTGTTGGTCATCATGCGGTTGCAATCCCATTTGATGAAACCTATTTTTGGATTTTTGGTAAGCAAATCATCCACCAGCTTATACACAAAATCCTGAACTTCAGGATTGGTCAGATCCAGAACCAGCTGATTGCGGTAATAATGTTCTTCGCGGTTTGGAAGTTTCAGCACCCAATCCGGATGTTTTTCATACAATTCACTTTTCGGATTGACCATTTCCGGTTCCAACCAGATGCCGAATTGAATCCCTTTGGCCTCTGCCTGTTCAACCAGATAACCAATTCCGTGAGGCAATTTGGTTTTGGTTTCCTGCCAGTCGCCCAGTCCTGTGCGATCGCTCGACCGTGGATATTTGTTCCCGAACCAGCCATCATCGAGCAAAAACAGATCAACTCCCAATTCTTTCGCACCACCAATAAGTTCAGTCAATTTACTTTCATTGAAATCGAAATACGTTGCTTCCCAGTTATTCAACAGACTCAAACGATTTCCATTGCCGTCGAGAACACCGTAATTGCGCGCCCAACTGTGAAAATTACGACTTGCCCGGCCTTTTCCCCGGTTGCTGAAGGTGAAAATAAATTCAGGCGTGGTAAACGTTTCGTTCGGATTCAGGTAATATTCCGAAGCAAACGGGTTCATTCCTGAAATCATTCGAAGCGAGTTGCTGTTATCCAGTTCAAATGCCATCTGGAAACTTCCGGTCCAGCCCAAGGTTCCGGCAATCACTTCTCCTGAATTTTCAGTGGCAGGAGTATTCTTTGCCAGAAAGAAAACCGGAGTTTCGTACATGTTGGCGCGGGTTCCCAGTTTGCTGTCGATGATTTTAATACCGGCAGTCAACTGACTTTCTTCCATCCGCATTTCTTTGGCCCAGTCGCCATGAAATGAAGTGAGCCAATATTTATCGGCATCCCAGTGCAGCATTGATGATGCGAAATTGGTCAGTTCGATTGGTTTCTTTTCCTGATGTTTGATTTCAGTCCAGGTTTTAATAATGTTCTCTTTCTGGAAAGCGACAAAATTCAGGCGGACTTCTACCGGATATTTGGAATCTTTCAACAGCAACGAAGTCGTAATCAGATCGCCGTCACGGGTCACCTTTTCGTCGGCCAGCAACAACTCCAATGACGGATTTCCATCGTTATGAAGTACTCTAATGGCCGGTTCAAACAGGTTGTCGGTTCCGGAGGGAATATACGCTTCATGCACATTTGGAAGCAATTTATAATCTTCAGGATTATTCAATTTTTCGCCCAGATAAACCTGATACAATTTTTGATTATTACCAACTGAATAGACCAATGCGGTATTTTCAGTTTCAATAATAATTTGCTTTTGAGTTTCGGGTTGAGCCGGAAATTGGGCATTCACACTTGAAACCCAAAGAAATAAGGTCAGGATTACAATAAACTTTTTCATAGTTAATACAGTTAAATTACATATAAATTGGCCGAGCTAAGGTATTGAAACCTGATGGCACATACAACATATTTCAGTGGCGAATTTGAAGGATAAAACCTGAGGATTCTTCGCCAAATAGTTTAATTTCGTAAATCTTAGTCAAAACAGTAAACGCAGAAACATGAAACTAAAAGCTTTTCACAAATTATCGTACGGACTATATCTAGTAGCGTCTGAATTTCAGGGTAAAAAAGCAGGATACATTGCCAATACCACTTTTCAGGTGACATCACAACCAGAGCAGCTTGCCATTTCCTGCCATAAAAAAAATCTGTCCACTCAAACAATTATCGATTCGGGCATTTTTTCAGTTTCTGTCCTGAAAAAAGAGGTCAACATGAAGATTATCGGCGACTTTGGTTTTATGTCGTCCAACGATATCGATAAATTCAGCGGAATAAAAACCATCACTTCGGTTACCGGTGCCCCGATTGTTCTGGAAAGTTCGGTTGCATGGTTCGATTGTAAAGTCACACATTCTGTAGATTTGGGTTCACACATTCTGGTCATTGGCGAAGTGGTGGATGCCGATGAAATATCTGACGAAGAACCACTCACCTACAAGCACTATCGCGAAAAATATAAAATGCTTTCGCCAAAGAATTCACCGACTTACATTGAAAAATCGTTGTTGGATGCTGAAGTTTCAGAAACAGTTAAAGTTGAAAAAGTTGAGGAGCCGGAACATGAACACGATTATGTATTCGACGGGCAGTGCTGGGTTTGTGTGATCTGCGGATTTACCTACAATCCTGAAGAAGGCGATCCGGCCATGGGAATTCCTCCGGGTACACCCTTTGAAGATTTGCCGGAAGATTACAAATGTCCGATCTGCAACGCCGGTAAGGAATATTTCAAAAAGGAATAGTAGGGACAGGACATGTCCTTTTGAATTCCAGGAACACGGACAGGACATGTCGTGTCCGTACTGTGAAGAAGATATTTTATCGGGGAATATTGGATGAAGCCATTTCCGAAAATTAGTTATTTTTGCCGCCTAATCATTTTTAAGCATGAAGAACAAAAACTACAACATCGCATTGGTCCAGATTTCGCTGGATGCAACTCCGGAAGTGAACCTGAAAAAATGCCTGGAATGGATCAGAAAAGCAGCCAAACAGGGTGCCAATGTGGTTTGTTTACCTGAATTATACAGTTCGTTCTATTTTTGTCAAAGCGAAAACCACGATTATTTTGATCTGGCCGAACCACTTCACAACGATTCTTACCAGGCTTTCAGCGATTTGGCGAAAGAACTGGCAGTGGTGTTGATTGTTCCGTTCTTCGAGCGGCGTGCTTCCGGATTGTATCACAATTCAGCATACATTATTGATACCGATGGTTCGGAAGCCGGTTTGTACCGCAAAATGCACATTCCTGACGATCCGAGTTACTACGAAAAATTCTATTTCACCCCGGGCGACATCGGGTTCAAGGCTTTCAACACGAAAGTGGGTAAAATCGGAACCTTGATTTGCTGGGATCAGTGGTATCCTGAAGGAGCACGGATTACTGCTTTGCAAGGCGCCGAAGTCCTCTTCTACCCGACTGCCATAGGCTGGCATCCTCACGAAAAAGCACAGTATGGTGAAAAACAACACGATGCCTGGCGCACTGTTCAGCGTGGCCATGCAGTTGCCAACGGTATTTTTGTAGCTGCCTGTAACCGGGTTGGTTTCGAAAAACCGGTGGAATCGTCGGCCGGAATTGAATTCTGGGGAGCATCGTTTATTGCCGGTCCACAGGGCGAAATTCTGGCTCAGGCTTCACACGATCAGGAAGAAATCATCATGGCTGAAATCGATCATACTTTAATGGAAGATGTTCGCCGCAACTGGCCTTTCCTGCGCGACCGCCGGATTGATGCCTACGGGGATATTACTAAGAGGTTTATTGATTAAGACAAACAAGTGATTAAACCAGTCTCAGTCATTTTACTATTTTTCGTGATTTCCTGCAGCGCTCCCAAAAAGCCCGAAGGGTTAATCCTGAAAGTTCAGTTTCAGCCGGAAAAAACATACAGCATAACCACTATTCGTGGCACAGAAACTACAGTAAGCTACTCGGGTGAAGATATTGCCATGCGAAAGCTAAAAAGTATGCATGTTCAAAATCCGACTATTTCGAAGGTTAAAACCAAAACCGAAGCGGAATTGGTAACCGGTAAAAAATCAGAAATGGGAAAAATTCCGGTTGTTTTAACCTATAATAAAATCCTGGGCCTCGACGACCAGAATGAGATTCCGGAAGGAACCGTGATCAAAGGCGAAATTACGGGTAAAGACCTACCTGCCTTCAATACAGTCGTTTCCGGCTTGTCAGGCTTCGATCAGAAAATCAAGCTTCTGGAAACTATCCGGAAAAGTTTTGAACAATTCAACTTTCCGGAGAAAGAACTTAACATTGGTGATGAGTTTTCAACAGACCGTCCGGTTTCAATTCCGATGCAAAATTCTACGATTGAGATCATTGTAACAACTACCTGCAAATTAACCGCGATCAGTAATCATGTGGCTGAATTTGACCTGAATCAAACCTATCTCATGACTCCGGTCATGCTGGACAATACCTTTACCGGGAAAGGCAGTGGCCAGGGAAAATTCACTTACGATATCGCCAATAGCATGGTAACAGATTACAGTCTGAAAACAATACTCGACATCAATAAAAAGCTGGATTATTATCAATTCGATCTGAAGACAGTGAATGAATTCAGTCAGCAAATAAAACCTGAAAAAAAATAGTTTTACTTTATAGGCTAATTTTAATATTCCAACCATGTACTACATTCTGATTTACAAGACTGTTGAAAATTATATTGAACGACGGGCCCCTTTCCGGGAAGAACATCTGGCTTTGGCCAATCAGGCGTTTCAGGACGGAGAACTTGTTTTGGGTGGCGCTTTGGCCGATCCTGCAGATGGTGCACTTTTGGTTTTCAAGGGAGAAAGTCCGAAAATAGCCGAAGATTTTGTCAGCCTTGATCCGTATGTTAAAAACGGATTGATTACCGAATGGCAGGTTCGGAGCTGGAATGTGGTGATTGGAGATAAATAACTTTTACTGATAATTTCGAATACATAAAACGATGATTAATACTACACGCCGATTCCCTGCCGAATGGGAAAAACATCAGGCCACCTTATTCTCATTTCCGTCTGAAGGCCGCGACTGGCCCGGAAAGTATCATGCCATAAAATGGGCATTTGTAGAGATGATTAAAAAAGTGACAACTTATGAACCGGTGGTTTTGGTTGTGAAATCTGAGGAATTGCGGGAAAAGGTTTTGGTGATGCTGGAACAGGCACATGTTGATCAGGAAAAGGTCAGTTTCATCATCAAAGATACGAACCGCAACTGGATGCGCGACTCGGGACCGGCAATTGTTAAAACTGCTGATGGCGGTCGCGAAGCCATTCAGTTTGGATTCACCGGCTGGGCGAAATACAAAAACCACAAAAAAGATCAGGGAATTCCGGCTGCTGTTGCCAGTCATCTGGGATTGCCGGTCATACCGGCTGTTTACAACGACAAACTTGTTGTGCTTGAAGGCGGCTCCATTGATGTAAACGGTTGCGGAACATTGATTACTACCGAAGAATGTCTGATGGATCCGGTTCTGCAAATCAGGAACAAAGGATTTAAAAAGGAAGATTACGAAAATGTATTTCGTGAATACCTGGGAGTGACCAACACCATCTGGCTGGGCGAAGGCATCGAAGGCGATGATACACACGGGCATGTGGATGACATTTGCCGTTTTGTCAACCGAAATACGGTTGTTGCCGTTCAAGAACCAAATACCGGCGACCCGAACCACCATAAACTGGAAGCAAACCTTGAAATTCTCCGGAATGCCAGACTTGAAAACGGTGAAAAACTGAATGTGGTAACCATGCCGATGCCTACCCGGCTCGACTTTGAAGATCTTCGTCTGCCTGCCAGTTATG